>NZ_JBVIGX010000001.1:302969-381747 GCF_055570595.1 Streptomyces sp. NPDC031132
CCCGCCCCCCCCCCCCCCCCCCCCCCCCCCCCTCCCCCGTGCCCCCCCCCCCCCCCCCCCCCCCCCCCCCCCCCCCCCCCCCCCCCCCCCCCCCCGACAACGCGGCGAGGTGCGGCATCAGACGCCGCGGGCCAGGCAGGACTTTGCGGGACACCCCCTAGCAACGCCTTTCCGCGGCAGCGGCTCAGGAACCGGTGGCGCGGACCGAGCCGGTGCTCGAACCGCTGGGGTCGGCCACGAAGCAGGTGACCTTGTGGTGGCCGACGTCCCAGCTGCTGGACCGCGGGACGGAGTAGAAGGGCTCCAGCGATTCCGGGAGCTCCGCGCCCTGGCCCATGTAATCGGTGAGCGCCGTGCTGTCGCACTTCTCCTCGGCGGTCGCGTTGACCTTGTCATCGCCGGGGAACGACCCGTCCTCCAATTCGAAGACGGCGTACGCCTCTCCCTTGTGAGGCTCGTCGCAGGGCACGATCGTCACCGAGAGGGATGCGTTGGCGTCCTTCTGGCCCTCCGGAAGTTCGTCGTCCATGTTGAAGCAGTCCCCCATGCGGATGTCCTGAAGCTCGCCGGAGCCGGGGGCGGTGACCTGGCCGGTGCTGTCGCGCTCCGGCCCGTCGTCCAGCACTCCGGTGAACCCGAACGCCAGCACGGCCGCGAAGAACAGGAGGGTCAGGCCGTGGATGACGATGGCCGCGATGGCGAAGCCCTTGCCCTTCTCGCCGCGGTCGCGGATCTGGGAGAGGGCGACGATGCCGAGGATCAGCGGGACCAGGGGTATCGCGCAGATGATCGACATGACGAACGCCACGACGGCCAACGTGTTCGTCTTCGGCGAGGACGGCGCATACCAGCCCTGCTGTTCGCCATGGGGTCCCGGCGGCGGCCCAGGGGGCGGTGGGGGCGGTGGTCCGGGCGGAGGGGGCGGCGGTCCGGGCGGTGGTCCGGGCGGTGGTCCGGGCGGAGGGGGAGGCGGTCCGGGCGGAGGGGGCGCGCCGGGCTGACCGGGCTGCCCCTGCGGTCCCCACTGCGGGTGCGGCTCGGGGGATGACGGCGGTTGCGGTGGTGTGGACACGGCGTGGCCCTCCTCGTGCAGAAGGTGGGACGCAGCCAACAGCGGTGAACCGCGGAGCGGACCGCATGCGCCGTACGACGTCGACGCATGCCCGCCGATGGAGAGTTGTGCCACTTCCACGCTACTGCCGGGCCCCCCGCCCGGCGAGCCGAGGGCTCGTAAGGGGCCCGGAAGAGGGCCCGGAAGAGGACTCAGAAGAGGCGGAGTTTGTCGTCCTCGATGCCGCGGAGGGCGTTGTAGTCCAGGACCACGCAGTCCATGCCGCGGTCCGTGGCCAGGACGCGGGCCTGGGGCTTGATCTCCTGGGCCGCGAAGACGCCCCGCACCGGCGCCAGGTGCGGATCCCGGTTCAGGAGCTCCAGGTAGCGGGTCAGCTGCTCGACGCCGTCGATCTCGCCGCGGCGCTTGATCTCCACCGCCACCGTCGCGCCGGAGGCGTCGCGGCACAGGATGTCCACCGGGCCGATCGCCGTCATGTACTCGCGCCGGATCAGCGTGTAGCCGTCGCCCAGCGTTTCGATCCGGTCTGCCAGGAGCTCCTGGAGGTGTGCTTCCACGCCGTCCTTGATCAGACCCGGGTCGACACCCAGCTCGTGGGAGGAGTCGTGGAGGACTTCCTCCATGGTGATGATGAGCTTCTCACCCGCCTTGTTGACGACCGTCCAGACGCCGGCCTCGTCCCCGCTCCCCTCCTTGAGGGTGCAGGGGGGCGACATCCAGTTGAGCGGTTTGTACGCCCGGTCGTCCGCGTGGATCGAGACACTGCCGTCGGCCTTCACGAGGATCAGACGGGGTGCCGAGGGCAGATGGGCGGTGAGCCGGCCCGCGTAGTCGACGGAGCAGCGGGCAATGACGAGACGCATGGTCGGCAACGCTACTCGACCGACGGCCCTCCACGCGATTCGCCCCTGAAAGCCCCGTTCGCCGATGGCGCGTTGTATGCGCATTCTCCTGGTGCGCCACCCATGGGGCGCCTACCGTGGTGAGCAGGAGGTTGCGGAGCGTGCACGCTGCGTCGCCGCCTCCGTCCCTGCCCGTAAGACCCCGGCAACCCAAACCGCCGGGGTCGCGAGAGGAGAACCCATGTCGCTCGACGTCTCACCGGCCCTACTCGAACAGGCCGAGCGAGGCGAGGTCGACGAAGCCGCTTTCGTCGACTGCGTCCGGACCTCCCTGCCCTTCGCATGGGAGATGATCAGCTCGCTGGTGGCACAGCTGAAGGTGGACGGCGGAGAGTTCGCCGACAACCAGACGCCGCCGCCCGACGAGCAGGCGCGTGGCCAGCTGCTGCGCGCTCTCGCGAGTGACGCGATACGTGGTGCGCTGCAGCGGCACTTCGGGGTGCGCCTGGCATTCCAGAACTGCCACCGTGTGGCCGTGTTCCCGCTGGATCCTTCCTCGGACGACCGGCTGGCCAAGTTCACCTCGATCCGCGGCCAGCTGCTCAACCAGTCGCCCGAGCTCCGGGACTGCTGACCCACCGTACGAACCGCATGACAGGCACCACCCGCACCACCCGCACCACCGTACTTCGCTGCCGCTCCGTATCGCGGGAGGTGCCATTGATACCGGAGCGGCAGCCTCAGCCGAGACGGGGCAGGACCTCGGCGCCGAGGCGCCGTACGTTCTCCTCCGTCGCGGCGAGATCCCCGGACCCCTCCGTCAGCAGGGCGAACCGCGTGATCCCCGTCCGCTCCGAGGTGGCCGCGAGCCGGTTCGCCGCCAGCCGCGGGGTGCCCACCGGGTGCAGATCGCAGAGCAGCTCGGTATAGGCGACGGGGTCCCGCATCGCACGCTCCCGGCCGTCGACCGTCACGTGCGCGTCCAGCCCCTGCTTCAGCCAGCCCGGCATCGCCTTCAGCAGGGCCTCGCGGGCGTCCGCCGTACGGTCCGCCAGCTGGCACACGCCCGCCGACACGTGCCGGGCATGCGGGTTCCGGCCCGCCGCCGCGGCCGTACGCCGGTACAGCGCGACCATGGCCGCCTTGTCCTCGTCCCCGCAGTGCATCCCCAGCAGCATCGGCAGCCCCCGCTCCGCGGCCAGCCGTACCGACGCGGGGGAGGTGCAGGCGACGATCACTTCCGGCCCTGATCCGTCCCCGTCCAGCGCCTCCGACGGGCGCGGTACGACGGCCACTTCGCGAAACCCGTACCGCTCGCCGGCAGCCGCCACCCGCGGCTCGGTGAGCCAGCGCCGCAGCAGGTCCAGGCCCTCCGGGAACTCCTTCTCGTAGGCGTCCAGGCCGCCGCCGAACACCTCCAGGTCCACCCAGGGCCCGCCCCGGCCCACCCCCAGGGTGAAACGGCCGCCCGAGGTCAA
Source organism: Streptomyces sp. NPDC031132 (assembly GCF_055570595.1). Classification (NCBI taxonomy): domain Bacteria; kingdom Bacillati; phylum Actinomycetota; class Actinomycetes; order Kitasatosporales; family Streptomycetaceae; genus Streptomyces; species Streptomyces sp. NPDC031132. Next base: position 306,362 of record NZ_JBVIGX010000001.1, read on the forward strand.
GTGCAGGAGCGCCGCCTGCTCCCCGAGGGCCACCGGGTGCGTGCTCGGCAGCACGCTCACCGCCGTGCCCACGCGCAGCCGCCGGGTCCGCCCCAGCAGCAGCGCCGCCAGGGTCACCGCCGACGGGCAGACCCCGTACGGGACGAAATGGTGCTCGGCGAGCCAGACCGAGTCGAGCCCGGCCTCCTCGGCCACCTCGGCGGTCCGCACCGCCCGGTGCAGAGCCTCCCCCTGCCCCTGGCCCGGGAACTGGGCCGCCAGTACAAACGCTCCTACGCGCATCGCCTTTACCCTCCTCGTGGCTGACGCGGCCTCCCCCAGGTGGACCGGTTCATCTGATGGCAACAACGTCTGACACGTGCCAAAGGCACGGCCTGACAGGAAAGTTATTGGGATAGTCAGGCCAGTCGACGTCACCGCGCCGCCTCTGCCAGCCACCCTGCGGGTACCCGGCCTCGCTGCGCGTAGTCTGGGAGAAAGTCACTTCCGTCCGCCCATCCGTGAGGTATACGTGTCACCGCGCCACAACCGCCCCAGGGGCGGCGAGACTCCGGACGAACGCCCCAGCACCGGCCTCGACCGGTTCGGGCTGGAGCGCACCGAGGAGTACCAGGGCGAGGAGTGGAAGGTCCGGCACGTCGCGGGCGCGAGCGCGGCGGGCAAGCGCTACCGCTGCCCGGGCTGCGACCAGGAGATCCCCTCCGGCACCCCGCACCTGGTCGCCTGGCCCGAGTACGGCGGCGTGGACGACCGCCGGCACTGGCACAAGGCCTGTTGGAACGCGAAGGACCGCCGCACCTCGCGGGTGCAGCGGTCCAGGAACGCGCCCAAGTACTAGGAGCCGCGGCAGTACCAGGAGCCGCGGCGCCTCGGCCGCGGCGTCTCAGACGTCGCGGCGGCCGACCACCACGTACGAGCCCGCCACCGCGGCCCCCGTCACCAGCAGGATCAGCAGCAGCTGCGCCGCGTTGCCCGGCAGGTCGGCGGTGTCGCTGTTCGGCAGGCCGAACAGCTGCATGAGGGCGACCGGGGCGTTGTACTGGAGCACGGCCCGGCCGAGCGAGGCCATGGACTCCCACATGCTGAGCATCCCGCCTACCACCGGCGGCAGCGTGACGAGCCCCAGCATCACGGCGATCGCCCCGGCGGAGTGCCGCAGCATCGCCCCGATCGCCAGGCCCAGCACGCCGAGCAAGGTGACGTACAGGCAGCCGACCAGTGCGTTGACCCATTCCCGGCCTCCGTGCGACCCGGCGGCCGCCCCGCCCCGCATGATCGCGGAGGCCAGCCCGACCACCGCCACCGAACCGGTGACGGCCAGGAAGGCGACGGTGGAGAAGACGAGGTACTTCGCGGTCAGCACCCGGGCCCGGTCGGGGGCGGCGGTGAAGGTCGTACGGATCAGCCCCGTGCCGTACTCGGAGGTGATCGTCAGGATCCCGAGCACCATCACGGAGATCTGACCCACCAACAGCCCGAACAACGCGGGCGCCGTGAGCGGCACCTCCTGGTAGTCGGTCGAGCGGGTCTCGGAGACGGCGAGCAGGCCGACGCCGACGACGAGCAGCACCAGCGAGCCGAGCGTCCACACCGTCGAGCGCACCGAGATCATCTTCGTCCACTCCGAGGCCACGGCGTGCCCGAGGTGCGGCCGGGGCGTCGGCAGGGGCGAGGTGTAGCTCTTCGGCTGGTCCGCGGTGCTCGTGGGGCCGGTCATCGGGTGTCCTTGCGCGTGTCCGTCGGGGTGCTGCGGGGGGTGCCGGCGAGCTCGCCGGGGCTGCCGGGCATCAGGAAGGGCTGCCCGCCCGCCCCGGGCGGCGGGGGAGCGAAGAAGCCGGTCTGCGGCACCTCCGGGGCCGGGAGCTCGTCCTCCCAGGCGGGGACGCTCAGCGGCTCCGGCTCCCACAGCTCGGCGCGGGGGTCGTCGGTGGAGGTGTACTCCACGGCGGGCTGCGTCATCCGCATGTAGGCCTCCTCGAGCGAGGCCCGGTGCGGGGACAGCTCCCACAGCCGTACGCCGGCCTCGTGCGCGAGATCGGAGATGCGGGGCAGCTCGAGGCCGGTCACGCGCAGTGCCCCGTCGGGCTCCTGGAGGACCCGGCCGCCCGCCTTGGTCAGCGCCGTACCCAGTGCATACCGGCCATCTTGATCATTGTCGGCCGCGCGCACCCGCGCGAATCCGGCCGAGTTGTGCGCGATGAACTCCTGGGTGCCCATGTCGGCCAGCAGCCGCCCCCGGCCGATCACGATCAGGTGGTCGGCGGTCAGCGCCATCTCGCTCATCAGGTGTGAGGAAACGAACACCGTGCGGCCTTCGGCGGCGAGCCGGCGCATGAGGGTGCGGACCCAGAGGATGCCCTCGGGGTCGAGCCCGTTGACGGGCTCGTCGAACAGGAGCACCTGGGGGTCGCCGAGGAGGGCGGCGGCGATGCCGAGCCGCTGGCCCATGCCGAGCGAGAAGCCCTTCGTACGCTGCCCGGCGACGTCCTGGAGGCCGACCACGGCGAGCACCTCGTCCACCCGCTTCTCCGGGATGCCGGAGAGCTGGGCGACGGAGAGAAGGTGCCTGCGGGCCCGGCGGCCGCCGTGCACGGCCTTGGCGTCGAGCAGGGCCCCGACGTGCCGCTGGGCGTTCGGCAGCTGTCGGAAGGGCACGCCGTTGATCGTCACGTGGCCTGCCGTGGGCCGGTCCAGGCCGAGGATCATGCGCATGGTGGTGGACTTCCCGGAGCCGTTCGGCCCCAGGAATCCCGTCACGTGACCCGGCCTGACCTGGAAGGACAGCTGGTCGACGGCGGTCTTGGCGCCGTAGCGCTTGGTCAGGCCGACAGCCTCGATCATTGCTCTGCCCCTGCTCTGCCCCTTGCCAGGACCGGACGGCTTTCGTCCGCGTAAGGGTTAAGAGGATATCGAGTCGCCCTCGGTTCCACCCCGGAGCGGATCCCTGAACTGACCCTGAGCCCGACCCGGGGATGACCCGTAGTACGCGGGGCGTCCGTCCTGCGACGGAGGCCCCGCGTCCCGGCCGTCAGGCGTCGCGCTTCTTGAGGACCAGGTAGCCCCCGAGCACAGCGGCCAGCACCCACAGCGCCATGATCCCGAAGCCGCCCCACGGGCCGTAGGGCGCCGTGCCGCTGTCCATCGCGCCCGGGACGACCTGCATGATCTTGGAGCCCGCCTGGTCCGGGAAGTACTGGGCGACCTTCCGGGTGGCACTGACCGCCCCGAGGATCGTCGAGACCAGGAAGAAGAACGGCATCAGGATGCCGAGCGACAGCATCGAGCTGCGCAGGATCGTCGCCACGCCCATCGAGAACAGCGCGATCATGGCCATGTAGAGGCCGGCGCCGACCACGGCGCGCAGGACGTTCGGCTCGTCGATGCCGATGCTGCGGTCGCCCAGGATGGCCTGTCCCAGGAAGAAGGACAGGAAGCTGGTGACCAGGCCCACGACCAGCGCGAGGCCGGTGGCCACGATGAGCTTGCCGGCCAGGAAGCTCGCGCGGCGCGGCACGGCGGCCAGCGAGGTGCGGATCATGCCCGAGCTGTACTCGGTGCCGACCACCAGCACACCGAAGACGATCATGGCGAGCTGGCCGAGCGTCATGCCGGCGAAGCTGGCCAGGGTCGGGTCGAAGGTGAGCTGCTGCTCCGGCGGCATGTCGTCGAAGGTCGCGTTGAAGACGGCGCACAGGCCGGCGCTCACGCCGACCGTGACCACCAGCGCTGCGACCAGGGTCCAGATCGTCGAGGAGACCGTGCGGATCTTGGTCCACTCGGACCGGAGAACGGCGTTGAAGGCCATGGTCACTCGCCGCCCTTGCGCGTCGCCTCGTAACCGGCGCCCCACGCGGGTACGTCGGCCGGCCGGGCCGGGTTGTCGGCCGCCTGGCCGGGGCCGGGCAGCATGCCCGGTGCGCCCGGTGCGTGGGCGTGGTACTCGACGGAGTCGGCCGTCATGCGCATGAACGCTTCTTCCAGTGAAGCCCGTTGCGGGCTGAGTTCGTGCAGCACGATCTGGTGCTGGGCGGCCAGCTCGCCGAGCTGCTCCGCGGCCACCCCGTCGATCTCCAGCGTGCCGGTGGCCGGGACGGTGATGGCGTCGATCCCGGCTTCGTGCAGGACGTCCCTGAGCCGCTCCTGCTGCGGAGAGCGCACCCGGACGTAGCTGCGCGAGTTCTGGTGAATGAAATCAGCCATAGACATGTCGGCCAGAAGCTTTCCCTGGCCGATGACGATCAAATGGTCTGCGGTCAGCGCCATTTCGCTCATCAAGTGGGAGGAGACGAAGATCGTCCTTCCCTCGGCCGCCAACCCCTTCATAAGATTCCTGATCCAGAGAATTCCCTCCGGGTCCAGACCATTGACGGGTTCGTCGAACATGAGGATCTCCGGGTCGCCCAGCAGCGCAGAGGCGATTCCCAGCCGCTGGCCCATGCCCAGCGAAAATCCTTTCGACTTCTTCTTCGCCACGGGCGTCAGCCCGACAAGATCCAGTACTTCGGCCACCCGGCTCTGCGGGATCCGGTTCGACTGGGCAAGGCAGAGAAGGTTGTTGTACGCGCTGCGGCCCCCGTGCATGGCTTTCGCGTCCAGCAGCGCCCCGATGTGCTTCAGCGGTTCCGGCAGGTCCCGGTAGTGCTTCCCGTCGATCCGGACCGTGCCGCTGGTCGGATTGTCGAGGTCGAGCATCATGCGCATGGTCGTGGACTTCCCCGCCCCGTTGGGGCCGAGGAAGCCCGTCACCACCCCCGGTCTGACCTGGAAGCTGAGGTGGTCCACGGCGGTCTTCGCGCCGAATCGTTTGGTAAGGCCCTCAAGCTCGATCATGCGGCTCACGCTAGAACGCCCGAGGGCCCCACGCCACCTCAAACAGGTGACACGGGGCCCTCGGGCAGGACATTTCGCTACCAGCGAGTAGCAGGTGAGTGGCCGACAGGTCGACCGCCGGTGAACTGCCCGGCGTCCTAGCGGCTCTGCTGCGCCGGAACGCCGCGGGTGACGGGCTCGTCGTCGACGATCGGGTTGGCGGCCGCGACGGCGGCGCCGGTCAGCGTCGCCAGCATCTCGCGGACGTTGGTCAGCTGGGCGTTGATGGAGTCGCGGCGGTTGGTGAGCGCCGCCAGCTCGCGCTCGGACTCGCTGCGGATGCGGTCGGCCTTCGCGTTGGCGTCGGCGACGATGTCCTCGGCCTGGCGCTGCGCGGTCTCCACCGTCTGGCGGGCGCGGCGTTCGGCGTCCGTACGCAGCTTCTCGGCCTCCAGGCGCAGCTGCTCCGCGCGGTGCTCGATCTCCGCGAGGCGCTTCTCGGCCTTGGCCTGACGCGAGGCCAGGTCGCGCTCGGACTGCTCACGGCGCTTGGCCAGGTTGGTCTCGAAGTCCGCGGCGGCCTGGGCGGCCTTGGCGCGGGTCTCCTCGAACAGGGCGTCGGCCTCCTCGCGCTTGGAGGCGGCGTCCTTCTGGGCCTCGGCGCGCAGGGTGGAAGCGTCGCCCTTGGCCTTCTCGACGATGCGGACGCCCTCGTCCTCCGCCTTCGACTTGCGGTCGGCGGCGAACGACTCGGCGTCGTTGCGCACCTGCTGGGCAGCCGACTCGGCGAGCTCACGGTGCTGCTCGGCCGCGCGACGGGCCTCCTCGCGCAGGTCCTTCGCCTCCTCCTCGGCCAGGCGCAGGATCTTCTCGACCCGGGCGCCGAGGCCGGCGTACGACGGCTCTGCGTCGCTCACCTGGGCCTGGGCGTTCTGCGTCTCGAGGTGCAGCTCCTCGATCCGCTTTTCCAGAGAGTTGATACGTCCAAGGGCGCTGTCGCGGTCGGAGACCAGCTTGGTAATGCGGTCGTCCACCTGACCGCGGTCGTAACCACGCCGCACGAGCTCGAAGCCGAAGGGGGAGGAAGTGTCGCTCATGGGGTTCCTGTCGAATGAGACCGATGAGGTGCTACGTGAGGTGTTAGGGGAATCCTAGGCGCCGAAGCGGCGTGTCTTCGAGTCAATCCGCGATTGATCTGGACAATGACACCCCTTTTGAGTGGCAAGGCGGCAGAATGATTGTCACTCGTTCGCCTGAACCTTCATCAGGAACACACATCTCGCTCGCTGACTAGCCCTCCGACGACTTGCCACCCGAACGAGTGGAACCCGCAGCAGCTCCGGCCTTCACGCCCCCCGCGCCCTGGCCGCCGACTGCGGGCTTTCCGCCGCCCGAAGGCGCCTCGAATGATTCCAACGCCTCAAGAACGTCCTGGACACGGGAGATCTCCGCCTGAATGTCCTCGCGCCTGCGCACCAGGACCTCCAGCTCACGGCGCCCTTCGTCGACGAGCCGCTCCGCCTCCGCCTTCGCCTGCGCGAGGGCGTTCTCGGCCTCCCGGGCCAGCTCGGCCTTCTTCTGCTCGGCCTCCTTGAGCAGCGCCTCGGCCTTGCGCACCGCCGCGATCCGGACCTTGCTCGCCTCACTGCTCGCGTCCGACACCAGCGCCTTGGCCTTCGCCTCGGCCTCGACGCTCTGCTCGGTCGCCGCCCGGACCAGTTTGTCCACGCGCTCGCCGGCCGACTTCATCTGCTCGGCCGACTCCCGGCGGGCCCGCTCGTGCAGCTCCTCGACCTCGCCCTCGACGCGGGAGCGCAGGTCCTCCGCCCGCTCCCTTATGGCAGCGGCGTCCGTGCGTGCGCCGATCAGCAGCTCGTCCGCGTCCGTACGGGCCTTCTCCACCAGGGAGTTGCCCTCGACCGTCGCCTCCGAGGAGATCCGCGCGGCCTCCTTGCGGGCCGCGTCGACCATCGCGTCGGCCTGCTCCTCGGCCGCCGTCGTCGCGGCCAGGGCCTGCGCCTGGGCGTCGGAGGCGAGCTTGTCCGCCTCCGCCGCGGCCTCGGTGATGAGCCGGTCCACCTGTTCCGCGGCTTCGCTGCGCCGCTTGTTGGCCTCCTCGCGGGCCTCGTCCAGCAGCCGCTCCGACTCCGCGCGGGCCTCCGTACGGGTGCGCTCCGCCTCGGTCGCCGCCTCGGCCTTGACGCGCTCGGCCTCCGAGCGGGTACGGGTCGCGTGCTCCTGCGCCGAGGCCAGGGCCTCCGAGGCCTCCGCACGCAGCCGCTCGGCCTCGGCCTGGGCCTCGCCGACCGTGCGCTCGTTGTCCTTGCGGGTCTGCTCGGTGAGCTTGTCCGCCTCGGACGCCGCCTCCGTGACGAGCCGGTCCGCCTGCTCGGCAGCCTCGCTGCGCAGCCGGCCCGCCTCCGCGCGCGCCTCGTCGAGGGTCCGCTCGGACTCCCGCTCGGCGCTCGCCAGGGTCTCGTTCGCCGCGACCGTGACCCGGTCCGCCTCCGCGGTGGCCTCGCCGATGATCCGGCCGCCCTCCGCACGGGCGTCGTCCAGGGTCTGCGCCGCCTCCGTGCGCAGCCGCTCGGCCTCCGCCGCGGCCTCGCCGACGGTGGCCTCGTTGGCCGCACGCGTCTCGTCGACCAGCCGGTCGCCCTCGTTGCGGGCGTCGACCAGGATCCGCGTCGCGTCCCGCTCGGCCGCGGCCAGCATGTCGGACGCCTGGCGGGTGAGCCGCTCGGCCTTCGCCGTCGCCTCGCCGACCGTCGTCTCGTTCGCGGCGCGCGTCTCCTCCGTGAGCCGCTCCGCCTCGGACACGGCCTCGGTGATGAGCCGGTCCGCCTGCTCCGCGGCCTCGGTACGCAGCCGGTTGGCCTCCGAGCGCGCCTCGTCCAGGGTGCCCGCCGCCTCGGTGCGGGTGGCGTCGGCCGCCTCGGCCGCCTCGGCGGTGATCCGCTCCGCCTCCGCGGTGGCCTCGCCGACGGTGGCCGCGTTCGCCGCCAGGGTCTCCTCGGTGAGCCGCTCGGCCTCCGCAGTCGCCTCGGCGACGATCCGGGCGCCCTCGGTGCGCGAGGACTCCAGGGACTCCGCCGCCTCGCCGCGGATCCGGTTCGCGTCGTCACGGGCATCCGCCCGGGTCCGCGCCGCGTCGCGCTCGGCCGCGGCCAGCGCGTCCGTCGCCTCCGTACGCACCCGCTGCGCGTACTCGGCGGTGTCGCCGCGCAGCTGCTCCGCCTCGGCGATCGCGTCGCCGACCGTGCGCTCGGCCAGCGCCTTCGCCGCGTCCGTCTCGGAACGCGCCTCGGTGCGGATCCGGTTGGCGTCCTCGGTGGCCCGCTCGCGCTCGTCGTAGGCGTCCGCGCGGACGCGCGCAGCCTCCTCCTCGGCCTCCGTCTTCGTACGCTCCGCCGCGTGCTCGGCGGCGCTGCGCAGCCCGGTGATCTCCTCCTCGGCCTGCTCGTGCAGACCGGCCACGGAGTCCCGTACCTGCTGGGCGGTGGCCTCCGCCGCCGACACCAGCTCCGCGGCGCGCCGCTCCGCCTCCTCGGTCAGGCGGGCCGCCTCGGCCTGCGCCTCCTCGGAGCGCTTGCGGGCCGCGGCCAGCAGCTCCTCGCTCTGCTCGCGGGCCTGGGCCCGCTCGCTGTCCGCGTCCGTCCGGGCCGACGCGAGGGTCTCCTCGGCCTCCCGGCGGCGCCGGGCGGCCTCCTCCTGCGCGGCGGCCAGCGCCTCGGCGGCCTCCGCGGCGACCCGCTCGGCGGCGGCCTTGGCCTCCGCACGCAGCCGGTCCGCGGTCTCCTGCGCCTCGGTGCGCACCCGCTCCGCCTCGGACTCCGCCTCGCTGCGCAGCCGTACGGCGACCTGCTCGGCCTCCGCACGCGCACGCCCGGCGTCGTTCGCCGCGTCCGTGCGCAGCTGGTCGGCCTCCGCCTCCGCCTGCGCCTGGAGGCTGCGGATCCGCTCCGCCGACTCGGCGCGCAGCCGGTCGGCCTCTTCGGTGGTCTCCCGGCGGATGTTCTCCGCCGCCCCGCGGGCGTCGCGCAGCGTCTGCTCGGCCGTGCCCAGCCGGTTCTCGGCCTCCGAGTGCAGGCGTACGAGCTCCGCCTCGGCTTCCGCCCGCTTCGCGGCGACGGCCTGCTCGGCCTCCTCGCGCCGCGCACGGGCCGCCGCGTCGGCCTCGGCCCGTACGGCCTCCGCCTGCTCCTCGGCCTCGGCTCGCAGCCGCTCCGCCTCGGCACGGGTCCGCTCGAGGGTCTCCTCGGCCTGCTTGCGCAGCGTGGTGGCCCGCTCGACGGCCTCGGCGCGGACCCGCTCGCTCTCGGCGCTCGCCCCGCCGCGCAGCTCGTCCGCGTCCGACTTGGCCTTGCCCAGGAGCTCCTCGGCGGTCCGGGCCGCCTCTTCGATCTGCTGGACCGCCTCGCGACGGGCCTCGCCGCGGATCCGCTCGCCCTCGGCGACGGCCTCGGCGCGCAGCTGCTCGGCCTCGCCGCGCAGCCGCCGGGCCTCCGCCTGGAGTTCGACGGTACGGGCCCGGTACTCCTCGGTGTCGTCCTTCGCGGCGCCCTTGAGCTCGTCGGCCGTGGCCGCCGCGTGGACGCGCAGCCGCTCCGCCTCGGACTCGGCCTCGCGGCGGATCCGCTCGGCCTCCTCGGACGCGGCGCGGGTGGTGGCCCGCGCGTCCTCCGAGGCCTTGTTCAGTACGTCCTCGGCCGTGCGGGCCGCCTTCGCCAGCTGGGCGGCCGTGTCCTCGGCCGCCGCCGCGCGGGCCTGCTCCGCGGCCTCCGCGCGCAGCCGCTCGACGCCGGCGCGGGCGTCGGCGAGGGTCTGCTCGGCCTCGGCCTTGAGGACCTCGGCCTCCTTGGTGGCCTCGCCGACCAGCCGGGCCACCTGCTCCTTGGCGGTGCGGGTGCGCTGCTCGTTGACCGACTCCGCCGAGGCGAGCTGCCGGGCGGCGCTCTCCTTGGCGTCCGCGAGGAGCTTCTCGGCCTCGGCGCGCGCGGAGCGCAGGGCGCCGTCGGCCTCCTGGACCCGCTGCTCGGCCACCCGGCCGAGGTCGAGGGTCTGCTGCCGGGTCTGCTCGGCCTCGGCGCTGGTGCTCGTACGCAGCCGCTCGGCGTGCTCGGTGGCCTCCTGGGCCTGCGCGGAGGCGGCGGTCAGCAGCCGCTCGGCCTCCTTGCGGGCGCGCAGCAGCGTGGCTTCGGTCTCCGCACGGGCGGCCTCGGCGTCGGCGGCCAGCCGGCGCCGGGTCTCCTCGGCGACGCGCGCGGCCTCGGCGCGGGCGGCGTTCAGGGACTGCTCGGCCTCGGCGCGGGACTCGTCCATGAGCCGGCGGGCCTGGGACTCCGTACGGGCGCGCAGCTGCTCGGCCCAGGCGACGTTCTCGTTGACGTGCGCCTCGACGGTCTGGCGGCGCTCGTTGAGCTCCTGGTCCAGACGCTGGCGGCGGTTGACCGCCTCGGCGTGCAGCTCGGCCTGCAGGCGCGCCTGGTGCTCGGCGTGCTCCTGGAGGATGCGCTGGGTCTGCGCCCGGGCGTCGCGCAGCTCGCGCTCGGCGTCCGAGCGCATCTGGTCGGCCTGGATCTGGGCATTGCGGAGCAGCTGCTCCGCCTGGTAGCCCATGTCCGCACTGTCGTAGGCGGGGCGGGACGCCAGATTGCGCCGTACCTCGTGGAGCTTGGCGCGCAGCACCTCGACCTGGTAACCGAGGTCTTCGGCGTGCTGGACGGCCTTCCCGCGCTCCTTCTTCAGCCGCTCCATCTCGGCTTCGAAGCGCGAGAGATGGTCGGCTTCAGCCTGATGGCTCTCCTGGCTTTCGTAGCCCCGCACAGCGCGGTCCCATCCGTCCCCTGGTCGCAAGCTCACTCCCAATTGAGCATCGCTCGCCCGCTGAACGACGCCCCCGGGGGAATGGTGTCAGATACCGGGGCAGGGGTCACAGGCCCCGACCCCGTCTCCGCACCGAACCCCGGCCGAGCCATGGCCACTCTACCGGCCGGGGAATCGGGCCATCAGTGGTCCATCAATGGTCGGGGTTGGAGGTGACCAGTTCGGTGAGGACTCCGTGGCAGTCCTTGGGGTGGAGGAAGGTGATCGAGGAGCCCATGGAGCCGGTGCGGGGCTGGTCGTAGAGGACCCGGACGCCCTTGCCGCGGATGGCCTCCGAGTCGCCCAGGACGTCCTCGGTGCCGAAGGCGATGTGGTGCACGCCCTCGCCGTTCTTGGCCAGCCACTTGCCCACCGCGGAGTCCTCGCGGGTGGGCTCGAGGAGCTGGAGGTAGGAGGCGCCGCCGTCGGAGGTCCCGTTGATCTTGAGCATGGCCTCGCGGACGCCCTGCTCCTCGTTGACCTCGGAGTGGAACACCTCGAAGCCGTACGTGGCACGGTAGAACTCGACGGTCTTGTCCAGGTCGAAGCAGGCGATCCCGATGTGGTCGATTCTTGTCAGCATGGGACCAGTGCACCGCCGAGGAGGGCAGTCACGCAACGTGCCAGCGATCACACCGACTGCCCGGTGACGGCGCGGGTACCGCTCAGTACATTCAGGTAAACCCTCGTTCACTCCTCATCTCAAGGGGCTGTGCTCCATGTCCGGAACGAACAACACCACGTCAGTGATCGTCGCCGGGGCCCGCACGCCCATGGGGCGGCTGCTCGGCTCGCTGAAGTCCTTCTCGGGCGCCGACCTCGGCGGGTTCGCCATCAAGTCCGCGCTGGACCGGGCCGGCATCGCCGGTGACCAGGTGCAATACGTGATCATGGGCCAGGTGCTGCAGGCCGGCGCGGGCCAGATCCCCGCCCGCCAGGCCGCCGTCAAGGCCGGCATCCCCATGAACGTGCCGGCGCTCACGATCAACAAGGTGTGCCTCTCCGGCCTCGACGCGATCGCGCTGGCCGACCAGCTCATCCGCGCCGGCGAGTTCGACATCGTGGTCGCGGGCGGCCAGGAGTCGATGACCAACGCCCCGCACCTGCTGCCGAAGTCTCGAGAGGGCTTCAAGTACGGCGCGATCGAGATGCTGGACGCCATGGCCTACGACGGCCTCACCGACGCCTTCGAGAACATCGCGATGGGCGAGTCCACCGAGAAGCACAACACCCGCCTGGGCATCGAGCGCGCCCCGCAGGACGAGTTCGCCGCCGCCTCGCACCAGCGGGCCGCCGCCGCGCAGAAGAACGGCGTCTTCGAGGCCGAGATCACCCCGGTCGAGATCCCGCAGCGCAAGGGCGACCCGGTCGTCTTCTCCCAGGACGAGGGCATCCGCCCGGAGACCACGGTGGAGTCCCTCGGCAAGCTGCGCCCGGCCTTCGCGAAGGACGGCACGATCACCGCCGGCACCTCCTCGCAGATCTCCGACGGCGCCGCCGCCGTGGTCGTGATGAGCAAGGCGAAGGCCGAGGAGCTCGGCCTGGAGTGGATCGCCGAGATCGGCGCCCACGGCAACGTGGCCGGTCCCGACAACTCTCTGCAGTCGCAGCCGTCGAACGCGATCCTGCACGCCCTGAAGAAGGAGGGCCTCGAGGTCTCCGACCTGGACCTCATCGAGATCAACGAGGCCTTCGCGGCGGTCGCCGTGCAGTCAATGAAGGACCTCGGCGTGACCCCGGAAAGGGTGAACGTCAACGGTGGCGCCATTGCCCTGGGCCACCCGATCGGCATGTCCGGCGCCCGCGTGGTGCTGCACCTCGCCCTGGAGCTGAAGCGCCGGGGCGGCGGGGTCGGCGCGGCCGCGCTGTGCGGCGGCGGCGGCCAGGGCGACGCCCTGATCATCCGCGTTCCTTAATACGGCACAGTCCGCAAAAACGGCACAGTCCGCAGAAGCGGTTTCAGGCGGAGCCGTTTCCGTAACCGCAGCTAGAACCGAGGAGCGCAGCACGCATGACGGTGGACGTCCCCCAGCTGGTGGCCCAGGCGCGTGAGGGCAGGCCGAGGGCGGTGGCCCGGCTGATCTCGCTGGTCGAGGGGGCGTCCCCGCAGCTGCGCGAGGTGATGGCGGCGCTGGCCCCGCTCACGGGCGGGGCGTACGTGGTGGGCCTGACCGGATCCCCGGGCGTCGGCAAGTCCACGTCGACCTCGGCGCTGGTCTCCGCGTACCGCAAGGCCGGCAAGCGGGTCGGCGTCCTCGCCGTCGACCCGTCCTCGCCGTTCTCCGGCGGTGCGCTGCTCGGCGACCGGGTCCGGATGTCGGACCACGCCTCCGACCCGGGGGTCTACATCCGCTCCATGGCCACCCGCGGCCACCTGGGGGGCCTCGCCTGGTCCGCCCCGCAGGCGATCCGGGTGCTGGACGCGGCCGGCTGCGAGGTGATCCTGGTCGAGACGGTCGGGGTCGGGCAGTCCGAGGTGGAGATCGCCTCGCAGGCCGACACCTCGGTGGTGCTGCTGGCCCCCGGGATGGGCGACGGGATCCAGGCCGCGAAGGCGGGCATCCTGGAGATCGGCGACGTGTACGTGGTGAACAAGGCGGACCGGGACGGCGCGGACGCGACCGCCCGGGAGCTGAACCACATGCTGGGCCTGGGCGAGGCGCGGGGCCGGGACGACTGGCGGCCGCCGATCGTGAAAACGGTCGCGGCGCGCGGCCAGGGCATCGACGAGCTGGTCGAGGCCCTGGAGAAGCACCGGGCGTGGATGGACGAGCGCGGGGTGCTGGCCGAGCGCCGTACGGCCCGGGCCGCGCGTGAGGTGGAGACCATCGCGGTGACGTCCCTGCGGGCCCGGATGGCCGACGTGCACGGGGACGCCCACCTCGACGCGCTGGCGGCCCGGGTGGCGGCCGGCGAGCTGGACCCGTACGCGGCCGCGGACACGCTCCTGGCGACGCTGACGGAGGCCTGAGCGGCCGTACCGGCCCACGTACCGGCCTGCGGGCCCACGTACCGGCCTGCGCCCGCCTCCGTACGGCGTACGCACGCGAGAGCCGCGCCCCGTTCTTCCGGGGCGCGGCTCTCGTACGTCTGCGGGGCGGACCGGTCAGGCGTTGGGACGCTTGCCGTGGTTCGCCTTCTTCTTCTTGCGTGCTCGCTTCTTGTTGCCGCGCTTGGCCATGACGCCACTCCCTCGAAGATCGGGGTAATCCGGGCGCTCGCCAGTCTAGGGGCGCCCGATCCGGTCCGCATGGGAACCCGCGGACCGGCGCGTGTCAGTCGTCGTCGTTGTCGTCGCCGTCCGAGTCCGATCCGGACACCGTCGCCTTGCCCGTCGTGGCGTCGACGTGGACGTGGGTGGTCTTGTCGCCGGACTTGACCTCGACGTTCCAGTAGCGGGAGCCGTTGTCGTCATCGTCGTCCCATTCCACGGACCAGACCTGGCCGGCATGGGCGGCGACAGCCGCCTTCATCGCCTTCTGGGCGGTGACTTTTGCGGCGAGCAGCTCCTTGTTCCCGCCGTCGTCGTCGCTGTCGTCGTCCGCGTTCTCGGTGAACACGTTGCCGCTGCGGGAGTCGACCGTCAGTTCCGCGTGCTTGCCGTCCTTGCCGATGACGTCGACGTGCCAGACGGCGCCGTCCTTGTCGAGGGACTGCACGACACCCGGGTACTTCTTCAGCGCGGCGGCCGCGGCCCCCTCGGCGTCCACGTCGGCCCGCGCCGAAGCCGACGCGGGGGCGGTTCTCGCCGCGTCGGCCGTGTGTGCGGCGGCGGCCGCCACCGGGCCGCCGAACGCCAGGACCACGGCCGCGGCCGACGCGACGTACACCTTGTGCTTGCTGTGCATGGCTGACCTCCTCGGGCCGGCCATGCGCTTACGGTTGCTCGGCGGGCGGCCGGCGAGCGAGCGTTATCACCCATTCTCCGGGCTGCCGCCGGGGACGGCACCCCGGATGGGCGCCGTCCGGGCCGCCGTCCGGCCGGTGTCAGGCCTTGCCGCGCTGGTCGCGCAGGTGGCTCGCCACCGGCTCCAGCGAGGCGCGCAGCGCCGCCAGGGCCTCCGGCGGCAGCAGGTCGATGAAGTGCCGGCGGACGGACGCCACGTGGTGCGGGGCGACCTTCCGCATGAGCTCCATGCCCTCGTCCGTGAGCACGGCGTACAGCCCCCGGCGGTCGGACTCGCAGTTCACGCGGACGACCAGGCCGGCCGTCTCCATACGGGTGATCTGGTGGGACAGCCGGCTCTTGGACTGCAGCGTCGACGTGGCGAGATCGCTCATCCGCATCCGGTGGTCCTCGGACTCCGAGAGGTTCACGAGGATCTCGTAGTCGTTGTTGGTGAGTCCGAAGGGCTGGAGATCCTTTTCCAGCTGGTGCATCAGCAGTCTGCTGACGTCCAGATGGGTGCGCCAGGTGCACTGCTCGGCGTCGGTCAGCCAGCGCGTGGCCGTCTCGGTCTCCATGGTCTCCATGAATGAACTCTACCTAAGAAGTTGAATTACGTACAAAAAAGGGAAAGCTGAAGATCACAGTCCGAGGCGCCGCTGGATGTCACCCAGCTGTCCCGGCATCCGCGGTACGCCCAGCTGCCCCAGCGGGCCCTGCTGACCGTGCCCGCCGCCGTACCCGGCCCCGGGCACGCCCGCCGATTCCGCGCCGGCACCGACCGCTCCGACGGCCTTCTCCGCCATCAGCATCTCCGACGACTGCAGCAGCACCGTCCCGGCCCCGACGAACTCGAACTGGTGCTCCTCGCCGGAGCTGCCGCCGATACCGGTCAGCGAGCGCAGCCCGCCGATGACCCCGGACATGTAGCCGTGGTCGTAGTGGTGGCAGGGGGACGGGCAGTCCGCCCAGCCCACCAGCGCCTGCGGGTCCACGCGCAGCGGCGGCTCCATGAACACCACCGGCCCGTTGGACGCCGCCACGAACTTCCCCGTTCCGATCAGGGTCAGGAACCCCGGCACGATCGACTGCTTCAGGGCGAGCGTGGGCTGGTAGGCCAGCAGGTTGCCCGACCGGATCGTCAGGTTCCCATTGTCCAGGTCGTACGAGTTCACGTCGAAGGCCCGGTCGGCCAGCAGCATCTTGCCCTGGCCCTCGGCCACGACCCAGTCGCCGGCATGCATCGGCGAGTGGAAGCTGGTGCGCAGCAGCCGGTCGAAGCGGCCGTTGCCGACGCCGTTGAACTCCATGCGCCCGTAGTAGGCGATCATCTTGCCCTTCTGCAGGAACCACTGGCTCCCCTTGAGCTCCACGCAGAAGGTGTACGCGTTCACGTTGTCGTCGGAGGGCAGGGTGTGCGGGTCGAAGACCGTCGGGCCGCCCGGTCCGCCCATCACGGGGCCAAAGTTCACAGCTTCTCCTCGGAGGCCTGTACGTACACCGCTCCCTGGCCCGAGAGCTCCAGCTGGAACGCCTCGCCCGAGCCGCGCCCCACCATGTCGCGCCAGCCGAGCGCGGTGGAGAGCTTGTTCCTGACGTCCCCGTGGTGGGCCACGTACGCCTGCGGGTCCACGTGGACCGGCCGGTTCGGGGTGATGGGGAGTTCGATGACCCCGCCGTGGGCCATCACGGCGACCGAGCCGTGCCCCTTGAGGGTGGTGGTGAACAGGCCCTGGCCGGTCACCTGACCGCGGACCATGCCCATGACACCGCCCTGCGAGCCCATGAACATCGTGCCCTGCTGCAGGGTGCCGTCGAAGGCGAGCAGCCGGTCCGCCTCGACGTACAGGGTCTCGCCGGTCAGGCCGATCACCTGGATGTGGTGGCCGCCGTGGCCGAACATCACGGTGCCGCTGCCCTCGACCGTCATCAGTGGGGTCTGCTCGTTCGCCACCCGCCGCCCGATCATGCCCATCACCCCGCCCTGACCGCCGGTCAGGCTCGGGGTGAAGGAGACCTCGCCGCGGTACGCGAGCATCGCGCCGCGCTGGCTGTACATGCGCTGCCCCGGGATCACCTGGGCCTCGACCATCTTCGAGTTGATCTCGCGGAACGGCATCAGATGTCGCCCCCGATGGTGTTGCGCTCGCTGGGCTGCACGTAGACCAGGCCCTCGCCCTCGAAGCGGATCTGGAACGACTCGCCGGAGCCCTCGCCGATCAGCGTCCGGAAGTTCACCCCGGACTGGAAGGACTGCTGGAGGTTGCCGGTGTGCGCGATGTACGCCCCCGGGTCGACGGAGAGCGGGTACTGGCCGCTGACGCGCAGCACGACCGCCGGGCCGTCGGACATGATCGCCGCCTGGCCGGAGCCCTCGACGGTCGTCGTGAACAGGCCGTTGCCCGTCGCCCCGCCGCGCAGCCCGGTGAAGGTCGTGCCGGTGCGCAGCCCCGCGTCGGTGCACAGCAGGTTGCTGGACTCGACGTAGAGCTTCTCGCCGCGCAGGTTCACCAGGTTGATCTCGCTCGCGCGGTCGGCGAAGAAGCAGGTGCCGTGCCCCTGCACTTCCATCACGGTCATCTGCTCACCCGTCAGTCGACGGGTCACCATGCCCCGGAGGCCTTCGCCACCGCCGGTCATCTTCTTGAAGGCCATCTGGCCGTCGTACGCAACCATGGAGCCGTTTTTCGCTTTCACGGCATCCCCGGTCAGGTCGACGGCGAGCACCTTGCTGCCTTGGAGTCGGAACTGAGCCACGGGATGACGTTATCGGCAGCGGGCGAAGGCGAACAGGGCCCCGTGGCCTATATCCGGCGACTGCGGCATCTCGCACACTCGCGGCGCACCCGCGGCGGGCCCGTCGCCCCCTGCGGACCCCCGGTCAAGATCCCGCAAAGCGGCTGAGACACTGGGACGGACCCCAGGCCACCACCCCGAAGGCTCACCGTGGACATCAAGACCGCTTCCGCCCTGCACCGGCTGCGCCTCGTCTCCGTACCGGAGGCGCTGTCGTTCCCGGCCCTGCTGATCTTCGGCTCGCTGCTGAGCCGGATCTCCGACATCGACTACCTGATGATGCCGCTCGGTGGCCTGCACGGGATCCTGTTCCTCATCTACCTGGTCTTCCTGGCCGACGTCTGGAACAAGGCGAAGTGGCCGGCCAAGAAGGCCGCCTTGTTCTTCCTGCTCGCGCTGGTGCCCTTCGGCGGCCTGTACGGCGACAAGCTGCTCAAGCGCGAGGAGGCCGACAGCGTGCTCGCGGCCCGTGCCCGGCGCGAGGCGGCGAACGCCGCATGATCGTCGCGTTCTCGGTGACCCCGCTGGGGGTCGGCGAAGAGGTCGGCGAGTACGTGGCCGATGCGGTGCGCGTCGTACGGGAGTCGGGTCTGCCGAACCGCACGGACGCGATGTTCACCTCGGTCGAAGGTGAGTGGGACGAGGTGATGGACGTGGTCAAGCGCGCGGTGGCGGCCGTGGAGGAGCGGGCGCCGCGGGTGTCGCTGGTCCTGAAGGCCGACATCCGTCCCGGGGTGGTGGACGGGCTGACGTCGAAGGTGGAGACGGTGGAGCGCCACCTGGCGTAACCCTTTCGGTCGAGTCCAGTTCGACATGCTCATGGTTTGTCACCTTTTGTGGTGAGGGAGACCCTGGGCTTCGAGCACTGGAGGGGCCGTGCGGCCGGAAGGCTTCGACTACGAGACCCACAGCCGCCTCGCCGGCCCGTTCGCGGAGCCGGACCGCACCGCCTACCGGGTGGGCTACCGCTCCCTCCTCTCGCGCGAGGAGCTCCGCACCCGAATACGCGCCGTCCTCCTCATGGCGCTGGCCCCCCTCGCCGCGGCCGGACTGCTGCTCTACCTCGTCTGGCCCACGCACCGGACCGTCCGGGAGGGCGGGGAGCGCTGGCTGGTCCGGTGCGACGCCGCGATGCTCGTGTGCATCGCCTTGATCATGCTGTTCATGCTGGTCAACGTCGTGTCGGTGGCCCACGCCACGCTGGTCGCCCGCGACCCGGTCCCCGTGCCGCCCGAACCCGGCACCAGGGTCGCGTTCCTGACGACGTTCGTCCCCGGCAAAGAGCCGCTCACCATGGTGCGGGGCACCCTCCTGGGGGCGGCCGCCCTCCGTCACGACGGTCCGCTCGACGTGTGGCTGCTGGACGAGGGGGACGACCCCGAGGCCCGGGCCCTGTGCGCGGAGCTCGGCGTACGGCACTTCACCCGAAAGGGCATACCCGGCTGGAACACCCGCGAGGGCCCCCACCGGGAGCGGACCAAGCACGGCAACTACAACGCCTGGCTCGTCGCACACGGCGACGACTACGAGTTCTTCGCCTCCGTCGACACCGACCACGTCCCGCTGCCGAACTTCCTGGAACGGATGCTCGGCTTCTTCCGCGACCCGGACATCGCCTTCGTCGTCGGCCCGCAGGTGTACGGCAACTACACCTCCTCCGTCACCAAGGCCGCCGAGTCCCAGCAGTACCTCTTCCACGCCCTGATCCAGCGCGCGGGCAACCGCTACGGCGCCCCCATGTTCGTCGGCACCAACAACGCCGTGCGGATCAGCGCCCTCAAGCAGGTCGGCGGGCTCTACGACTCCCTCACGGAGGACATGGCCACCGGCTTCGAGCTGCACCGCCGGCGCAACCCCGGCACCGGGCGGTTCTGGAGGTCCGTCTACACCCCCGACGTGCTCGCCGTCGGCGAGGGGCCGGCCTCGTGGACCGACTTCTTCACGCAGCAGCTGCGCTGGTCGAGGGGTACGTACGAGACCCTCTTCCGGCAGTACTGGAAAGGCTTCTTCCGGATGCCCCCGGGGCGCCGGCTCCACTACACCCTGATGCTCGTCTACTACCCGATGACGGCCTTCAACTGGCTGCTCGGCGTCCTCAGCTGCGTCCTGTTCCTGTGGCTGGGCGCCTCCGGCACCCAGGTCTCCTCCGAGGTGTGGCTCATGCTCTACACCGACGCGGCCGCACTCCAGGTGGGCCTGTACCTGTGGAACCGCCGCCACAACGTCTCGCCCCACGAGCCCGCGGGCTCCGGCGGCCTGGCCGGCATGGCGATGTCCGCGATCTGCGCGCCCGTCTACCTCATGTCCCTCGGCTCGGCCCTGCTGCGCACCCGGGGCGGGTTCGTCGTCACCCCCAAGGGCGGTGACGCCAGCCCCGACCGGCTCGTGACCTTCCGGATCCACCTCTTCTGGGCCGCCGTCCTGGCCCTGTCCCTCGCCGCCTCCGTCCGCCTCGGCCACACGCACGCGGCGATGCGCACCTGGGCGGTGCTCGCCCTGCTCGTCGCGCTCGCGCCGGTCGCCGTGTGGGGCTGGACCCTGCTGCGCGAGCGCCGGGCCCCGGCCCGGGCGGCAGCCCTCGACCTCGGGCTCGGCCCCGGGCCGGGAGAGGAGCCCGAGCCGGCGTTCGCCACACCGACGGGAGGGAACTGAGCCATGGCGTACCGGCCTTCGAAGCAGTTCAAGAACACCGTTCTGGGCACCGGGGCCGTGGTGGTGCTGGCCGCGCTCAACGCGCCCGCCGCGCTCAGCTTCGCGCAGGAGCGCTACCACGCGTACAAGACCGGCCAGTCCAGCTACAAGATCCAGTACGGCTCGTGGGGGCAGGTCCGGCTCCCCGAGGAGTACCGGATCAACGCCATGCACGCGGCCCTGCTGCACACGGGCAAGGTGCTGCTGATCGCAGGCTCCGGCAACAGCCAGAAGAAGTTCGACCAGGGCACCTTCGACACCGTCCTGTGGGACCCGGAGGACGACAGCTTCAGGAAGATCCCCACGCCGGAGGACTTCTTCTGCTCGGGCCACAGCCAACTGCCCGACGGACGGCTGCTGGTGGCGGGCGGGACCGCCCGGTACGAGGTCCTCGACGGCAAGGTCACCCGCGCGGGCGGCGGCATGCGGGTCAAGAACGAGAGCCCCGACAAGGTGGCCCGGCTGAAGAAGGGCACCCGGTTCCGGTCCCCGTCCGGGGTGGAGTACGTGTCGAAGTTCGACGTCACCGTGCCGAAGGCCAAGCGGGAGTTCGAGATCACGTACGGGCGCGCCGGGCACGTGAAGCCCTGGCGGACCAAGGTGGTCGCCGCGGAGGCACGGGTCTTCGTCGAGGCGGTGAGGGCGGGCGCCGAGGGACTGACGACCGAGGCCGCGCAGTACCGCGTCGTCGGGCTCGAGGGGAAGGACGCCGACAACGTCTACGGGCTCGCGGAGCGGCTGAGCGTCGAGAAGCAGGACTTCCAGGGCATCAAGTCGGCGTACGAGTTCGACCCGAAGGCGGAGAAGTACGTCCCGGTCGACCCGATGAAGGACGCCCGCTGGTACCCGACGCTGGTGGCGCTGCAGGACGGGCGGGTGCTCGCGGTCTCCGGACTCAACGACGTGGGGGACGTGCTCCCCGGCGACAACGAGTACTACGACCCGAAGACGCAGCAGTGGACCCGGGGCCCCTTCCGCTACTTCCCGACGTACCCCGCGCTCTTCCTCATACAGGGCGGCAAGCTGCTCTACACCGGGTCCAACGCCGGCTACGGCCCGAAGGACAAGGGGCGCGAGCCCGGTGTGTGGGACCTGAAGACCAACAAGTTCACCGAGGTCAAGGGTCTGGCGGACCCGGACCAGCTGGAGACCTCGTCCTCGGTCCTGCTCGCGCCGGCCCAGGACCAGAGGGTGATGGTGCTGGGCGGCGGCGGGGTCGGCGAGTCGAAGCTGTCCTCGAGCCGGACCGCGATCGTGGACCTGAGGGAGGACGACCCGGTCTTCCGCTCCTCCGCGCGGCTGCCGCAGGGCACCCGGTACCTGAGCAGCGTGCTGCTGCCGGACGACTCCGTGTTCACCACCGGCGGCTCCCGCGACTACCGGGGTCGCAGTGCCAGCGACATCCACAAGGCGCAGTTCTACTACCCGCGCACCGACTCCTTCGTGGCCGCCGCCGATCCGTCGGTGGGCCGCAACTACCACTCCGAGGCGCTGCTGCTGCCCGACGGGCGGGTCGCGACCTTCGGATCCGACCCGCTCTTCGCGGACAAGGACAACACCCGCCTCGGGAAGTTCGAGCACCGGCTGGAGGTGTACTCGCCGCCGTACCTGTACCGGGACCCGGCGCGGCGACCGGCCCTGGGGGCCGGGCCCGCCGAGGTCGGCCGGGACGGGCGGGCCACCTTCGAGGCGGCGCACCCGGAGCGGATCCGGCGGGCCCGGCTGATGCGGCCGAGCGCGGTCACGCACACCACGGACGTGGAGCAGCGGTCGATCGAGCTCGGGCTGACCAAGGCGGCCGGCTCGGTGACGGTCGAGGTGCCGAACGACCCGACGCTGGTGCCGCCGGGCTGGTACATGCTGTTCGTGACGGACGCGGACGGGACGCCTTCGGTGGCGAAGTGGCTCCGGGTGCGGGCGCAGAAGCCGGTGCCGGATGCGGCGCAGGAGCAGGCGCAGGAGCCGGAGGAGTAGCCCCCGGCTCCTACTCCTTGCTGCGGCCGGCCAGGCCGAGCGCGTAGTCCGCCCACCACTTGCCGGCCCCCGGGCCGCCGCGGCACGGTCCGTCGGACTCGCCGGGCCGCTTGATCCAGAGGTACGCGTCGACGAGCGGGTCGCCCGTCCGGTCGGTCGGCGGGACGCCGAGGGCGCGGCCCGGCGGATTGCACCAGCCCTCGCGGCCGTCGCCCGGGAGCGGGCCCGCGCCGTTGCGGCTGGTGTCGATGACGAAGTGCTTGCCGTGGGCGGCCCGGGAGATGCGGGCGCCGTAGTCCCGGCCGGCCGCGTCGGGCTGGAAGTTGGAGACGTTGAGCGAGAAGCCGTCGGCCTGGTCGAGCCCGGCCTCGTGGAGGGGTTCGACCAGTTTCATCGGGTCCGGGATCCAGGCCGGATTGCCGGCGTCCAGGTAGACCTTGGTGTTCCGGTTCTTCTTCAGCCGGGTGACGGCCTCGGCGAGGAGCCGCAGGCGCTCGTCGTGGTGGTCGGCCCGGGTGCAGCCGTCCACGATGTGTGGGACGGCGTCCGGTTCCAGGACGACCACGGCCTTGGCGTCGCCGATGCCGTCGGCGAAGGCGCCGATCCACTTGCGGTAGGCGGGGGCGTTCTTCGCCCCGCCGGCGGAGTGCTGGCCGCAGTCGCGGTACGGGATGTTGTACGCGGTGAGCACCAGGACCCGGCCCTCCGCCCCGGCGCTCTTCGCGGCCCGGCGGATCTCGGGGCCGGGGTCGTCGCCGGGTCCCCACAGGGCCATGGGCCGTTCCGAGATCCGCCGCAGCACCTGGGCGTCGCTGTTGCGTCCCTGGGCCTCCCAGGCGGCGACCTGCCGGGCGGCGTCGCTCTGCGGGTCCACCCAGAACGGGGATGCGGCGGGCTCGGCCTGGTCAGGTGCCTCCGGCGGAGCCTGCGCGGGGGCGGATTCCGGACTGCCGCAGGCGGGGGCCGCGGCGAGCAGCAGCGCGAGGCCGAGTGCGGCGGTGAGGGGTCTGCGGCGTGGGCGGGGACGTGTGCGGGATCGGGCGCGGCCTGGCATCCGGTTCCTCGGGACGAAGGGTCGGTTCGCGGAATCAAGGACCGGCATATCGTGACATGACGGGCGGTGAGCCCTGCCCCGCGACACCGCAGGTGCCGCCGCCTGGAGCACCGGAACCCGACTACGCCGGCGGGGCGCCCGTGGTCAGGGCGATGCCGAGCGGGGTGCGCTCGTACAGGATCCGGTGGCCGTGGCGGGCCGAGATCAGCAGGCCCGCCCCGTGCAGGGCCTTCAGGTGCGCCGAGACCGTGGCCGGTGCCAGGCCGAGCCGGCGGGCCAGCGCCGTCGTGGAGGCCGGTTCGTCCAGTGCGCACAGCACGTCCGCCCGGCCCCGGCCCAGCAGTCGGGCCAGCGCCTGCGGGGTGGGGCCCGGCGACGCCGTCCACAGCGCGCCGATACCGCGCGCCGGGTAGACCAGCGTCGGCTGCCAGGGCGGGTCGTACCCCCCGACCACTTCCGGCCACATGAATGCGCTCGGCATGAGGAGCAGGCCCTGCCCGTCCAGGGAGCGGTCGTGGTGGGTCGGGCGGTCGATGGTGAGCGTGCCGTCCGACCACCGCAGGTCCGGGTGGAGGCCGTCGAACAGCGCCTCCAGCCCGCCCGCCGCCAGCCGCCGCGTGTGGAACAGGATGTCCGCCTCCAGCAACTCCCGCAGCCGCGGCCAGTGCGGGGCGATCAGCGCGGCCCACGCCTGCTCGTACAGGTCGGCCAACTCGTGCACGGCCCGGGCCGGATCCGCGAGCATCCGCCGCCCGAGGCCGCTCTCGGCGGCGCCCGGCGTACAGACGAGGGCGCGCCGCAGGTCCTCGCGCAGGGCCTCCGGATCGGCGGCCGAGGACCGTACGCGGGCCAGCTCCTCCTCGAACGTGACGGAGGGGCCGAGCGGGGGCGGGCTCAGGAAGTCGGGGTTGTGGCCGGTGCGCGGCATCAGCAGCCACAGCGGCCTCAGGTCCAGGCCGTCGGCGGCCGCGCGGATCTGCCGCAGCCAGGGCAGGTGGTACGCCTGCCGGGCGGGCGTCATGAGGGTCCGGACCGCCTCCTGGGTCTCCCAGCGGGGCGAGATCGAGAACCGGCAGCGGAGGAGGTCTCCGGGGCCGAAGCGGAAATGGAACGCCATGCCTCTCCCTCCGGGGTGGTCTGCGGGTTCCGCTGCGCGGAGCCTTCTCCCCGCCCCGCCCTTTCTTCGTGTCCCGGGGCACGGCCCCGGACCCCGCGCGCGGGTGCGGCGCCGTTGTGGGGCGCTGCCCCCGAGCCCCCGCGCCTCAAACGCCGGCGGGGCTGGATGGTGCCGGGGCTCGGGCGGGTCAGTGATTCGTTCCAGGGCGAATCGCTGTCGCGTACCCACCGTAGCCCCGCAGGGTCGCTGCATGTCCACCGCCAACGAGGCCTCCGCCGGCCCGTCCGCCCCGCCCACCCCGACCGGCGGCTACCGGTCCGTTTTCCGGGTGCGGGAGTTCCGGCCCGTCTTCGCCGCACACCTGATGTCCGTCCTCGGAATCGTCGTCGCCGAGATCGCCCTGACCGTCCTCGTCTTCCGCACCACCGGCTCGCCCCTGATGAGCGCGCTCACCTTCGCCCTCGGCTTCCTCCCGTACGCCCTCGGCGGCACCCTCCTCGCCGGGATCGCCGACCGCCTGCCCGCCCGCCGGGTCCTCGTCGGGTGCGACCTCGTCTGCGCCGCCTGCGCGGCGGCCATGGTCCTGCCCGGCACCCCCGTCGCGGGGCTCCTCGTCCTGCGCTGCGCCACGGCCTTCGTCGCCCCGCTGTTCCAGGGCACGCGCAACGCCTCCCTCGCCGACATCCTCGGCCCCGGCGACGCCTTCGTCCTCGGCCGCTCGCTGATGCGCATGGTGGCCCAGAGCGCCCAGCTCATCGGTTTCGGCCTCGGCGGGCTGCTGCTCACCGTCCTCGCCCCGCGCGCCGCCATCGCGCTGACCGCCGCCGGGTTCCTGTGCTCGGCCCTGTTGCTGCGCTTCGGCACCCGGGCCCGGCCGGCCCGCGCCGGCGCCGACCGCACCTCGCCGCTCGCCGGGCTGCGCGCCGTCCTCGGCGACCGCCGACTGAGGGCGCTCACCCTGCTGTTCTGGCTGCCGCCCGTCTTCGTCATCGCCCCCGAGGCGCTGCTCGTCCCGTACGCCGACGGCATCGGCGCCGGCACCGCCGCGCTGGGAGTGATGATGTGCGCCCTGCCCGTCGGCACCATCGCGGGTGAACTGTGGGCCGGCTCGGCGCTCGGCCCCGGCACCCGCTCCCGGCTCGTGGCCCCGCTCGCGGCCGCCGGCATGCTGCCGCTGCTCGTGTACGCCGTCCGGCCCGGGGTGGTGACCGTACTCGCCGCACTGCTGCTCGCCGGTCTGGCGGACGCGTACACCCTCGGCCTCGACCAGTGGTACGTCGAGGCCGTCCCGGACGAGCTGCGCGGCCGAGCGATGACCCTGCTCAGCACCGGCCTGATGACCCTCCAGGGCGTCGGCATGGCCCTGGCCGGGCTGGCCGCCGAGTTCCTGCCGGTGCACGTGGTCGTCACCGGCGCCGCGGTGCTCGGCACGGCGGTGGTCCTGGTCCTCCTCGCCGAACTGCGGTCGGCGAACCGGCGGGAGGGCGGACCGAAGAATGAGACGGGGCCCACGGCCAAATGACCGCCCGGTAGGGTCGGGTACGTGTCCAAGCCGCTCAGCCTCCCCTTCGACCCCATCGCCCGCGCCGACGAACTGTGGCAGCGTCGCTGGGGGCCGGTGCCCTCGATGGCCGCGATCACCTCGATCATGCGCGCGCACCAGATCCTGCTCGGCGAGGTCGACGCGGTGGTCAAGCCGTACGGGCTGACCTTCGCGCGCTACGAGGCGCTGGTCCTGCTCACCTTCTCCAAAGCCGGCGAGCTGCCGATGTCGAAGATCGGCGAGCGGCTGATGGTCCACCCGACGTCGGTGACGAACACGGTGGACCGACTGGTGCGTTCCGGGCTGGTGGCCAAGCGGCCGAACCCGAACGACGGCCGCGGCACGCTCGCCTCCATCACGGACAAGGGCCGCGAGGTCGTCGAGGCGGCGACGAAGGACCTGATGGCGGTCGACTTCGGGCTGCGCGCGTACGACGCCGAGGAGTGCCAGGAGATCTTCGCGCTCCTGCGCCCGCTGAGGATCGCCGCCGCGGACTTCGAGGAGCAGTAGCCGACCTCACCGGGCCCCCGTCAAGATCGAGCAAAACGGACGGTTAGGCTCATCGGCATGAAGAAAAGCGTGCTGACCCGCTACCGGGTCATGGCCTACCTGACCGCGGTCATGCTGTTGATCCTCTGCACCTGCATGGTTTTCAAGTACGGCTTCGACACCGGCGCCGACCTGACCCTCGCGGTCTCGCAGGTGCACGGCGTGCTGTTCATGATCTACCTGGTGTTCGCGTTCGACCTGGGCTCCAAGGCCCGCTGGCCGTTCCCGAAGCTGCTCTGGGTGCTGGTCTCCGGCACGATCCCGCTGGCCGCCTTCTTCGTCGAGCGCAAGGTCCGCGCCGAGGTCGAGCCGCTGGTCGAGGGCGGCCTGGCCACCGCCAAGGCCTGACCCCTCCGCCCTCCCGGGGCACCCCCTTCCGAAGCCCGTCGCAGTAGCGGCGGGCTTCGTCGCGTTCGGAAAGCGCCCGGCTGGACTGCTTCGGCCAGGACCGGATCCGGCCAGGCGGAAGGCATGCGTCCGCCCCCGACCGACGGCGAAGATCTTCACATCGGCAGCGAAGAGCGGCCGAGGAACCGGGACCGGCGCCACCGCGGGGCGCCCCCTGGTCCGTGGTCCCGGGGCACGTCTGCCCGGGCCGCTCCGGGCTCCGTCGAGTCCACTGCTTCGCCTTCCCACACTCGTGCTCAACCTTCGGGGGTTCCTCATGCCTGCTTTCGGGCGCCTGGCCGCACTGACGGCCGCCGCGGCGGTCGGTTCATCCGTCATCGTCTTCGCCGGCACGACGTCCGCCACCGCGGCCAGCGTCGCCACCTGGGACAAGGTCGCCCAGTGCGAGAGCTCGGGGAACTGGGCCATCAACACGGGCAACGGCTACTACGGCGGGCTGCAGTTCTCCCTCTCCACCTGGCGGGCGTACGGAGGTTCGCAGTACGCCTCCTACCCGCACCAGGCCACGAAGAAGGAGCAGATCCTCACCGCGGAGAAGGTGCTGGCCGGTCAGGGCCCGGGGGCCTGGCCCAGCTGCGGCCGCTCGTCCGGGCTCGGCAGTGACCACGCCAACCCCTACCCCGACGCGCCGAAGCCGGAGACGCCCGCCGCGTCCTGGAAGACGCAGGTGCTGGTCGAATCCGGTGGCGGGCTGTTCCACGCGACGCGGTTCGACAACGGCACGTGGACGCGGTTCGGCAACGTCTTCGGCGAGGCGAGCGTACCGGGCGGGGTGCGGTCGGTCTCCGAGGCGGGCATCAACGGTGACACCCACGTCCTGGCCGTCGGCAACGACGGGAAGGTCCTCCACGGCGTCCGGTCCGCCGACCGGAACTGGACCGCCTTCGGCGACGTCAACGCGGCGGCGGGCGCGCTGACGAACGTCACGCAGGTGACCTCTGCGTCGATCGGCGCCGATCTGCACGTGGCCGTGGTGGCGGACGGCTCGGTCTACCACACGGTCCGGTATGCGAACGGTACGTGGGCGCCGTTCGGGAAGGTCGCACAGGCAGGCGGCGGCGCGGTCACGAAGGTGGCGATCGCCCGTACCGGCAACGAGCTCCAGGTCGTGGCCCTGGCCGACGGGGTGCTCCAGCACACGGTCCGCAGGGCGGACGGCAGCTGGGCGGCGTGGGGCAACGCCTCGGCCGAGTCGGGTGCCGCGGCGGCCGGGATCACCTCGATCGACGACGTGGCGGTGGCCGGCACGGGTGCCGGTGACCTGCAGCTGGTGGTGACGGCGAACGGCGGGACCAAGCAGTTCCACGGTGCCCGCTACGGCAACGGCACCTGGATCGGCTTCAACAGCCTGAGCTCCGTCTTCTCCGGTGTCACCGTCACCGACGTCGCCGCTGCAGCCGTCGACAACGAGATGCAGGCGGGATTCGTGACGACCGACGGCCGCGTCCTGCACACGATCCGCCACACCGACGGCACGTGGACGGCGGCGGGCTCCGTGGACCTGGCCGGCGTCAGCGGCGACCACACCGGCATCGCCATCACCGGCACCTTCAACTGACCGGCTCGCACACCACATTCGGGGGGAATCCCATGTCCGTCACCACCGTCAGCCGTCGAGCCGTGTCCTCCGCGACCGGTCTGGTCCTCGCGGCCACCGGCCTCGTCGCCTTCGCCGCGGCCCCTTCCTACGCCGCGGGGCCCACGTACCAAATGCCCTTCAGCTGCGGCCAGTCGTGGCTCGGCAGCACCCGCGCCGGGCACAGCCCCTCCACGCTGGCGATCGACTGGACGCACGGCGCCAGCACCCAGGGCCAGCCGGTGCTCGCCAGCGCCGACGGCACCATCAGCATTGCAGACACGCTCACCAACTCCGACGGCTCGTACCGCAGTTACGGCAAGTACGTCGTGATCGACCACGGCGGCGGCTGGAAGACCCTCTACGGCCACCTGAACGACTACAACGTCACCGAGGGAGCCCGGATCTCCCGCGGTCAGCAGATCGGCCACGTCGGCAACACCGGCAACTCCAGCGGGGCGCACCTGCACTACGAGCAGAAGTACGACGGACAGGTCAAGCAGGCCACCTTCAACGGCACCCCCTACAACATGGGGAACCTGACCAGCAAGAACTGCGACACCGCGCCGGAGCTGCCGCCGGCCGCGCCGAAGCAGTGGCGGGCCCAGGTCGCGGTGGAGTCCGGCGGCGGCATCTACCACGCCGTCCGGAACGCCGACCGTACGTGGACCGCGTTCGGCAACGTGGAATCGCAGGGCGGGGAAGTCCCCACCGGGGTGCGGTCGATCTCCGAGTCGGGCATCGACGGGGACACCCATGTCCTGGCGGTCAGCAACGACGGGAAGCTCTACCACACCATCCGGTTCGCCGACCAGTCCTGGGGAGGCTTCCGCGATGTGCACGCCGTCGCGGGGCCGTTGACGAACGTCACGCAGGTGACGTCGGCGTCGATCGGTGGCGATCTGCACGTCGCGGTGGTGGCGGACGGCTCGGTGTACCACACCATCCGGTACGCGAACGGTACGTGGGCGCCCTTCGGCAAGGTGGACCAGCCGGCCGGGGGTGCGGTGACGAAGGTGGCGATCGCGAGCTCGGGCTCGAACCTCCAGATGGTCGCGTTGACCGGCGGGGTGCTCCAGCACACGGTCCGTACGTCGGACGGCAAGTGGGCGGCGTGGGGCAACGCCTCGGTCGAGTCGGGTGCGGCTGCGGCCGGGATCACCTCGATCGACGACGTGGCGCTGGCGGCGACCGGTGCCGGTGACCTGCAGCTGGTGGTGACGGCGAACGGCGGGACCAAGCAGTTCCACGGTGCCCGCTACGGCAACGGCACCTGGATCGGCTTCAACAGCCTGGGCTCCGTGGTCTCGGGCGTGACCGTGACCGACGTCGCGGCGGCGCAGGTCGACGGCGAGATGCAGGCGGGCTTCGTCACCACCGACGGCCGGATCCTGCACACGATCCGCCACGCCGACGGCACCTGGACGGCCGCGGGCTCCGTGGACCTGGCCGGCGTCAGCGGCGACCACACCGGCATCGCCATCACCGGCACCTTCAACTGACCGGCCTCCCCGGCCTTCCCCGCCTCATCGGGCGCCGGGCCGACGGCCCGCCCCACACCCAGACTTCGCTTCGTCTCCAAAGGACTTCATCGTGTTCAAGACCAAGCAGACCGTCCGCAGCCGCGCCCTCCTCGGGGCCCTCATCCTCGCCCCGCTGATGGGCATGGCGTCCGCCGGCTCCGCCGCGGCCGACGCGCCGAAAGTGGCGGACATCGCCCGCTCGCAGCTCGGCAACAGCTGCGCGCCCTACTACGGCTGCGTCTACCCGAGGGCCTGGTGCGCCGAGTTCTCCCGCTGGGTCTGGAAGCAGGCCGGCGCGAACACCTCCGGCCTCAACGCGGCGGCCGCCAGCTTCTACAGCTACGGCCAGCGCAACGGCACGCTGCACACCAGCGGGCCCAAGGTCGGCGACGCGGTCCTGTGGGACGACGACGGCTCGGTGTCCGGCGAGGCGAACCACGTGAGCCTGGTGGTCGGCGTCTCGGGTGACGGCTCGCAGATCCAGACCGTCGGGGGCAACGAGAGCGGCAAGGTCTCGTACAAGGACTGGTTCAACTGGCGCTCGTACGTCAACCCCGGCGCGGGCAGGGCCCTCGCCTTCGTGTCGCCGACGGGCGTCGCGGAGACTCCGACCCAGCCCCCGGCGTCGCCGCAGCAGTGGCGGGCGCAGGTCGCGGTGGAGTCCGGCGGCGGCATCTTCCACGGGATCCGGTCCGCCGACCGCACCTGGACCGGCTTCGGGAACGCCGAGAACGCGGCCGGGGAGATCCCGACCGGGGTGCGCGGCGTCGCCGAGGCGGGCATCAACGGGGACACCCACGTCCTCGCGGTCAGCAACGACGGCAAGCTCTACCACTCGGTCCGCTTCCCGGACGGGAACTGGGCCGGATTCGGAGACGTGCACGGTGAGGCCGGCGCCCTGACGAACGTCACGCAGGTCACCGCGGCCTCCATCGGCGCCGACCTCCACGTGGCCGTGGTGGCGGACGGCTCGGTGTACCACACCATCCGGTACGCGAACGGTACGTGGGCGCCCTTCGGCAAGGTGGACCAGCCGGCCGGGGGTGCGGTGACGAAGGTGGCGATCGCGAGCTCGGGCTCGAACCTCCAGATGGTCGCGTTGACCGGCGGGGTGCTCCAGCACACGGTCCGTACGTCGGACGGCAAGTGGGCGGCGTGGGGCAACGCCTCGGTCGAGTCGGGTGCGGCTGCGGCCGGGATCACCTCGATCGACGACGTGGCGCTGGCGGCGACCGGCGCCGGTGACCTCCAGCTGGTCGTGACGGCGAACGGCGGGACCAAGCAGTTCCACGGTGCCCGCTACGGCAACGGCACCTGGATCGGCTTCAACAGCCTGGGCTCCGTGGTCTCGGGCGTGACCGTGACCGACGTCGCGGCGGCGCAGGTCGACGGCGAGATGCAGGCCGCCTTCGTCACCACCGACGGCCGGATCCTGCACACGATCCGCCACACCGACGGAAACTGGACCACGCCCGGCGCGATCAACCTGACCGGCGTGACCGGCGACCACACCGGC
The DNA here is from genome assembly GCF_055570595.1 of Streptomyces sp. NPDC031132. Taxonomy (NCBI): domain Bacteria; kingdom Bacillati; phylum Actinomycetota; class Actinomycetes; order Kitasatosporales; family Streptomycetaceae; genus Streptomyces; species Streptomyces sp. NPDC031132. Next base: position 337,669 of record NZ_JBVIGX010000001.1, read on the forward strand.
ATCGCGATCACCGGCACCTACAACTGACCGATGACCCGATGAGGGCCCGGGACGGAAATCCGTCCCGGGCCCTTTGCGCTGTTCAGGGCCTTGTGCCCGGGCCGGCGGCGGACTGCCGGAGGTTTGCCATCGACATTTACTAGGACGTCCTAGTAAATTCATGAGCATGGACGCTGACGCCATCGAGGAGGGCCGCCGCCGCTGGCAGGCCCGTTATGACAAGGCCCGCAAGCGCGAGGCCGATTTCACCACGCTCTCCGGGGATGACGTCGATCCCGTCTACGGCCCCCGGCCCGGTGACTCGTACGAAGGATTCGAGCGCATCGGCTGGCCGGGGGAGTACCCCTACACCCGCGGCCTGCACGCCACCGGGTACCGCGGCCGGACCTGGACCATCCGCCAGTTCGCCGGGTTCGGCAACGCCGAGCAGACCAACGAGCGCTACAAGATGATCCTGGCCGCCGGCGGCGGCGGGCTCTCCGTGGCCTTCGACATGCCGACCCTCATGGGGCGCGACTCCGACGACCCCCGCGCGCTGGGCGAGGTCGGCCACTGCGGGGTCGCCATAGACTCCGCCGCCGACATGGAGGTCCTGTTCAAGGACATCCCGCTCGGCGACGTGACCACGTCGATGACGATCTCCGGCCCGGCCGTGCCCGCCTTCTGCATGTACCTGGTCGCCGCCGAACGGCAGGGCGTCGACCCGGCCCTGCTCAACGGCACCCTCCAGACGGACATCTTCAAGGAGTACATCGCCCAGAAGGAGTGGCTCTTCGAACCCGAGCCGCACCTGCGCCTCATCGGCGACCTCATGGAGTACTGCGCGAAGGGCATCCCGGCGTACAAGCCGCTGTCCGTCTCCGGCTACCACATCCGCGAGGCCGGAGCCACGGCCGCGCAGGAGCTCGCGTACACCCTGGCCGACGGCTTCGGCTACGTGGAGCTGGGCCTCTCCCGGGGCCTGGACGTGGACCACTTCGCCTCCGGCCTCTCCTTCTTCTTCGACGCGCACCTCGACTTCTTCGAGGAGATCGCCAAGTTCCGCGCCGCCCGCCGGATCTGGGCGCGCTGGATGAAGGAGGTGTACGGGGCGCAGAGCGAGAAGTCGATGTGGCTGCGCTTCCACACCCAGACGGCCGGCGTCTCGCTGACCGCGCAGCAGCCGTACAACAACGTCGTACGCACCGCCGTCGAGGCCCTCGCGGCCGTCCTCGGCGGCACCAACTCCCTGCACACCAACGCGCTCGACGAGACCCTCGCGCTGCCGAGCGAGCAGGCGGCCGAGATCGCCCTGCGCACGCAGCAGGTGCTGATGGAGGAGACCGGGGTGGCCAACGTGGCCGACCCGCTGGGCGGTTCCTGGTTCGTGGAGCAGCTCACCGACCGCATCGAGGCAGACGCCGAAAAGATCTTCGAGCAGATCAAGGAGCGCGGCCTGCGCGCCCACCCGGACGGGCAGCACCCGATCGGGCCGATCACCTCGGGCATCCTGCGCGGCATCGAGGACGGCTGGTTCACCGGGGAGATCGCCGAGTCGGCCTTCCAGTACCAGCGGTCGCTGGAGAAGGGCGACAAGCGGGTCGTCGGCGTCAACGTGCACCACGGGTCGGTGACCGGGGACCTGGAGATCCTGCGCGTCAGCCACGAGGTGGAGCGCGTGCAGGTGCAGCAGCTGGCCGCGCGCAAGGAACGGCGCGACGACGCCAAGGTGAAGTCCTCGCTGGACGCCATGCTGGCCGCCGCCCGCGACGGGTCGAACATGATCCCGGCGATGCTGGACGCGGTGCGCGCCGAGGCCACGCTCGGCGAGATCTGCAACGTGCTGCGCGACGAGTGGGGCACGTACACGGAGCCGCCGGGCTTCTGAGCCCGCCCCCGTGCGCGGAAGGCCGGTCGTGGCAGCCCCTGCGGGGGCGGCCGTGACCGGCCTTTCCGTTCGCCCGGGCCGAATCCGGGGCTCAGGCGTGGGCCGGGCCCTGGAGGCCGTGCATCAGGAGGGCCGTGAAGGTGGACACCCAGGCCTCGTCCACCGGCTCGCAACTGACCAGCGCGCGGTGGACCACCGTGCCCGCGATCACGTCGAAGATCAGGTCCGTGGTCGGGCCGGCGAGGCTCTCGTCCTCCTCGTACGGGAGTTCCCCGCGGGCCTGGGCCCGTTCGCGGCCCAGTACGACGAGACGTTTCTGCCGGTCCACGATCGCCGACCGGATCCGGTCGCGCAGGGCCTCGTCCCGGGTGGACTCGGCGACGACCGCCATCAGGGCCGTACGGGCCTCCGGCCTCCGCAGCAGCGCCGCGAACTGGAGGACCACGTTCTCTATGTCGGCTTCGAGTGACCCCAGGTCGGGGAGCTCGAGGGAGTCGAAGAGCTCCGCGACGGCGTCCACGACCAGCTCGTTCTTGCCCGCCCAGCGGCGGTAGAGGGTGGTCTTGGCGACTCCGGCCCGGGCCGACACGTCGCCCATCGTCAGCTTCGACCAGCCCAGCTCGACCAGCGCGTCCCGCGTCGCGGCGAGGATGGCCGCGTCCGCAGCGGCGCTGCGGGGGCGGCCGGTGCGTCCGGTCGGGGGGCTGGGGTTGCGCATGGCGCAGACCATACCCGTCGGTAGCGGAACCGACGGCCTGCGAAATGCTGTGCTTGAGATCACGGGGCGCGAACGGCCGCGAGGAGTTACGCTACGGCTCGTAGCGTAAGAGCGACGACCACGCGAAGAGCTACCGGCGCCAGGTGGGGACCCGGCGCCACACCATACGACCACCGCACAACCGATCGGTCCGACGCGGGCAAGAAGGCATTTCGGCCGATCTTTTTCGTCGGCGCGCACACACGGGGGAGGATGTACGCATGCAGCCCAGAAACATGTCCATGAGCGGCGTCGTCGACCTTGCCGCGGTGAAGGCGGCCGGCGAGGCCAAGGCGAAGGCCGAGCAGGCCCGTGCCGAAGCGGCCCGCCAGGCCGCCCAGGGTGGCGCCCCCGCGTCCGCCGGTGCCCTGCCGCCGTCCGCGCTCGTGATCGACGTCGACGAGGCCGGCTTCGAACGCGACGTCCTCCAGCTCTCCGCCGAGGTCCCGGTCGTCCTGGACTTCTGGGCCGAGTGGTGCGAGCCGTGCAAGCAGCTCAGCCCGCTGCTCGAGCGCCTGACGATCGAGGCGAACGGCCGCCTCCTCCTCGCCAAGGTCGACGTCGACTCCAACCAGATGCTGATGCAGCAGTTCGGCATCCAGGGCATCCCGGCCGTGTTCGCCGTGGTCGCGGGCCAGGTGCTGCCGCTGTTCCAGGGCGTGGCGCCCGAGCAGGAGATCCGCGCGACCCTGGCACAGTTGGTCCAGGTCGCCGAGGAGCGCTTCGGGATCATCGGCATCGAGGTGGACCCGAACGCCGAGGGCGTCCCCGCGGGCGCCCCGGCCGCCGAGGCCCCGGCCCCGGAGGGCCCGTACGACGCGCTGCTCGAGGCGGCCGTCGTCGCGCTGGACGCCGGTGACCTGGCCGGCGCGGTGCAGGCGTACAAGAACGTACTGGCGGACGACCCGGCCAACACCGAGGCCAGGCTGGGCCTGGCCCAGGCCGAGCTGCTCGCCCGGGTCAAGGACATGAACCCTCAGGCGGTGCGCGCCGCGGCGGCCGAGGACCCGAAGGACCCGGCGGCCCAGATCGCCGCTGCGGACCTGGATCTGGTTGGCGGCCACGTGGAGGACGCCTTCGGGCGCCTGGTGGACACGGTCCGGGTGACGGCCGGCGCCGACCGCGACGCGGTACGGGTGCGGCTGCTGGAGCTGTTCGAGGTCATCGGGGCGGACGACCCCCGGGTGGCGGCGGCGCGTACGGCGCTCGCGCGGGTGCTGTTCTAGAGCCCGCGCCGTGTCCCTTCCGGAGGCGTCCGGAAGCCGCCGGACCACCGGTGATTTGTTGACACGTAGATAAACAGCGGCCGCACTTTGCCAAAACTTGGCAATTGCGGCCGCTGTTACTCGCAGTAAGTGGAACCCCGTGATCTGTCCGGTGTGTTCGTAAATCCCCCGCTCTGTCGTGGCCCTTGGTGACACCCTGCGTCGTCACCCGATGGCGCCGGGTCGATCCCCGGTTATCTTGCCGTTACCCGCCAGTAACGAACCCCCTTGTGCCCCGGCCTGGAATGGACCACGATCGGCGACGCTCGGTCCTTCCCGCAGTGCCGCTCATCCGGAGCCGCGGTGGAGGGTCCCCACCGGGCCGGCCGGTGGCAGTGTCACCGGCTGTGGGACAGGGGGGTCTTCGCCACACCGGCGGAGCCTGTCCTCCTGGTTGCGCGAACGCGTGACCCAGTGGTTGTCGCTCGGGGGTGAACGCCGGTGTACCGGACGCGGCTCTGTCGCGGCTCGGCCGCCTGCGCTCCTTCCCGAGGACGTAGCACTTCTCCCATCCCAGGACGGGTACGGCCCGGACCGGAGATGTACGTCCGAGAAGGAGGAACGAATAATGAGTTCTCAGGTTCGTGGCGGGACCAGATGGAAGCGCTTCGCGCTCGTCATGGTGCCGAGCATCGCGGCAACCGCCGCGGTCGGTGTGGGTCTGGCGCAGGGTGCCCTCGCGGCGTCCTTCGCCGTGTCCGGTCAGGACTTCAAGGTCTCGGCCGACAAGCTCGACGGTGACAACCTCATTCAGTACGGCGGTATCGCCGAGGGTCACGACCTCAAGGGCAACGCTGCGCACCACCCGGTGACCATCTCCGGGTTCAGCCACGCCGAGATCACCAACATGTGCCAGTCGCTGGTGACCCCGACCCCGCTGGGCAACATCACGCTGCAGCTGCGGACGGGCCACAAGGGCACGCCGGCCGTCGCCGACAACATCTACCTGGATGTTGCGGAGCTCGACACCGACGCCGAGTTCAAGAACCTGGACATCGGTGTCGCCGTGGGCGACTCGAGCCACAAGACCAAGCCGCAGGCCGGTACGGTCGCGAGCCCCTACGCGTTCTCCCAGCGCGCCGACAAGGCGATTCTGTCGAACGTGCGCCAGAAGGCGTGGGCGACGACGGCGGGTACGTTCAAGCTGCCCGACCTCAAGCTGCGCCTGCTCGGCGGCGACCAGCCGTGCTACCAGGACGAGAAGTAATCCGTCCCGGAGCGTGACCGGAGGGGCGGTCGGCGCCGGCTGCAGCCGATTCCGCCCGCCCGTCCGGGGCTCCACCTAGTTCTCCGTACCACCGTTTCCAGGGAGCTGTAGTCCATGAACCACCAGGCCCCGGTCTACGTTCGCCGCTCTGATGATGCTCTGCTCACCGTGGCGTATTACCACTTCTACGCCTGGCGCGGCCGCCGTCCCTTCTGGGCAGGCCTGTTCATGCTCCTCGGTGGTGTCCCGATCGTGTACTTCCCGTACGCGGACATGCGATTGGGCAACGTCACTCTCGCGATGGCGACGACGACCGGATCCGGCTCGCTGATCATCGGCATCCTGCTGATGACGCTGGGCCTGGCCCTCTGGTTCCAGCAGAGCATCCGCGTCTTCGCAGGGGTCGCCTCGATCCTGCTGGCCCTGGTGTCCCTGCCGGTGTCCAACCTCGGCGGGTTCTTCCTGGGCTTCATCTTCTCCATGGTCGGCGGCGCCCTCGCACTGTCGTGGGTCCCCGGCAACCCGGTGGAAGAGACCGCCGTCCCGGACGGCGGCGCCGGCAAGTCGGCAGCCATGGAGGACAGCCCCCAGGGCATTCCGGGCATCCCGGCGCCCCGTGAGACGGAAACGGCATACGCGAGCGAGACGACTGCCCACGCCGATGGCGGGAGGAACAGTGCGGGGTGACGAGACGCAGCGGGGCGTGGCCCCGAGCGCAGAGTCCCGTGAAAGAAGGGGCCCGCGGCACGCCGCGCCCCGGAAGTCGCTGCTGAACAAGATCCAGATACCCGTCGGCAAGACGATGGCGCTGGCGGCCATGCCGACCGCGGTCTTCGTCGGGATGGGCGTGGCCCCGAAGCTGGCCCTCGCCGACGACCACGAGATCCCCTTCGCGCCCGGCCCGTGCGTGACGCGGTCCGACGAACCCGCGGAGTCGGCTTCTCCGAGCCCCTCCACGTCGCCCTCGCCGAGCTCGTCGCCCACCGCGACTCCCTCGCCCGGTGCGTCCAAGGCCCCGAAGCCCGGCGTCACCCCGCCGGCCCCGAAGCCTTCCGCCAGCAAGCCGGCCGGTCCCACCACCGCGTCGAAGCAGACCGAGCCGTCGGCCCCGGCCGCCGCGCCGTCCGCGTCCAAGACCCCGAACCCGCTGGACCCGCTGGGCGTCGGAGACGCGCTCAAGGGCATCGTCGACGGGATCACCAAGCCGCTCGAGACCGCGAAGCCGCCGGCGACCCCGACGCCCACGCCGTCCAAGACGGCCACGGCCGAGCCGTCCTCCCCGGCCAAGCCCGCACCGGACCCTGCCACGGACGCGATCCGCGACGCGGCGAAGAAGGCCGGCGTCGACGTCAAGGAGCTGTCCCAGGACGTCAAGGACACCGCGACGAAGCCGAAGGACGAGACCGGCAAGACGGAGGACGAGGACGAGCCGAAGCCCGAGGAGACGAAGGACGCGGACGGGAAGCAACCCTTCCCCTGCCCGACGTACGACGCCAAGGCGCTGGCCGACGCCGAGCTGGAGCCGGGCATCCCGCTCCTGCCGGACGAGCCCTGGTACCTCGACAGCTCGCTGCTGACCCTCTACGGCCTGGACTACCACGGCATCGTCGAGGTGAAGACGGCCGGCGGCAAGACGAAGAAGGTCCTGAAGTTCACGGCGGACTCGCTGGACATCAAGGACCTCTACCAGACGGTCGGCAAGAGCGGGAACGTCGCCCACCTGAAGTCCCGCTCCGGCTCCACCTCCAAGATCCGCGGCGGCACGGTGACGATGTACACCGAGAGCCTCAAGGGGAACCTCTTCGGCCTGATCCCGATCGAGTTCACCCCGAACAGCCCGCCGCCCCTGAACGTCCCGTTCGCGTTCTTCACGAACGTCAAGGTCGTCCAGGCCGGCCAGTTCGGCGGCACGCTCACCGTCCCGGGCCTCAAGAACTACATCGGCCCGCCGGAGTAGTCCCGTACGGGGCAGTCCCGTACGGCCCCGCGCACCGCGTCCACGCACCGAGGGCGGCACCCCGGATCCTCCTCAGGATCGGGGTGCCGCCCTCGGTCTCTGTGCGGCAGAGTCACACCGTGCGGTGTCAGCCCTGGGACTGGCCGCCCAGGTGGTGGACGCGGACCATGTTGGTCGTGCCCGGGACGCCGGGGGGCGAGCCGGCGGTGATGACCATCGTGTCGCCCTCGTTGTAGCGGCCCAGCTTGAGCAGCTCGCCGTCCACGAGGTCGACCATCGCGTCGGTGGTGTCCACGTGCGGCACGATGTAGGAGTCGACGCCCCAGCTCAGCGTGAGCTGGTTGCGGGTGTTGACGTCGGTGGTGAAGGCCAGGATCGGCTGGGTCACGCGGTAGCGCGACAGGCGGCGGGCGGTGTCCCCGGACTGGGTGAAGGCGATGAGCGCCTTGCCGTCGAGGAAGTCCGCGATCTCGCAGGCCGCGCGGGCGACGGAGCCGCCCTGGGTACGGGGCTTCTTGCCCGGGACCAGCGGCTGGAGGCCCTTGGAGAGGAGCTCCTCCTCGGCCGCCGTGACGATCTTCGACATCGTCTTGACGGTCTCGATCGGGTAGGCGCCGACCGAGGACTCGGCCGACAGCATGACCGCGTCCGCTCCGTCGAGGATCGCGTTGGCGACGTCGGACGCCTCCGCGCGCGTCGGGCGCGAGTTGGTGATCATCGACTCCATCATCTGGGTCGCGACGATCACCGGCTTGGCGTTGCGGCGGCACATCTCGATGAGCCGCTTCTGGACCATCGGGACCTTCTCGAGCGGGTACTCGACGGCCAGGTCGCCACGGGCCACCATGACCGCGTCGAAGGCGTCGACCACGGCCGCCATGTTCTCGACGGCCTGCGGCTTCTCGACCTTGGCGATGACGGGGACCCGGCGGCCCTCCTCGTCCATGACCTTGTGGACGTCCTTGACGTCGTTGGCGTCGCGGACGAAGGACAGGGCGACCATGTCGCAGCCCATCCGCAGGGCGAAGCGGAGGTCGTCGACGTCCTTCTCCGACAGGGCGGGGACGTTCACGGCGGCACCCGGCAGGTTGATGCCCTTGTGGTCCGAGATGACACCGCCCTCGATGACGATGGTCTTGACCCGCGGGCCCTCGACCTCGGTCACCCGCAGCTCGACGTTGCCGTCGTTGATCAGGACCTGGTCGCCCTTGGCCACGTCGCCCGGCAGGCCCTTGTAGGTGGTGCCGCAGATGGACTTGTCGCCCGGGACGTCCTCGGTGGTGATGGTGAACTCGTCACCGCGCACCAGCTCGACGGGACCCTCGGCGAAGGTCTCCAGACGGATCTTCGGACCCTGGAGGTCGGCGAGGACGCCGACCGCATGCCCGGTGTCCTCGGAGACCTGCCGGACGCGGTCGTACCGCTCCTGGTGTTCTGCCTGGGACCCGTGGCTGAAGTTGAATCGGGCCACGTTCATACCTGCCTCGATGAGCGCTTTCAGCTGCTCATACGAGTCGACGGCGGGGCCCAGCGTGCAGACGATTTTGGAACGGCGCATGACTGGATCCTATCGGTTTGTTTCGTAGCGGAATATTCCGTCTGGTGGAAAGTCCAAGTGACTACTGAGTAACCAGCGCGTACGCCTGGGTGGCGATCTCCAGTTCCTCATCCGTCGGGACCACGGCCACCGCCACCCGCGCGTACTCCGGCGACACCAGCCGCGGCTCCGGGGAGCGCACGGCATTGGCCTCCGGGTCCAGGGCGAGCCCCAGCTCCGCGAGGCCGTCCACCGCAGCTTCCCGGACCTGGTGCGCGTTCTCGCCGACCCCGGCCGTGAAAACCACCGCGTCCACCCGGCCGAGCACCGCCGAGTAGGCGCCGATGTACTTCTTCAGGCGGTGGACGTACGCCGCGAAGGCGAGCCGCGCCGACTCGTCGCCCTCGCCCGCCCGCCGCAGCACCTCGCGCATGTCGTTGTCGCCGCACAGGCCCAGCAGACCGCTCTTCTTGTTCAGGAGCGAATCGATCTCATCCACCGAGAAGCCGCCCACCCGCGCCAGGTGGAAGACGACCGCCGGATCCAGGTCGCCCGAACGGGTGCCCATGACCAGACCCTCCAGCGGGGTCAGCCCCATGGACGTCTCCACGCACACCCCGCCCCGGACCGCCGAGGCCGAGGCCCCGTTGCCCAGGTGCAGCACGATCACGTTCACGTCCTTCACCGGCCGGCCGAGCAGCCCGGCCGTCGCCCGCGAAACGTACGCGTGGGAGGTGCCGTGGAACCCGTACCGCCGGATGGCGTACTTGTCCGCCGTCGCGGCGTCGATCGCGTACCGCGCCACGTGCTCCGGCATCGTCGAGTGGAACGCCGTGTCGAAGACCGCCACCTGCGGGAGGTCCGCGCGCAGCGCGCGGGCGACCTCGATGCCGGTCACGTTCGCCGGGTTGTGCAGGGGGGCCAGCGGGATCAGGCTCCGGATCTCCGCCAGCACCTCGTCGTCGATCACCGTCGGCTGCGTGAACCGGGACCCGCCGTGCACCACCCGGTGCCCGACGGCGGCCAGTTCGGGGGAGTCCAGGCCCAGCCCGTCGGCGGCGAGCTCCGCCGCGACGGCCCGGAGCGCGGCCTCGTGGTCCGCGATCGCGCCGAGCCGCTCGCGCTTGCCGCCCTCGGCGCCCGGACCGGTGAGCGGCTCGTGCACGAGGCGCGAGGTCTCTTCGCCGATCCGCTCCACCAGGCCGACGGCGAGGCGGGCGGAGTCCGCCATGTCGAGCAGCTGGTACTTCACCGACGAGGAGCCGGAGTTGAGGACGAGTATGCGCGATGCGGTGGTCACGATGAGGGTCTTTCCTTCGGGGTGGAGGCTCGGTGGCGGAGGCCGGGCCGGGCGGGCTGCGCGGGCTGTACAGGGGTCAGGCGGTGGGGGCCGGCGTGCCCTGCGCCTGGATCGCGGTGATCGCCACGGTGGTGACGATGTCCTGCACCAGCGCGCCGCGCGAGAGGTCGTTGACCGGCTTGCGCAGCCCCTGGAGCACCGGGCCGACCGCGACGGCGCCCGCCGAGCGCTGCACGGCCTTGTACGTGTTGTTGCCCGTGTTGAGGTCGGGGAAGATCAGCACGCTCGCCCGGCCGGCCACGTCGGAGCCGGGCAGCTTCGTCGCGGCGACCGAGGGCTCGACGGCGGCGTCGTACTGGATCGGGCCCTCGACGGCCAGGTCGGGGCGCTGCTCACGGACGAGCTCGGTGGCCTTGCGGACCTTGTCGACGTCCGCGCCGGAGCCCGAGGTGCCGGTCGAGTACGAGAGCATCGCGATCCGCGGCTCCACGCCGAAGGCGGCCGCGGTCGCCGCCGACTGGATGGCGATGTCGGCGAGCTGCTCGGCGCCCGGGTCCGGGTTGACCGCGCAGTCGCCGTAGACGAGGACCTGGTCGGCGAGGCACATGAAGAAGACCGAGGAGACGATCGAGGCGTCGGGCTTCGTCTTGATGATCTCGAAGGCGGGCCGGATGGTCGCGGCGGTGGAGTGCACCGAGCCCGAGACCATGCCGTCGGCGAGGCCCTCCTGGACCATCAGGGTGCCGAAGTAGTTGACGTCGGTGACCACGTCGAGGGCCAGCTCGACGGTCATGCCCTTGTGGGCGCGGGCCTGGGCGTAGAACTCGGCGAAACGTTCCCGCAGCGGGGAGCTCGCCGGGTCGATCAGCTGCGCGCCGGAGACGTCGACGCCCAGGTCGGCGGCCTTCTTCAGGATCGCCTGCTCCTCGCCTAGCAGGGTCAGGTCGCAGACCCCGCGGCGCAGCACCACGTCCGCGGCGCGCAGCACGCGCTCCTCGCCGCCCTCGGGCAGCACCACGCGGCGGCGCTCGGAACGGGCCCGCTCCAGCAGCTCGTGCTCGAACATCATCGGCGTGACGCGCTCGGAGCGGGCCACCGACAGCAGCCCGCGCAGCTCGGCGGTGTCCACGTGCCGCTCGAACAGGCCGAGCGCGGTCTCCAGCTTGCGCGGGGTCGCGGAGTTCAACCGGCTCTGCAGCGAGAACAGTTCGGCGGCCGTCGGGAAGCTGTTGCCGGCCACCGAGACCACCGGGGTGCCCGGCGCCAGCTTCGAGGCCAGCGTCAGGATGTCGGGGCCCGGACGCTCGTTCAGCGTCAGCAGCACGCCGGCGATCGGCGGGGTGCCCGAGGCGTGCGCGGCCAGCGCCCCGATGACCAGGTCGGCGCGGTCCCCGGGGGTGACGACCAGGCAGCCGGGGGTCAGGGCGTTCAGGAAGTTCGGCAGCATGGCGCCGCCGAAGACGAAGTCCACGGCGTCGCGGGCCAGCCCGGCGTCGTCGCCGAGGAGCACCTCGCCGCCGAGCGCCCGGGTGATCTGGGCGACCGTCGGGGCGGAGAGCGACTTGTCGTCCGGCAGCACGTAGCAGGGGACGGGCAGGCGGGCCGCCAGCCGCTCGGCTATCGCGTCCCGGTCCTCGGCGACCACCCGGTTGACCACCATCGCGACGACGTGGCAGCCCAGGCTCTCGTACGCGCGGAAGGCGCTCTGGGCCTCGGCGCGCACGGACTCGGCGGGGTGCTTGGTGCCCCCGACGACGGGCACGACCACGGCCCCCAGCTCGTTGGCGAGGCGGGCGTTCAGCGCCAGCTCGTCGGGGAGGTTCGTGTCGGCGTAGTCGGTGCCGAGGACGAGCATGACCTCGTAGTCACGGGCCACCCGGTGGTAGCCGTCCACCAGGCGGGAGACGAGCTCGTCGGTGCCCTTCTCGGCCAGGATGGCGGAGGCCTCGTGGTACTCCATGCCGTACGCCGCCCGGGCGTCCTGGTCGATCCGGTAGCGGGCCTTGAGGAGGTCGAAGAGCCGGTCCGGTCCGTCGTGCAGCAACGGACGGTAGACGCCGACCCGCGCCGTCTGGCGGGTCAGCAGCTCCATGATCCCCAGCTCGACGACCTGCCGGCCGTCCCCCCGCTCGATACCGGTCACGTACACGCTGCGCGTCACGCGTGCTCTCCGTCCCATGGTCTGGATGTGGGTGCCGCCCGCCGGGCCGGCGGGCGGATCCGAGTCGATTTTCCCCGATAGGGTGGGCTTGACCTCTTGACAATACCTTGGCGGCCAGATAGGGCGCCCGCCGGAAAAAGGAGTGCCGGAGGGGCCGAAAGGCCTGGTGGGCGGAGCAGCGCAGGACGCGCCCCGTCCCGGGCCCGTGGAACAATCGGACAGGGCTTCACCAATACGCCCTTCAGATGTACGGCTGTCCGCCCGCACGCGTACGGCCCGGTACGACCAGGAGCAGGAGACACAGCACGATGCGTATCGGAGTTCTCACCGCAGGCGGCGACTGCCCGGGCCTGAACGCTGTCATCCGTTCGGTCGTGCACCGCGCCGTGGTCGGTCACGGCGACGAAGTCATCGGCTTCGAGGACGGCTTCAAGGGCCTCCTGGACGGCCACCACCGCCCCCTCGACATCAACGCCGTCAGCGGCATCCTCGCCCGCGGCGGCACGATCCTCGGCTCGGCCCGCATGGAGCGCGCACGGCTGCACGAAGCCGCCGAGAACGCGCAGGAATTGGCGACGCGCTACGGCATCGACGCCCTCATCCCGATCGGCGGCGAGGGCACGCTGACCGCCGCCCGGATGCTGTCGGACGCCGGGATGCCGGTCGTCGGCGTGCCGAAGACCATCGACAACGACATCTCCTCCACCGACCGCACCTTCGGTTTCGACACCGCGGTCATGGTCGCCACCGAGGCCATAGACCGCCTCAAGACCACCGCCGAATCGCACCAGCGCGTGATGGTCGTCGAGGTCATGGGCCGGCACGCGGGCTGGATCGCCCTGGAGTCCGGCATGGCCGGCGGCGCCCACGGGATCTGCCTGCCGGAGCGCCCCTTCGAGGTGGACGACCTGGTGAAGATGGTGGAGGAAAGATTCTCCCGGGGTAAGAAGTTCGCCGTCATCTGCGTCGCCGAGGGCGCGCACCCCGCCGAGGGCTCGATGCCGTACGAGCGCGGCGCGATCGACGCCTACGGCCACGAGCGCTTCGCCGGCATCGGCAACCGCCTCGCGACCGAGCTGGAGCACCGCCTCGGCAAGGAGGCCCGTCCGGTCATCCTCGGCCACGTCCAGCGCGGCGGCGTCCCCACCGCGTACGACCGGGTCCTGGCCACCCGCTTCGGATGGCACGCGGTGGAGGCCGTCCACCGCGGCGACTTCGGCAACATGACCGCCCTGCGCGGCACCGACATCGTGATGGCCCCGCTGGCCGAGGCGGTCACCGAACTGAAGACGGTCCCGGAGGGCCGCATGTACGAGGCCGAGTCGGTCTTCTGACCCGGCCCCCGGGGCGGGGGGCAGGACGCCGCCTAGCGGGCGCCGCCCGCGAAGGCCCAGAAGTGGGCCACGATGTCGGCCAGGAACTCCCGGCCCGCGTCCCCCGCACCGGCCGAGCCCGAGGCGCCGCCCCAGCTCAAGGTGGCCACCATCTTCGACTGGTAGTCCGCGTGCAGCTGCTCCAGCACCGGCTCCAGGTGCTGCTTCGGCACCGGGAGCAGCTTGGCCAGCGGCTTCACGTACGCCTGCCAGCGCGTGGTCACCGCATTGCGCAGCAGCTCGGCGAGCTCGTCCTGCTTGCCGGTCGCCGCCACGAACTGGGCCAGCGACAGGCCGAGCACCTGCGCCAGGGCCACGGACTGCCGTTCGTTGCCCTTCCAGCGCCCCGTGTCCTCCATCTTCTGGTACGCGCTCGTCTCCAGCCCGATCCGCCGGGCCAGCTCGTCCGCGGCCAGGCCGCGGGCCATCCGGTGCTCCCGCAAGGTCACGGCCTCGGCGAGCAGCTCGCCGGGGGCGCACCAGAGCACGCCCGCGAGCGCCGTCAGCTCTGCCGAACTCGGCGATATCTCGCCACGCTCCCAGGCCATCACGGTCTCGGGCTCGACGATCAGTCCGTACTGGGCGCGCAGGCCATAAGCGACATGACCGGGAGCCATGCCCAGGGCTGCGCGGAGGCGACGCGCGGCGGGGGCATTGAAGGGAGGGCTGGAGTGCACAGGGCACACCGTAGGAGTGCCCAAGGGGTGGCGACTACAGACCGTTCAAACAAGCCCAGAACTCGTAGGAAAGTCCTATGGAGTTCGACCCTTTGGTCGGGTTTCCCTGCGACCGTCCGGTAATCGGATCATTTCTAGATCCATTGGCAAGCCTACGGTTCCGGCCTGCCGATGCGATACCCCTGCGCACGATCTCCACGGATCTCCATCGTTCTCCACGGTTCTCCCGCACCCCCTCCTGAACCGCCCTCCCGCCCGGTGCGTGATCCATGTCGGGGCCCTCGCATACGGGGGTGGCGAGGGCCCCACCCCTCATCCCGCAGTCGCTCCTTGCCTTGACGCCGGCGTCAAGGATTACCGTCTGGGCATGCGCATCGGCGAACTGGCGGAGCAGGCGGGAACCACCACGCGGACCCTGCGGTACTACGAGTCGCGCGGACTGCTGCCCGCGCGCCGCACCGGCAACGGCTACCGCACCTACGACGAGGACGACCTGCGGCTGCTGCGCCAGATCCGCATGCTCCAGGACTTCGGCTTCGAGCTGGAGGAGACCCGCCCGTTCGTCGACTGCCTGCGCGCAGGCCATCCCGCCGGGGACTCCTGTCCCGCTTCCCTGGCCGTGTACCGGCGCAAGCTCGCGGAACTCGACGGGCTGATCGGCCAGCTGGCCGACGTACGGGAGCAGGTCGCGCGGCAGCTCACCGCCGCCGAGGAGGCCGCCGGCCAGGCGGCGTCGCCGCGCTGTGAAATGACCGGACCGTGAGAAGGGGAAGGGAAGAGATGATCCACGCCAAGGGTGTCGCCGAAGTGACCGACCGGGACTTCGAGGCGGAGGTCCTCGCCGAGCGGGGCCGGGCTGTCCTCGTGGAGTTCACCGCGGACTGGTGCGGCCCCTGCCGGCAACTCGCGCCCGTGCTGTCCGCCGTCGCGGCCGAGGAGGTCGACCGCCTCAAGGTCGTGCAGATCGACGCGGACGGCAACCCCGCGACCGTCGTCCGGTACGGGGTGCTGTCCATGCCGACCCTGCTCGTCTTCCGCGACGGCGAGCCCGTCAAGCAGATGGTCGGCGCACGCGCCAAGCGCAAGCTGCTCCAGGAACTCGAGGAGGTGACCGGGGGCGCCGGCGTCAGGGCCTGAGCCAGACCGTCGCCAGCGGCGGGAGGGTCATGCGCAGGCTCACCGGACGGCCCTGCGCGGGCACGGGCTCGGGCCGCAGCGGCTGCAGATGCCGTACGCCGCTGCCGCCGTACTGCTCCAGGTCCGTGTTCAGGACCTCCCGCCACCCCGGCACCTCCTCCGGGACGCCGATCCGGTAGCCGTGCCGCACCACCGGCGAGAAGTTCGACACGCACAGCAGCGGCGAGCCGTCCTGCGCGTACCGCAGGAAGGCGAAGACGTTGTCCTCCGCCGCGTCCGCCTCCACCCAGGCGAAGCCCTCCGGCACCGTGTCCCGCTCCCACAGCGCGGGCGCCGCCGCGTACGTGTGGTTCAGGTCGCGCACGAGGTCGCGTACGCCCCGGTGGTCGCCGGCCGCCGAGTACGAGGAGTCCAGCAGCCACCAGTCCGGCCCGTGCGACTCCGACCACTCCGAGCCCTGGGCGAACTCCTGTCCCATGAACAGCAGTTGCTTGCCCGGGTGGGCCCACATGAAGCCCAGGTACGCACGGTGTATGGCCCGCTGCTGCCACCAGTCCCCGGGGATCTTCGACACCAGCGAGCCCTTGCCGTGCACCACCTCGTCGTGCGAGATCGGCAGCACGTAGTTCTCGCTGTACGCGTAGATCATCCCGAACGTCATGTCGTGGTGGTGGTACTTGCGGTGCACCGGATCCTTCGTCGCGTACCGCAGGGTGTCGTGCATCCAGCCCATGTTCCACTTCAGCCCGAAGCCGAGCCCGCCCCCGTCCGTCGGCCGGGTCACGCCCTCCCAGGCCGTGGACTCCTCCGCGATCGTCACCACGCCCGGACAGCGCCGGTACACCGTCGCGTTCATCTCCTGGAGCAGCGCCACCGCGTCCCAGTTCTCCCGGCCGCCGTGCTCGTTCGGCGCCCACTCGCCCTCGCCCCGCGAGTAGTCCAGGTAGAGCATCGAGGCGACCGCGTCCACCCGCAGCCCGTCCACGTGGAACTCCTGGCACCAGTACACGGCGTTCGCGACCAGGAAGTTGCGGACCTCCTTGCGGCCGTAGTCGAACTCCAGCGTCCCCCAGTCCGGGTGCGCGGCCCGCCGCGGGTCGTGGTGCTCGTACAGCGGCCGCCCGTCGAACTCCGCGAGCGCCCACTCGTCGCGCGGGAAGTGCGCGGGCACCCAGTCGACGATCACCCCGATCCCCGCCCGGTGCAGCGCGTCCACCAGCATCCGGAAGTCGTCCGGGCTGCCCATTCTCGACGTCGGCGCGTAGAACCCGGTGACCTGGTAGCCCCACGAGCCGCCGAAGGGGTGCTCGGCGACCGGCATGAACTCCACGTGCGTGAAGCCGAGCTCCTTCACGTACGGCGGGAGCTGCTCGGCCAGCTGCCGGTACGAGAGCCCCGGCCGCCAGGAGGCCAGGTGCAGCTCGTACACCGAGAACGGCGCCTGGTGCGTGGGGCGGGCCCCGCGCTGCGCCATCCACTCGGCGTCCTGCCACTCGTACCGGGACGCGGTGACCACCGAGGCGGTGGCCGGCGGGACCTCCGTGTGCCGGGCCATCGGGTCGGCGCGCAGGGTGTGGCTGCCGTCCGGGCGGGTGATGTCGTACTTGTAGAGCGTGCCCTCGCCCACCCCCGGCAGGAACAGCTCCCACACCCCGGAGGCGCCCAGCGAGCGCATCGGGTACGCGACCGAGTCCCAGTACGAGAAGTCTCCGGTGACCCGCACCCCCTGGGCGTTCGGCGCCCACACCGTGAACCGGGTGCCGGCCACGCCCTGGTGCTCCATCGGGCGGGCCCCGAGCGCCGTCCACAGCTCCTCGTGCCGGCCCTCGCCGATCAGGTGCAGGTCCAGCTCGCCGACCGCGGGCAGGAACCGGTACGGGTCGTGCACCTCGAGCTCGTCGCCGTCGTACGTGACCAGCAGCCGGTAGTCCGGCACGCCGGTCAGCGGCAGCAGGCCCGAGAACAGCCCGTCGCCGTCGTCGAGGAGCTCGGCCCGCAGCCCCTTGGCGACGACCGTGACCGACTTGGCGTACGGGCGCAGCACGCGGAAGACGACCCCGTCCCGCCGGGTCCGGGCGCCCAGCACGCCGTGCGGGTCGTGGTGGCGGCCCTCCAGCAGCCGGGCCCGTTCCTCGGCGCCGAGCGCGGGCGCCGGCCGTACCCCGTGCGCGGGCGCCCGCCGGGCGCGCGGTGGCTGGGCCTTGCGCGGCGCGGCCGCGGCCGGCGTTCCGCGGCCCTGAGCGGCGGCCGGAGCCGGAGCCTTGGCCGGGGCCGCGGCCGGCGGGGTGGTGGACGGTGACTGACGGGCGGGGCTCACGTGTGCGGCCTCCTAGGCGGCTGCGGGCGGGGGTGGGGGGAGAGGGAGGAGAAGCCTTCGCCGGGGCCGGGCCCGGCGCCCGGGCCGGGTCCCGCGGCGGTACCGGGGCCGGGCCGGTGGGACTGCCCCGGGCGGGCCGTGGACCCGGGGCCCGGCAGCGCCCGGCCGAATCCCCGGTCCGCGCCGGAGGCGAGCCGCCGGATCGCGGCCATGGGGACGTGCAGCCAGTCGGGGCGGTGCCGGGACTCGTAACGCGCCTCGTACACCGCCTTGTCGGTCTCGTACGCGCGCAGCAGGACGGGGTCCTCACGCGGGTCGCGGCCGGTGGTGCGGGCGTAGCCCTCGCAGAAGGCGGCCCGGCAGGCGTCCGCCCAGGCGGGGGCGAAGGGGCGGTGGGAGCGGGCCGCGTAGTCGAACGAGCGCAGTATCCCGGCGATGTCGCGGACGGCGGGTTCGGGGCGGCGGCGGTCGGCCAGCGGCCGGGCCGGCTCGCCCTCGAAGTCGATCAGCGCCCAGCTGCCGTCGGCGGTCCGCAGCGTCTGGCCCAGGTGCAGGTCCCCGTGGATCCGCTGGGCGGGCACCCCGGCCCCGCGGGAGGCGGCCAGCGCGTCGAACGCCCCGCGCAGCCCCGCCTCGTAGGGCCGCAGCGCGGGCACCTCGCGGGCGGTGGCCGCCAGCCGGGCCGTCATTCCGGAGGCGAGGCGGGCGGTCTGCTCCGGGCCCAGCGCGACGGTGGGCAGGGCGGCGGCGAGCGCACTGTGCACCTCGGCGGTGGCCCGGCCCAGCGCATGCGCCTCGGCGGTGAAGTCGGCCCCGGCGCCGAGCCGGCGCAGCGCGAGCTGCCAGCCGTCGTCGGAGCCGCGCAGATAGGGCTGGAGCACGCCCAGGGTCAGCGGCTCCGCACCGGGCAGCTCGGCCTCGTACCAGGCGACCGGAGCGGGCACGCGGGAGCATCCGGCGGCAGCCAGCGCCCGAGGCAGCTCCAGGTCCGGGTTGACCCCGGGGCCGACCCGGCGGAACACCTTCAGGATGTGTGAATCCCCGTAGATCATCGAGGAGTTGGTCTGTTCCCCGGACAGCGGCCGGGGGGTGAGCGCCGCCGGGATCAGCGCCATCGGGTCACGGTCGAACCGCAGCGGGCCGAGGGTGCCGGGGGCGCGCAATCGTTCCAGCAGCAGGGCCGCCAGCCGCGGGTCGCCCAGCCCCTCGTACACGTACTGGCCGGCGTACGGGCCCTGCTCGGCGCGCCCGATCAGGGCGGGCGCCAGGGCCGGCGGCAGCGCGGCGCGGACGCCGAGCAGCAGTTGGTAGCAGTCGCCGTCGACGTCGAGGAGCAGGTGGACCAGCCTGGGGGAGGACCCCGGCGGCAGCAGATCGGCCGCCGAGATCATCCGGAGCCGGCCGATGCGCCGGCCCTTGCCGGCGAACCAGCGCTGGACCGGCAGCCAGTCCCGCAGCATCGGCTCCAGCGGACTGAGTCCGGTCGTGCTCGTCGTCCCGGCGGATGCAGCCTCCGACATGGCGTCGCGTCCTTTCCCCGGGCCGTCACAGAATGCGGAGAGTGTCCCGGATCGCGTCAGTGCTTCTCCGGTGGTGTACGAGTGTCGGGTCAGGATGATCCGTACAGGGGCGGGCGATTGACCCATTCGCGTCGCCCACCCCGTACCCGGCGGCTACTCGCCCAGCAGGCGGTACCAGTAGAAGCCGTGCCCCGCGAGCGTGAGCAGGTACGGCCACTCGCCGATCGGCGGGAAGCGCACGTCACCCGTGAGCTCCACCGGGACCCGCCCGTTGAACGACCGCAGATCCAGCTCGGTGGGCTGCGCGAAGCGCGAGAAGTTGTGCACGCACAGCACCAGGTCGTCCCCGTACTCGCGCAGGAACGCGAGCACCGCCGGGTTGGACGAGGGCAGTTCGGTGTACGAGCCGAGGCCGAAGGCCGGGTTCGCCTTGCGGACCTCGATGAGCCTGCGGGTCCAGTGCAGCAGTGACGAGGGCGATGCCATCGCGGCCTCGACGTTGGTGACCTGGTACCCGTAGACCGGGTCCATGATGACCGGCAGGTTGAGCCTGCCCGGATCGCAGGAGGAGAAACCGGCGTTGCGGTCCGGGGTCCACTGCATCGGCGTGCGGACGCCGTCGCGGTCGCCGAGCCAGATGTTGTCGCCCATGCCGATCTCGTCGCCGTAGTAGAGAACCGGCGAACCGGGCAGCGACAGCAGCAGGGCCGTGAACAGCTCCATCTGGTTGCGGTCGTTGTCGAGGAGCGGGGCGAGCCGGCGCCGGATGCCGATGTTGGCCCGCATCCGCGGGTCCTTGGCGTACTCGGCGTACATGTAGTCGCGCTCTTCGTCCGTGACCATCTCGAGGGTGAGCTCGTCGTGGTTGCGCAGGAAGATGCCCCACTGGCAGCGGTCCGGGATCGCCGGGGTCTTGGCCAGGATTTCGGAGACGGGGTAGCGCGACTCTCTTCGTACGGCCATGAAGATGCGCGGCATGACGGGGAAGTGGAAGGCCATGTGGCATTCGTCCCCGCCCTTCGCGAAGTCGCCGAAGTAGTCGACGACGTCCTCGGGCCACTGGTTGGCCTCGGCGAGCAGCACGGTGTCGGGGTAGTGCGCGTCGATCTCGGCGCGGACCCGCTTGAGGAGCTGGTGGGTGCGCGGCAGGTTCTCGCAGTTGGTGCCCTCCTCCGCGTACAGGTAGGGCACCGCGTCGAGTCTGAACCCGTCGATCCCGAGGTCCAGCCAGAAGCGGAGGGCGGAGACGATCTCCTCCACCACGGCCGGGTTCTCGTAGTTGAGGTCGGGCTGGTGCGAGAAGAACCGGTGCCAGTAGTACTGCTTGCGGACCGGGTCGTACGTCCAGTTCGAGGTCTCGGTGTCGATGAAGATGATGCGGGCGTCCTGGTACTGCTTGTCGTTGTCGGCCCACATGTAGTAGTCGCCGTAGGGCCCGTCCGGGTCCTTGCGGGACTGCTGGAACCACTCGTGCTGGTCGCTCGTGTGGTTCATGACGAAGTCGATGATCACCCGCATGCCGCGCTGGTGCGCGGCGTCCACGAACTCCACGAAGTCGGCGAGGTCGCCGAACTCGGGGAGCACCGAGGTGTAGTCGGCCACGTCGTAGCCCCCGTCGCGGAGCGGCGAGGCGAAGAACGGCGGCAGCCAGAGGCAGTCGACGCCCAGCCACTGGAGGTAGTCGAGCTTGGCGGTGAGCCCCTTCAGGTCCCCTACGCCGTCGCCGTTGCTGTCGTGGAAGGACCGTACGAGCACCTCGTAGAAGACCGCCCGCTTGAACCAGTCGGGGTCGCGGTCCTTCGCGGGGGTGTCCTCGAACGTGTCGTGGACGGGATCGTTGATCATCATGTGGTGGGTGACCCTCCGGTGGGCGGGGACGGTCGCAGAGCCGCCAGCACGTGCGCGGGCGTGCGGCCCGGTTCCAAGCGCACGTAGTTGGCCCTGCCCCAGTGGTAGGTCTCGCCGGTGAGCTCGTCGCGCACCGCGAGGGACCCGTGCCAGTCGAGGCCGAGTACCGGCATGTCCAACGAGACCGTCGCCTCCTGGGTGTGGTGCGGATCGAGGTTGACGACCACCAGTACGGAATTGGCGCCGGCATGCTTCGAATAGGCGATCACCTGGTCGTTGTCGGTCGTGTGGAAATGGATGTCGCGCAGCTGCTGCAGCGCCGGGTTGCGGCGGCGCATCCGGTTCAGGGCGGTGATCAGCGGGGCGATGGTGCGGCCCTCGCGGTCCGCGGCCGCCCAGTCGCGCGGCCGGAACTCGTACTTCTCGGAGTTCAGGTACTCCTCGCTGCCCTCCCGGACCGGGGCGTTCTCGCACAGCTCGTAGCCGGCGTAGACGCCCCAGGTGGGGGAGAGGGTGGCGGCCAGGACGGCGCGCACCTCGAAGGCCGGACGACCGCCCCTTTGCAGGTACTCGTGGAGGATGTCGGGCGTGTTGACGAAGAAGTTCGGCCGCATGACGGCGGCGGAGCGGGTGTCCGCGAGCTCGGTCAGGTACTCGGTCAGCTCCGCCTTGGTGTTGCGCCAGGTGAAGTAGGTGTACGACTGCTGGAAGCCGATCGCGGCGAGTGCGCGCATCATGGCGGGCCGGGTGAAGGCCTCCGCCAGGAAGATCACGTCGGGGTCGGACTTGTTGATGTCCGCGATCACCTTCTGCCAGAAGACGACCGGCTTCGTGTGCGGATTGTCCACCCGGAAGATGCGGACGCCGTGGTCCATCCAGTACCGCAGGATCCGGACCGTCTCCTCGACGATCCCGGCCATGTCGGTGTCGAAGTGGATCGGGTAGATGTCCTGGTACTTCTTCGGCGGGTTCTCCGCGTACGCGATCGTCCCGTCGGCCCGGTGGCGGAACCACTCGGGGTGCTTCTCCACCCAGGGGTGGTCCGGGGAGCACTGGAGCGCGAAGTCGAGCGCGATCTCCATGCGCAGCTCGCGGGCGCGAGCGACGAAGGCGTCGAAGTCCTCGATCGTGCCGAGCTCGGGGTGGACCGCGTCGTGGCCGCCCTCGGTGGACCCGATGGCCCACGGCACCCCGGGGTCCCAACTTCCGGCCGAAAGGGTGTTGTTCGGCCCCTTGCGGTACGTACTCCCAATGGGGTGGATCGGTGGCAGGTACACCACGTCGAACCCCATCGCGGCGATGGCCGGCAGCCGGTCGGCGGCGGTGCGGAACGTGCCGCTCACGGGCTGCTCGCCGGGCTCGACGACGGCCCCCTCGGAGCGCGGGAACATCTCGTACCAGGAGCCGAAGAGGGCCCGCTTGCGCTCCACGACCAGCGGCAGGGCCTTGGAGGCGGAGACCAGCTCCCGGTACGGGCGCCGGGCGAGCGCGGCCTGCACCGGGGGCGCGAGGGCGGCGGAGTACCGCAGCGACACCGCGCGGTCCTCGTCGCGCATCGCGTCGGCGGCGGCCAGCACGTGCTCGCGCCCGTCCTTCTTGGGGATCCTGGAGCCGGCCCGCTCGTAGAGCTCCGCGCCCTCGAGCAGGGTGAGCCCGGTGTCGATCCCCGCGGGGATCTTGATGGCGGCGTGGGCCTGCCAGGTGCCGATGGGGTCGCTCCAGGCCTCGACGGTGTACGTCCACCTCCCCTCGACCTCGGCGGAGACCCGCGCCCCCCACCGGTCGGTGCCGGGCGCCAGCTCGCGCATCGGGACGGGGGGCCGCAGCCGCCCGCTCGGGTCGCGGAGTACGACATGGGCGGCGACGGCGTCGTGGCCCTCGCGGAACACGGTGGCGGAGATCTGGAAGACCTCGTCCACGACCGCCTTGGCGGGTCTGGCCCCGCAGTCGACGGCGGGGCGGACGTCCAGCACGGGAATGCGACCGATCATGATGGGCTCACCTGGGGGCAGTTCGCAGGGCTCGGTGACAACAGCCCAGCCGGAGCACCGGCTGGTCGTGCACGCTCTGTTCGCTCTGTTTCTAGCCGCTCAGAAGACGGCTGGGCTGCGGGCATGGCCGCTCCTGTCCGCGTTCACTCGGGTGGCGGGAGAGGTGGTAGGGCGGGGGTGCCGTGCGTGTACGCGGGGAGCCCTGCCCACTCTCGCCCCGCCCAATCAGTGCTCTTGGTTAACTACTCGTACGTAGTGGCGCGGCCCAGACCAAGCTCCTGGCCGACATCCGCCGAGGCTCAGTCAAGTCGGCCACGACTAACGGAGGTACGTCGTGACACCTCCGTCCCACCGGCACCACAGGCACCATCCGTGACGGAGGGTCTGGGGCGGTTTGGGCGTGATGTCCGTAGTGACGGCGATCCCCGGAGGAGGGATCACGGGCGCCGTTTCCGTGGATTCCGCATGCGCTTCCGGCGGCCGGAACGTCCTGAATTCACAGCGCCTTTTTTGCCGGAACCTTCCCGTCGCGTCCCACTCGTAAGGGGGTCCTGCACACCGCGGGCCCCGTCACCCTTCTCGGTGAGCCGGACCGGACGGACGGCTCCCGGTGCCCGGGGCGGCGGCGTACGGGCGGGCGAGGCACCGTGGCAGGGCGGGGCGCAGGGAAGCTAGCCTTCCCGGGGTGATGCGCGGACGCACAGCGTGGTGCGGCCGCTTCGATCCGCAATCGCCTGCGAAGGTAGAACGTGTGAAGGCTATCCGTCGATTCACCGTGCGCCCCGTTCTCCCGGAACCATTGCTGCCGCTCGCCGACCTCGCGCGCAATCTGCGCTGGTCGTGGCATGCCGAGACCCGTGAACTCTTCCAATCCGTCGACCCCGAGGGCTGGCAGGCCGCCGGCGGCGACCCCGTCCGGCTGCTCGGCGCAGTCTCCGCCCCCCGGCTCGAGGAACTGGCCGGCGACCGGCGGTTCCTGCGCCGGCTCGCCGTCGTCGCCGCCGACCTCGACGACTACGTCCACGGCGGGAGGTGGTACCAGAGCCATGAGAACGGCCCCGAGCTGCCCGCCGGGATCGCCTACTTCTCCCCCGAGTTCGGTATCACCGCCGCCCTGCCGCAGTACTCCGGCGGGCTCGGGATCCTCGCCGGGGACCACCTCAAGGCCGCCAGCGACCTCGGCGTCCCGCTGATCGGCGTGGGACTGCTGTACCGCCACGGGTACTTCCGCCAGTCCCTCTCCCGGGACGGCTGGCAGCAGGAGCACTACCCCGTCCTCGACCCCAACGAGCTCCCCGTGTCCCTGCTGCGGGACACCGACGGGGCACCGGCCCGGGTGTCCCTGAGCCTGCCGGGCGGCCGGGCCCTGCACGCGCACATCTGGCAGGCCCGCGTCGGCCGGGTGCCGCTGCTGCTCCTGGACTCCGACGTCGAGGACAACGACGCCGGCGCCCGCGAGGTGACCGACCGGCTCTACGGCGGCGGCAGCGACCACCGCCTCCTCCAGGAGATGCTGCTCGGCATCGGAGGCGTGCGCGCGGTGCGCACGTACTGCCGGATCGCCGGGCACCCCGACCCCGAGGTGTTCCACACGAACGAGGGGCACGCCGGGTTCCTCGGGCTCGAACGCATAAGGGAACTGGAAGGGGAGCAGGGGCTCGGCTTCGACGCCGCCGTCGAGGCGGTGCGCGCCGGGACCGTGTTCACCACGCACACGCCGGTCCCCGCCGGCATCGACCGCTTCGAGCGGGCCCTGGTCGCCCGGCACTTCGGGCCCGGCGCGGAGCTGGCCGCCCTGCCGGTCGACCGGATCCTCGAACTGGGCGCCGAGTCCTATCCCGGCGGCGACCCCGGGGTGTTCAACATGGCGGTG
Source organism: Streptomyces sp. NPDC031132 (assembly GCF_055570595.1). Classification (NCBI taxonomy): domain Bacteria; kingdom Bacillati; phylum Actinomycetota; class Actinomycetes; order Kitasatosporales; family Streptomycetaceae; genus Streptomyces; species Streptomyces sp. NPDC031132. The sequence continues at coordinate 362,456 of NZ_JBVIGX010000001.1, forward strand.
ATGGGGCTGCGCCTGGCCCAGCGCGCCAACGGGGTCTCGACCCTGCACGGGGCGGTCAGCCGGGGCATGTTCGCCGGGCTGTGGCCGGGCTTCGACCCGGCCGACGTGCCCATCACCTCGGTGACCAACGGCGTGCACGCCCCGACCTGGGTGGCCCCCGAGGTCGTCCGCCTCGGAGTCCGCCAGATCGGCGCCGGGCGGACCGAGGACGCCCTGTCGGTGGGCGGCTCCCAGCGCTGGGACGCGGTCGCCGACATCGCCGACCAGGACATCTGGGACCTGCGGCGCGGGCTGCGCGAGCAGCTGGTGCAGGAGGTGCGCGACCGGCTGCGGGCCTCCTGGCTCCAGCGCGGGGCCGCCGAGGCCGAACTCGGCTGGGTGGACTCCGTACTCGACCCGGACGTGCTCACCATCGGGTTCGCCCGGCGCGTGCCCTCGTACAAGCGGCTCACGCTGATGCTGCGCGACCCCGAGCGGCTGCGCAAGCTGCTGCTCGACCCCGAACGGCCCGTGCAGATCGTCGTCGCGGGCAAGGCGCACCCGGCCGACGACGGGGGCAAGCGGCTGGTGCAGGAACTGGTGCGGTTCGCGGACGACCCGCGGGTGCGCCACCGGATCGTGTTCCTGCCCGACTACGGCATGGCCATGGCACAGAAGCTCTACCCGGGCTGCGACGTCTGGCTGAACAACCCGCTGCGCCCGCTGGAGGCCTGTGGGACGAGCGGGATGAAGGCGGCGCTCAACGGCTGCCTCAACCTGTCCGTGCTGGACGGCTGGTGGGACGAGTGGTTCGAGCCGGACTTCGGCTGGGCCATCCCGACGGCCGACGGGCTCGGGACGGACGAGGACCGGCGCGACGACCTGGAGGCCAATGCCCTCTACGAGTTGATCGAGGGCCGGGTCGCGCCGCGGTTCTACGACCGGGCGGGCCGCGTCGGACTGCCGGTGCGGTGGATCGAGATGGTCCGGCGCACCCTCGTCTCGCTGGGCCCCAAGGTGCTCGCGGGGCGCATGGTGCGGGAGTACGTGGAGCGGCTGTACGTGCCGGCCGCGCGCGCCCACCGGGCCCTGAACCCGGACGCGGCAAGGGACCTGGCCTGGTGGAAGGGCCGGGTCCGGGCGGCCTGGCCGCGGGTCGCCGTCGAGCACGTGGAGGCGCTGGCCGCGGCTCCCGTGAACGGCACCGCCGAACTCGGGGCCACCCTCACGCTGCGGGTACGGGTGGCGCTGGACGCACTCACCCCCGAGGACGTGGAGGTGCAAGCCGTGGCCGGCCGGGTGGACCCGCACGACGTGATCCGCGACGGGCGGACCTTCCCGCTCAAGCCGGCCGCCGGGCCCGACCTGGAGGGACGCTGGATGTACGAGGGCCCGCTCGCCCTCGACCGCACGGGGCCCTACGGCTACACCGTGCGCATCCTGCCCGCGCACCCGCTGCTGGCGACGCCGGCCGAACTGGGGCTGGTCGCGGCCCCGGTGGAGGCCGACGCGGCCGGTGACACGGGCGCGGGAAGCGGCGTGGTGCTGCGCTAGGCCTTCGGAGAAGGCCTGTTCAGGGGGCGGGCGGCGGGTCCACCAGCCGCCCGCCCTCCACCAGCATCCCGGCCCGCTTGATGTTGCGCAGGGTCGGGATCACCTCCACGTGCCGGATGCCGGGCACCGAGCCGATCCGCTCGGTCATGTACGTGTACAGCGCGTCGGTGTCCCGGCACACCACCGTGGCCATGAGGTTCGCCGTGCCGGTCACCGCGGCCGCGAACGGCACCTCCGGGTGGCCGGCGAGCGCGGCGCCCGCCTCCGCCAGCCGGGCCGGCTCCGCGGTCAGCATCAGCGTCGCCTCCGCCTCGAAGCCCAGGGTCGACGGGACGAGCTCCAGGTCGAAGTGGAGCGCCCGCAGCTCCCGCAGCCGGTCCAGTCGGCGGCGCGCGGTGGACTCCGACAGGCCGGAGGCGCGGGCCAGCTCGGGATAGCCCGCCCGGCCGTCCTGGGCGAGCACCGCCAGCAGCGCGAGCTCGGCCTCGTCCAGGGCGTACCGCTCCTGCCCGGGCACCACGGGGGTCCGTGTCAGCGCCGCGACCTGCCCGGGCCGCAGGGTGTCCAGGCCACACCACCGCGTCGAGCCCCGGGTGTGCACCCGTAGGACGGTCTGGGCGCTGACCCCGGTCACCCGGCGGGTGCGCGGGAGCTTCTCCAGCAGCAGGCCGTCGCGGTCCTGCCGGGTGCGGGCCTTGGTCAGACAGCTGATCTCGGTACCGGCGGAGCCGAGTTTCACCCAGGAGATGTCCGGCCGCCGGGCCAGCGCCCCGGCCACCGCGAGCGCGGCGTCGGGCGTGCACTGCACCCGCAGCCAGGACTCGAACAGCCCGACGCGGCTGCCCAGCGGCAGCCCGACCACCCGGATCAGGCCCGAGGTCCGCAGCCGCCGGTAGCGGCGCACCACCGTCTGGTCGGAGACCTCGAGCACCTCGGCGATCCGGCTGAAGGGAGCCCGGCCGTCGAGCATCAGGGCCTGCATCAGCCCCTTGTCGAGGGCGTCCAGCTCTACGGGTGCGGTCATGGAATCCATCATGACAGGGGCCGTGACAGGTGAAATCCGGCAGCCGGGGGCGTGTGGATGGGGGATCGGCCGTGCGGCTGAGATTTTGGAGCCACCGCCAACCCCCTGCCGGCCCTGCCCGGCACTGCCGGGCCTTCGGGTCCCGAGGAGAACCCACATGCGTAAATGGCTCCCGCTGACCGCGGTGTGCCTCGGGGCGTTCATGCTCCTGGTCGACGTCACGATCGTGATGGTCGCCCTGCCCGACATGACCGCCGACATGCACACTTCCTTCTCCGCACTCCAGTGGGTCATGGACGTCTACGCCCTGGCCCTCGCCGCCCTGCTGCTCGGCGCCGGCTCCCTCGCCGACCGGATCGGCCGCCGCCGCGTGTACCTCGGCGGGCTCGGGCTCTTCGCCGCCGCCTCCCTCGCCTGCGGGCTGGCCACCGGACCGGCCGCGCTGATCGCCTTCCGCGCCGTCCAGGGCATCGGCGGCGCCGCGATGTTCGCCACCACCATGGCCCTGCTCAGCGGCGCCTACCAGGGGCGCGACCGCGGGATCGCCTTCGGCGTCTGGGGCGCGGTCAACGGCGCCGCCGCCGCGGCCGGACCGATCATCGGCGGGCTGCTGACCGAGCACTTCGGCTGGCGTTGGATCTTCTTCATCAACCTCCCGGTCTGCGCCCTGGCCGTGTACGTGACCCTGCGCGCGGTCGCCGAGTCCCGCGATCCGCGCGCCAAGGGGCTCGACCTGCCCGGCATGGCCGCCTTCACCACCGGCGCGGCTGCCGTCACGTACGCCTTGATCCGGGTCGGCGAGAACGGCTGGACCGGTGGCGCCACCCTCGGCCTGTTCGGCCTCGGTGCGGCCGCCTTCGCCGCCTTCGTCCTGGTCGAACTGCGCAGTTCCCGCCCGATGCTGGACCTCTCGCTGTTCCGCAGCCGCACCTTCGTCGGCGTCATGGCCGGGGCGCTGCTGCTGTCCGGCGCCGCTTTCTCCTACCTGATGTACGTCTCCCTGTGGCTGCAGTCCGCCGAGGGGATGGGCCCGGTCTCCGCCGGCCTGGTGCTGGTGCCGCTGAGCCTCGCCGCGTTCGCCGTCTCGGCGGTGGCCGGGCGGCTGCTGCACGGGGCCCCGGCGCGGCTGACCATCGGCGGCGGGCTGCTGCTGATCGGTGCGGGCGCCCTGCTCCAGGCCTGGATGACGGACGCCGGGGACGGCTGGCAGGCCCTGGTCCCGGGTCTGGTGGTGACCGGCCTCGGCGTGGGCATGGCGACCCCGGCGCTGGCGGCCGCCGCGATGGGGGCCGTGGCCCCGGCCCGGGCGGGCATGGCGGGCGGGGCCCTGAACACCGCGCGGCAGCTGGGCATGGCGCTCGGCATCGCGGTGCTCGGCGCGGTCTTCCAGGCCGGGCTGAAGGACGGGCTCGGCGGCTCCGGCCAAGCGCCGGGCACCGCCGAGGCGCTGGCCTCCGGCCGGGCCGGGGAGCTGCTGGCCGCCGGTCCGGCCGCCCGGGTCTGGGTGGAGGAGGCCTTCGCGAGCGGGCTGCGGGGGACGTTCCTCGTCTCGGGGCTGATGGGGCTGGCCGGCGCGCTGCTCGTGCTCGTCCTGGTCCGCACGGCGAGGCAGGCCCCGGCGCCCGTCCCGGCTCCGGCTCCGGTACCGGCTCCGGCGGGTCCGGCCGGTGCGGCCGCTCCGGAGTCCGAACGCGCGTCCGCCTAAGAGGTGCGGGGTGGGACCGTACGGGCGCAGGCTGCCGATCCGAGCGGGTGAACCCTCGAACGCGCTGCGCATGCCGAATCGTTTCGGCATGGGGGCCCGCTCCTACGCTGCCCGCTGGATGCCACCGGACCGGCATTCATTGCCCACAGAACGGACTGCCTCCTCATGCGTCTTCGCCCCACCGCCGCAGCGCTCCTCGGTGCCCTCGCCCTTGTCCTGCCCACCGCCGGCCCGTCGATGGCCGGCGGCAACGACGACCTCGGCCGGCTGGAATACATCATCGACAACGACGGGCGCTCGCAGATCCGCCCGTCGGACAACGACACCTGCTACGAGCTGACGGACACCTCGCGCAGCCACCCCGCGACGGCGGTGCACAACGACACCGAGTCGCGGGCCGTGTTGTACCCGAACCGCGGTTGCAACGGCCGGGTGGAGCGCGAGCTGCAGCCGGGCGACACGGTGCACAACGTATCCGTCCTCTCGGCGACTTTCGTGCCGGTCCACGGCCGTGACGACTTCCGCGACGACTACCGCAACGACGGTGACGACTTCCGCGCGCACCGCACGCCGATGGACGACCCGGAGCAGAAGCGCGAGCAGGGGCAGGACCAGGAGCACGGCCAGGAGCAGGAGCACGGCCAGGACGAGGGGCAGGAGCACGCGCGGGACGACGCGCAGGAGCACGGGCAGGACGAGGGGCAGGAGCACGCGCGGGACGAGGGGCAGGAGCACGGGCAGGAGGAGGGGAAGGAGCACGGGAAGGGCGAGGGCCGGCACGAGGAGGGTCGCAAGCACCACGGGGAGCACGACCTGTTCGACTTCATCTTCAAGGGCATCGGCTGACCTTCGGACCCGCTGAGCACATGGAACAGGGCCGCCCGGGAGGGTCTCTCCCGGGCGGCCCCGCGTTTTCATGGGGTCAGCCGCTTCGCTTCACCTGCCCCGAAGGGGTCAGAAGGTGAGCTTCCAGCTGTTGATGTAGCCGGTGTCCAGGCTGGCGAGGTCCGCCACGCGGAGCTTCCAGGTGCCCTGTGCCACCTCGGAGGAGGCGTTCACGGTGAAGCTCTGGACGATGTTGTCCGCGCTGCCGCCGGAGCGGTTGCGCAGGTTGTAGACGGTGCCGTCGGGGGCGACCAGGTCGACCCGGAGGTCACCGACGTAGGTGTGGACGATGTTGACGTCCACCTTGAGGGTGCTCGGGGCGTTGCCCGAGCGGGTCACGGCGAGCGGCGACTCGACGGTCGCGTTGTCCGCGATCTGGTAGTCGTTCGTGTTCTCGAACACGTTCTGCTCGGTCGTGCTGACCGTCCAGGTGAAGGACGCCGTGCCCGTCTTGCTCGCCGAGTCGGTCACCGTCACGGTCACGTTGGACGTGCCCGCGGTGGTGGGCGTGCCCGAGATCAGACCGGTCGAGGAGTTGATCGACAGGCCGGCCGGCAGGCCGGTCGCCGCGTAGCTCAGCGCGCCCGGGTTGGTGCTGGTCGCCTGGACCTGGAGGCTCGCAGCGGTGTTGACCTTGGTGGTCTGGTTGGCGATCGGGGTGACCGAGACGCCGGAGACGATGCGGGGTCCGACGTTGATGCCCGCCCAGGCGTTGGCCACGTTGTTGTACGTGGTCGAGCCGGCGCCGTACAGGTCGGCAGCGGCCTGCAGGGTCGCGGTACGGGCGGCCGCGTAGTTGGTGTTCGACTTGAAGTAGCCCACCGTCAGCGCGCGGAACCAGATCTTCGAGGCGGCGTCACGGCCGATCGCGGTGACCGGGAGGCCGTCGGAGGTCGGCGAGTCGTAGCTCACGCCGTTGATGACCTTGGCGCCGGAGCCCTCGGAGGCCAGGTAGTACCAGTGGTTGGCCGGGCCCGAGGAGTAGTGGACGTCGACGCCGCCGATGCCCGAGTACCACGCGTCCTTGGAGCCGCCGTCCTTGCTCGGCTTGTCCATGTAGCGCAGCGGGGTGCCGTCGCCGTTGATGTCGATCTTCTCGCCGACCAGGTAGTCGCCGACGTCCTGCGGGTTGTTGGCGTAGAACTCGACGGCCGCCGCCATGATGTCGGAGGTCGCCTCGTTCAGGCCGCCGGGCTCACCGCTGTAGGTCATGTTGCCGGTGACCGAGGTGAGGCCGTGGGTCATCTCGTGGGCGGCCACGTCGATGGACGTCAGCGGGTGCGTGTTGCTCGTGCCGTCGCCGTACGTCATGCAGAAGCAGGAGTCGTCCCAGAACGCGTTCACGTACGCGTTGCCGTAGTGGACCCGGCTGTACGGGGCCACGCCGTCGTTGCGCAGACCGTTTCGGCCGTGCACGTTCTTGTAGTAGTCCCAGGTCAGCTGTGCACCGTAGTGCGCGTCCGCACCGGCGGTCTCCTTGTTGGAGGCGGCGCCGTTGCCGAAGACGTTGGTGGTGTTGCTGAAGAGGGTGCCGGTGCCGGAGCTGCCGCCGTTGAGGTTGTAGGTCTTGTGGCCGCCGCGCGCGGCGTCGGTCAGCGTCCAGTTGCTGCCCGACTGCGAGGTGCCGATCGTGACCTGGCCGCTGTACATGGTGTTGCCGGTGCCGGTCTCGATGGCCTGCCACTGGGTGATCTTCGCGCCGGTCTTGGCGTCGGTGATCACGTGCAGCTCGCTCGGGGTGCCGTCGTCCTGGAGGCCGCCCACGACGGTCTCATAGGCGAGGACGGGGGCGCCCTCGGCGGCCCAGATCACCTTGCGGGCGGTCTTGGACGCCTTGGCGTCCTTGGAGCCCTCGGAGTTCGCGGCGGAGACGGCCTGGCCCTCGGCGGCGGCCGGGGTGACCGTGGCCGTGGTGTCCGCGACCTTGATCTCGTGGTTGGTGGCCTTGGTGATGCTCTTGGTGACGCCGGCCTTGGCGTGGACCGTCAGGTCGCCGCCGAGCACGGGGAGTCCGCCGTAGGTGCGCTCGTAGGTGGTGTGCGTGGTGCCGTCGGCGTCCTTGACGACGTCCCGGACGACCAGCTTCTCCTGCTCGCCGAGGCCGAGGGCCTTGGCCGCCTGGACGGTGGTCGAGTTGGCGTCGGCTATGAGCGTCGCACGCTCGGACGGGCTGAGATTGACGGCGGCCGCACCCGGGTTGGGCTGAGCGGCGTTGCGTGCCTGCGACGCGGTGGCGTCGGCGGTGGCGGTGCCGGCCTGGATGCCGACGGCGAGCAGTGCGGCGGCGGCAACGAGAGCGCCGGCCGCGGTGGCACGCCTGTGGGGGGTGTGACTCAACGCAGACTCCTTCTGCAAGGGATTCCGGACGGCTGGGTGGGCCTCCGGGCAGAGCAGGCTGGTGCGAAGAACGGATCGAAGAGTGCCAGCTGCCGGCTTCAATGTCAGGGCCGCGTCAAAAGGTTGGCTGGAAACGGTTCGTTGTCCGATGAGACGTATCCGGTATCCGGACCATTCACCTTCGCGTGCGAAAGGGGGGTCCGATATCTGGAACGGTTGGTACCGGTTGCTAACACTTGCGCAACAAGAGGTCTCGTTCAGGCAATCGGCATTTGTCGTACGGGTGTTTGTCGTACTGTTTCCCGGTGCGCCAGATGTCCGTCGCCAGGGGAAGCCATGGGCACGCGCCACTGTCATAGACCACGTGCCAGGGGGGCCCATGAGGCATGTCCATTTTCCTGCGCAAAGACTGGCCGCAGCAGCCGCCGATCCGGCGCGGCTCGCGGCCGCCCCGGCGAGGCGGCTCGGCGACAAGGCCCGCTGGTACCTGCCCGCCGCCCTCACGGCCGACTTCCTCGGCGCCGCGGTCCCCGTAGGGCTGGTCTTCCAGGCGGCGCAGCAGGTCCGGCCGGTGTACTGCGCCCTCGGCGCGGCCCTGGCATGGACCGGCGTGCAGGCGGTGCGCCGGCGGTACGCGGCCCGCGTGCTCGGAGAATCTCGCGGCGTGCTGCCCGTCGTGCACGACTGGCTGATTCTCATCGGTGTCCTGGCCGTGGCCCGTGTGGTGACCGGTGAGAGCACCCCCCGGCTGTCCGCGCTCGGCGCCCTGCTGCCGGCCCTCCTCATCACCGTGGCCTGCCACAAGCTGACCTACCGCCACCTCACGGCGGCCCGCCGCGAGGCGCACGCCGTCAGCCGGGTCCTGGTGGTCGGCGAACCCGGCGCCGCCGAGTCCGTCATCGAGCACCTGGCCGCGCGCACCGACCACCCGTACGTCGTCGTCGGCGTGGTGCCGGTCGGCGCCGGCCCGCTCGAGGGCGGGGTGCCCGTCGCGGCCCGGCTCGACGCGGCCGCGCCCGAGGCCCCGAACGCGGACTCCACCGCCCTGCTCGGCGCCGTCCGTAGCCACCACGCCGACCTCGTGCTGGTCGCGCCCGGCGCGCGGATCGCGGGGGAGCGGCTGCGCAGGGTCGCGTGGGCGCTGCACGACGCGGGCCTGGAACTCGCCGTCTTCCCCGGCCTCGTGGAGGTCTCCGTCAAGCGGTTGGAGACCCTGTCCGCGGGCGGGCTCGCCGTGCTGCGGGTGGCGCCCCCGGTGAGCCGGGGCGTCCAGACCCTGCTCAAGTCGGTCCTCGACCGCGCGGGGGCCGCGCTCGGGCTCCTGCTGCTCTCCCCGCTCTTCCTCGGCATCGTGCTGGCGATCCGGCTCGGCTCGCGCGGCCCGGCGTTCTACTGCCAGCGGCGCATCGGGCGCGACGGGGTCCCGTTCGTCATGTGGAAGTTCCGCACCATGGTCGTGGACGCGGACCGGCTCAAGAACGAGCTGGCCGGGGCCAACGAGAACGACGGCCTGATGTTCAAGATCCGCCGCGACCCCCGGGTGACCCGGGTGGGCCGGCTGCTGCGCCGCACCTCCATGGACGAACTGCCCCAGCTGTTCAACGTGCTGAGCGGGCACATGTCGCTCGTCGGCCCGCGCCCGCCGCTGCCGGAGGAGGTGGACCGGTACGACGAGGTCGAGCTGCGCCGGCTCACCGTGCGGCCGGGCATGACCGGGCTGTGGCAGATCAGCGGACGCTCCGACCTGTCCTGGGACGAGACGATCCAGCTCGACCTGCAGTACGTCGACAACTGGTCCTTCACCAGCGACGTCGACGTCATGGGCCGTACCCTCCGCGCCGTCGTCGACGGTCGCGGAGCGTACTGAGGGGCCTCACCACGTGCCGCTGCGTTCAGCCCTGCTCGCGCCACCACCGGTAGGTGGCGGCGATGCCGTCCCGCAGCCCGATCTCCGGCTTCCAGCCGAGCGAGGTCAGGCGGGTGACGTCCAGGAGCTTGCGCGGCGTGCCGTCGGGCTTGGACGTGTCCCAGACGAGCCGGCCGCGGAAGCCGGTCACCTCGGCGACGGTCTCGGCGAGGGCCTTGATGGTGAGGTCCTCACCGCAGCCGATGTTGACCGGGTCGTCGCCGTCGTAGCTGCCCAGCAGCACCGCGCAGGCGGCCGCCAGGTCGTCCACGTGCAGGAACTCCCGGCGCGGGGTGCCGCTGCCCCACAGCGTGACCTCGTCGCGGCCCTCGGCTGCGGCCTCGTGGAAGCGCCGGATCAGGGCGGGCAGCACGTGCGAGGTCTCGAGGTCGAAGTTGTCGCCCGGCCCGTAGAGGTTCGTGGGCATCGCCGAGATGTACGAGGCCCCGTACTGCTTGCGGTACGACTGGATCTGGACGATGCCGGCGATCTTCGCCAGGGCGTACGCCTCGTTGGTCGGCTCCAGCGGGCCCGTCAGCAGGGCGTCCTCGCTGATGGGCTGCGGGGCGAGCTTCGGGTAGATGCACGAGGAGCCCAGGAACAGCAGACGGCCGACCCCGGCGGCGTGCGCGCCGCCGATGACGCTGAGCTGGATCTTGAGGTTGTCCTCGAGGAACTGCACCGGGTAGGTGCTGTTGGCCATGATCCCGCCGACCTTGGCGGCGGCCAGCACGACGGCGTCGGGGCGGACGTCGTTCAGGTACGCCCCGGTCGCGGCGGCATCGCGCAGGTCGAGGTCGGCGCGGCCCCGGGTGAGCACCTCGTGGCCGTCGGCGGTGAGCCGGCGGGCGACCGCGGAGCCCACGAGGCCGCGGTGGCCCGCGACGAAGACTCGGGCGTTCGGGGGCAGGAGCGGCAGCGAACTTGTCATACCGCCGATGATGCCAGTCCGCCGCCGCGGGCAGCAGGCGAGGTCCGCCGTGGCGGAATCCGCCCGAAGGGGGCGGGGCGATGCCGTGTACGGTACGCATCCAGCCCCTTGGGCCCCGCGGCCGTACGCGCGCCGTCAGGTCCGGCGCGAACCGGGGCGCAGCCCCGGCCGGGCGGGCGGGACCCCGTCACCCTTGGGGCACGGCCCCACCGGCGGGCCGCACCGCCGCCCCCGAGGCCCTGCCTCACCAGAACAGACCGATACGACCCCCAGGGGGACCCACATGGGCAAGACCGCACTGATAACCGGCGTCACCGGGCAGGACGGCTCCTACCTGTCCGAGCTGCTGCTCTCCAAGGGCTACACGGTGCACGGCCTCGTGCGGCGGTCCTCCAGCTTCAACACCGAGCGCATCGACCACATCTACCAGGACCCGCAGACCGCGAACCGGTCCTTCGTCCTGCACCACGCCGACCTCTCCGACGGCGTGGCGCTCGTGAACCTGCTCCGCGAGATCAGGCCCGACGAGGTCTACAACCTCGGCGCCCAGTCGCACGTGCGCGTGTCCTTCGACGCTCCCCTCTACACCGGCGACGTGACCGGCCTCGGCGCGCTGCGGCTGCTCGAGGCGATCCGGGCCAGCGGTGTCGACACCCGGATCTACCAGGCCTCGTCCTCGGAGATGTTCGGGGCCACCCCGCCCCCGCAGAACGAGCAGACCCCGTTCCACCCGCGCAGCCCGTACGGCGCCGCCAAGGTCTTCGCGTACTGGACCACGGTGAACTACCGCGAGGCGTACGACATGTTCGCCGTCAACGGGATCCTCTTCAACCACGAGTCCCCGCGCCGCGGAGAGACCTTCGTGACCCGCAAGATCACCCGCGCGGTCGCCCGCATCAAGGCCGGCCTCCAGGAGCACCTCTACCTGGGCAACCTCGACGCGGTCCGGGACTGGGGCTACGCCCCCGAGTACGTGGACGCCATGTGGCGGATGCTCCAGCAGGACGAGCCGACCGACTACGTCGTCGCCACGGGCGTGGCCGCCACGGTCCGCGAGTTCGTCGAGTCGTCCTTCACCCACGCGGGCCTCGACTGGGCCGAGCACGTGCGCTACGACCCCAAGTACGAGCGCCCGAGCGAGGTCGACGCCCTCATCGGCGACGCCTCCAAGGCCAATGAGCTGCTTGGCTGGAAGCCGACGGTGCTGGTGGCCGACCTGGCGCGGATCATGGTCGACGCCGACATCCGGCAGGTCGAGGACCAGCTGGCGGGCGTGACGGTCCGCATCGACCGCTGAAGGCCTTATATTTCCCCTACGATTTGCCGTGCCCCGGTCATCTCCACTGGTATCGGTGGGCGTGGCCGGAGCAAACCTGTCGTATGTCCGCTGTGCGCCCTCCAGTCTGAACCGTTCATTCCAAGTTGGTATGCAATGGGTCAAGGGAGGTGACCGGGTCCTCGCAGGAGCCCTAGTCTGCGCCAGTACATATGGCTGTTCGGATAGTTCAAGCCATCAAAACCGGGCGACTGCCCTGGGGGGCTCATGCGTAGATCCAGAGGGCTGACTGCTGCCCTCGTCCTGTCACTGGCCGGCGCCGGCACCGGCATAGGTCTGGTGCTGATGCCCGAGGCGTCCGCCATCACGCCTCCCGTGGCATTCACCGCCGACGAGCTGCCCACCTGGCAGCCGAACGGCATCGTCTTTGCGATGGCCCAGGCGAACGGCACCGTCTTCGCGGGCGGCACCTTCTCGGCCGTCCGCCCGCCCGACGGCACCAGCGGCGCCGAGCAGGAAGCCGTGAACTTCGTGGCGCTCGACGCCGCGACGGGCAAGCCGACCTCGTGCAAGCTCGCCTTCACCATCGGGGACGGCAGCGCGACCGTGCGTGCGCTGGCCGTTTCGAAGGACAAGAAGACCCTGTACGCGGGCGGCTACTTCGGCGCCGTCAACGGCACCCCGGTCTCCAGCGTCGCGGCGATCGACATCGAGAGCTGCACCCCCAAGGCCGCGTTCCACCCGGGCTTCCCCGCCACCGTGCGCGACCTCGCCGTCACGGACGACACCCTGTACGCGGCCGGCGACTTCGGCACCGTCGAGGGCCAGACCCGCGAGCGGTTCGCCGCGGTCGAGGCCGGCTCCGGTGCGCTCAAGCCCTTCGTCGCCAACGCCGACGAGCCCGGCCGCGCGGTCGAGGTCACCCCGGACGGCAAGAACGTGCTCCTGGGCGGTGACTTCTTCTCGGTCAACGGCTCCAACACGCACGCCCTGGCCGTCGTGAACGCCACCACCGGCGCGGTCGCCAAGACGTACAGCAACATCCCGTCGAACTCCGTGGTCAAGGACATCGCCACCGACTCGACCGGCTTCTACACCGGCAACGAGGGCTCCGGCGGCGGCGTCTTCGACGGCCGCATCGGCCTCAAGCTGAGCGACTTCAGCGAGAAGTGGCGCGACCGCTGCCTCGGTGCGACCCAGGCCGTGCTCCCGTACGACGGTGTGCTCTACAGCTCCTCGCACGCGCACGACTGCTCGCTCGAGGGGCAGTTCCCCGACGGCAAGCGCAACTTCTTCAACGCGCAGCTGACCGACTACGAAGGCGCCGCGCCCGCGCCCGTGGACGGTTTCGTGCGCAGCCCGCGCAAGCTCGGCTGGCACCCCACCGCCAACGACGGCCTCGGCGAGGGCATCGGCCCGCGCGCCATGACCATCGCCGAGAAGGGCGACGTCAAGTACATGTGGGCCGGCGGTGAGTTCACCGCCATCAACGGCAAGCCGCAGCAGGCGCTCACCCGCTTCGCCTCCACCGGCGACGTCGGCGCCCCGACGACCCCGGTCGCGAGCGCCGGCAGCGTCAAGCCCGGCGAGGTCCAGGTCCGCTGGCGCACCAGCTACGACGCGGACGACAGCAAGCTGACGTACCGCATCTACCGCAACGGCTCCGCCAGCCCGATCGCGACGGTCGCCGCCGAGTCCCTGGAGTGGGAGCGCCCCCAGGCCTCCTGGAACGACACCACGGTCAAGGCCGGCCAGTCGTACACCTACCGCGTGACGGCCACCGATGCGGCGGGCAACACCAGCGCCCTGTCGGCCACGGCCTCGGTCACGGTCCCGAGCTCGGTGCAGTCGTACCCGAACCAGGTCCGCGCCGATGGCGCCAACCTGTACTGGCGCTACGACGACACCGTCAGCCCGTACGTCGCCGACTCCTCCGCGGGCGGCAACACCAGCGGCATCCAGCTCAACGCCCCGGCCCTGCGCCAGACGCCCGGCGCGATCAGCGGCGCCAGCACGGCGATGGGCTTCAACGGCACCAGCCAGCAGGTGTACAGCGACCACCGCCAGACGGTGGGCAACGCCTTCTCGGTCGAGACCTGGTTCAAGACGAACACCACGCGCGGCGGCAAGCTGATCGGCTTCGGCAACAACACCACGCGCAACAGCGGCTCGTACGACAAGCAGATCTACATGACCAACACCGGTCGTCTGGTCTTCGGCGTCTACAACGGTTCGACCCGCACCGTCTCCACCGGTCTGTTCGACACGTACAACGACAACAAGTGGCACCACGTCGTCGGCACCCTGGGTGCGGGCGGGATGGAGCTGATCGTCGACGGCCAGAGCAAGGGCACGCTGAACAACGTCACCAGCTCCACGCCGTACGAGGGCTACTGGCACGTCGGCGGCGACAACCTCGCCAGCTGGCCGACCAAGCCGACGAGCAACTTCTTCGCCGGCCAGATCGACGAGACGGCCGTCTACCCGAAGGCGCTCACCGCGGCCCAGGCCAAGAACCACTACGACCTGGCCAAGGCGCCCTCCGACACGGTCTCCAAGGTCTCCGCGACCGAGGACACCTACATCAACCAGGGCGCCCCGAGCGCGGCCAACGGCGCGACCACCTCGCTGGCCGTCCGCGGCACCTCTGCGTACGAGACGTACCTGCGCTTCAACCTCCCGGCCGCGCCGGCAGGGCAGGTCCTGAAGTCCGCCGCGCTCCAGATCAAGACGTCGACCCAGGCGAACGCCGGTACGGCCGACAAGGTGTCCGTGGTCCCGGTCACCGGCACCTGGAGCGGTGCGAGCACGACCTTCAACAACAAGCCGACCCTGGGCACCACCCCGCTCGGTGCGTTCGCGAGCGTGCCGGACGGCTCGGCGATCCAGAGCACCGCGCTGGACACCGCCGCGCTCTCCTCGGTGCTGGGCAGCAGCTACAGCCTGGCCCTGACGAGCACGGGCACCGACCCGCTGTGGATCTGGTCCATGGAGTCGACGGCAGCGGACGCCGCTCCGCAGCTCGTCCTCACCTTCGGCCCGAAGTAACCGTCTGACGGATGCGGGGCCCGGCGCGGACATCGGCCGGGCCCCGCACCCCTCTCTCCCGTCGATTCCACCCGATCAACCGGCACGTAATACAGGAGCCCTAGAGATGTACCGACGCTCCGCCGCGGCTGCTGTTCTGCTGGCCGCAGCTCTGACCCTGACCGCCTGCAGCTCGGGCGGCGACGGCAAGGCCGACGCCTCGGCGGCGAAGCCCAAGCCGCCGGCCTCGTCGGCGGCCGCGGACCCGGCGGACGCCACGGCTCCGCCGGCCTCGCCCGACGCGAAGCCGACGGGCCCGGTCCTGCCGGACGCGAAGCTCACCCCGAAGACGGGCAGCTTCAAGCCCAACGAGAAGCAGTACCTGAGCGGGCGGGTCCCGGAGAAGATGGACCCGGCGGCGGTCCTGCAGACCGGCCAGGAGTCCTGCCAGCGGGTGGAGCGCACCGCGAAGCGCGACAAGGACGCGGCGACCGGATCCATCGTCGCGGGGGAGATCCCGGGGGCGAAGGACGCGATCACGTACCTGTGCCCGGAGCAGAAGCCGATCCTGGACGCGGCGTCCAAGGGCTTCGCCGACGGCACCCGCCAGTCGCCCGCGGCGGGCACGTACCGGGCGCTGACCCAGAGCACGACGTGCACCTGGGACGCCAAGGGCAAGGACGGCGCCGTCCTCGCCTCGGGCCCGGAAACCGCCCCGAAGGCCGGCGACAAGATCACGGCCACGATCCCGTCGGGCACGGCGACGTTCACGTCGACGGGCTGCTACGCCTGGATCCCTGCGTAGGGCTCCGCGCACGTACGAGGACGCCGCTCCCTGCCCGACTCCGGGCCGGGGGCGGCGTTTTCGTATGCGGTTCCCGGGTAGCCGCGGGGTCAGACGACCACGACTGCGGAGGCGAATCACATGGGAGGCATCGGCGGCTGCATCGCGCTGATCGTGGTGGGGGCCATCCTCACCTTCGCGACGGACTGGAAGATGGAGAGCGTCAACCTCGACGTCGTCGGCCTGATCATGATGGCGGCCGGCGCCATCGGACTCGCCGTCTACGCAAGCGTCTTCAAACGCCGCCGCACGGCGGCCCTCCCGGTGGTGGACGAAACCCACCGCGAGCTGTAGCGCGTCAGCGCAGAGCGCCCTCGTAGACCGGGAGCAGCGTGTCCAGGACCGCGTCCATCGAGAAGGACTCCGTGGCCAGTTCGCGGGCCGCGGCCGAGGCCTTGGCGTTCTCGGCGGGGTCCAGGAGGGCGAGGACCGCCTCCGCCACGCCCGCCGGGCCCGGCGTGACCGCGCGGCCCGCACCCGCGGACCCGATGTCGCGGGCCAGGCCGTTCGAGTGCGTGACCACCGACGGGACGCCCACCGAGAGGGCCTCGAGCACCGACATCGGGAACGGCTCGTCCACCGAGGGGAGGACGTAGACGTGGGCCCGGCGCAGCTCCGCCAGGACCTCGGCGGTGGACAGCGCCCCCGGGACCGAGAACCGCCCCTCCAGCCCCAGCTCCGCGATGCGCGCGCGGACCGCCGGCAGTTCGCCCTCGTCCGGGCCGGCCACCACGAACTCCGCGCCGGGGTGCGCCGCCAGGACCGCCGGAGCCGCGTCCACGAAGTCCACCGGGCGCTTACGGGCCTGCAGGCGCGCCGAGTACAGGATGCGCGGGGGGCCGGCGAGCGCCGGCCGCTCCTCCTGCGCCGGGGTGCCGTTCACCAGCCGGACCGCCCCCGGCAGCGGGGCGCCCACCACCGCGTCGAGGCCCTCCCGTTCGTGCGGGGTCAGGTACAGCACCGCGTCCGCGCCGCGCAGCAGCCGGCGTACGGCGACCGCGTCCAGCACCTTGGCCAGCAGCTTCCCGCTCGGGTCCACCATCCCGTGGGTCTGCAGCACCAGCGGCTTGCCGGCCCGCAGCGCCGCCAGGGCCACCGGCAGCGTCACCAGGTCCCGCGCCAGGTGGACGTGGACCACGTCCGCGTCCCGGACCAGCCGGCCCGCCGAGGCCAGCATGGCCGGCGAGGTCATCCCGCTGAAGCCCAGGGGCAGGATGCGCCGGGCCGGGAACAGCTTCGCCGGCACCCCCTCCACGGAGGTCGGCCACGGGTCCGGGAAGCCCTCGCCGAGCGCCAGCAGTCCGGCCTCGTGGCCGCGCGCCCGCAGCCCCTTGGCCAGGTTCAGCGCGACCCGGACCGGCCCGCCGAAGGCGTGCGAGGGGGAGTGGAGCGTAACGGCGTGCAGGACTCTCACTTCGGCTCCTCGACCGGGCGGCGCTGCCCGTCCATCGTCTGCAGGGTCAGTGCAGGAAGGTTTCTGTGGACCACCGAACCGGCGCCCGCCACCGCGCAGCGGCCCATCGTGACCCCGGCCAGCACGGTCGCCCGTACGGCCACCCACGCGCCGTCCTCGACCACGATCGGCGCGTTGCGGTAGCGGAAGTCGGCGGCCCGGTGGTCGTGCGAACCGGTGCACAGCATCGCTTCCTGCGAGATGCACACGTTCGCCCCGATGGTCACCGGCTCCAGGTTCAGCAGCCAGGCGCCCTCGCCGATCCACGTGTGGTCCCCGACGGTGAGCTTCCACGGCCACAGCACCCGTACCCGGTGCCGGATCAGCACGCCCTCGCCGATCTGCGCGCCGAACGCCCGCAGCAGCGCGACCCGCAGCCGGGCCGGACAGAACCACGCCATGAACAGCGTGTTCATCACGGCGAACCAGAGCGCCTGCGTCAGCAGCCCGCGCCCCTTGTCGTACCCGGCCAGCGTGAAGGCAGGAAGATCACGCAACTGTCGCCCCTCATCGTGCTCCGCAGGCGTGCCTCCCCGGGCGCCGCCCGCTCAGACTAGACTGCGCGCGGACCAGGCACATGGGGTGGGGGCAGCAGTGGCAACGGACATACGCAAGCCCCCCGTGACCCCGCCGGTTCCCGAGCTCGAGGACGAGCACAAGTGGGGTCGTGTCACCACCCCGCGCACCCTGCTCTCGCGCGCCCTGTCCGTCCCGCTCATCCTCGGCTTCACCGTCTTCCTGCCGCTCATCGTGGCCGTCCAGCCCGGCGACGGCCAGCACGACGCGGCCTTCTGGCTCCAGCTCCTGCTCACGATGTACGCGGGCGCCCGGCTCTCCGCGATGGTCCTGACCAGCCGCCGCAAGCTGCTCCAGGGCTCCTTCTGGCTGTTCGTCTACATGGCGATGGGCGTCGCCCCGCTCGCGCAGGCCGTCCTCGGCCGGGTCCCGACCCCCGTGGTCGGCCCCCGCTCCGACCTCACCATCGCCATCGGCCTGGTCCTGCTCGGCTGCACGGCGTTCGACGTGGGCGTCCTGCTCGCCCGCCACCGGCCGGCCGGCCGGGCCGGCGGCTCCCAGAAGGAGCCGCGTCCGGTCATGGCCCACCGGCGGCGCCTCCAACTGCTCACCGGGCTCGCCTTCGTGTGCAGCGCGGCCTTCATCATGAAGCTCGGCGGCCCGGCGGTCTTCTTCTCCAGCCGCCAGGAGATCATCGCGGGCATCGAGGAGGCGGGCGTCTCCAACGGCGACGGCCAGGCCGGCCAGGCCCTGCTGCGCGGCTTCGGCACCGTCCCGGCCCTGCTCGCCCTGCTGCTGTACACGCGCTGGCTGATCACCTCGACGTACGCCCGCCGCAAGGTCTCGATCATCGTCACCTGGGGGGCGCTCGCCCTGCTGAACCTGGTGGTCAACAACCCGATCTCGAACCCGCGGTACTGGTTCCTCACGGTCATGTTCGCGCTGCTGTTCACCGTCTTCCCGGTGAGCGCCGCGATGTACCGGGTCGCGCTGTCGATGGCGGTGGTGATCGCCCTGCTCGTGTTCCCGTTCGCGGACCGCTTCCGGTACGACGAGAAGAACTACAAGCCGGTCGAGACGACGTCCTTCCTGGAGCCGATGGCGCTGAAGGACTACGACCAGATCGGCATGTTCGCGAACACCATCACCTTCTCGAACTCCGGGCCCGGGCACTACTACGGGCGCCAGCTCGCGGGATCGGTCTTCTTCGCGGTGCCGCGCTCCGTGTGGCCGGGGAAGCCGCGGGACACGGGCGTGATGGTCGGCCAGTGGATGGGGACGGTCAACACGAACCTGTCGTCGCCGATCTGGGCCGAGCTGTGGCTCGACTTCGGGCCGCTGGGAATGGGGGCCGGGCTGCTGGGCATGGGCTACGCGTCGGCGCGCGTGGACCGCCGGTACGCGAAGCGCGCCACGCGCAGGTCCGCGCCGGGGAGCCTGATCTCGGTGGTGGTCCCGCTGGTGGCGGGCTACTCGTTCATCCTGCTGCGGGGGCCGCTGCTGCAGGCGTCCGGGCGCGTGGCGATAGCGGGCCTCTGCCTGGCGCTGGTCGCGACGTACCGCCAGGACAAGTCCACCACCCTCCGCTGAACCCGCTGCGTAGGCCCTGCCCCCGCCCCGGCCCGCGCGCCTCAATCGCCGGCGGGGCTCAAAGACCTGGGGCTCCGCCCCAGACCCGCGCCTCAAACGCCGGCGGGGCTGGAATTGCCGCTGTGCGGCAACCAGCCCGCCAGGTGGCTTGCGGCGCCGCCCGGCAAACTCCAGCCCCGCCGGCGTTTGAGGCGCGGGGGTTCGGGGGGCGGGCCCCACCAAAAAGGATGGCGAAGAAAGAGAGGCCGGGGGGGGCAACGGGTGA
>NZ_JBVIGX010000001.1:381757-404959 GCF_055570595.1 Streptomyces sp. NPDC031132
GGGGGGGGAGGCGGCAGTGGGGGGGGAAAGATAGGGGGGGGGGGTGTGTGGGTTCGTAGTGTTTTTTTTCGTGTTTGGGTGGGGGGGGGTTATGTGGGTGGGGGGGCCGGCCCCCGACAACGGCGCTGCAGGCGAACGGGGTCCGGGGCTCGCCCCGGTGAACGGGAGAAGGGCGGGGCGGGCAGACGAGCCCCGCGCAGCGGTGCCCACCGGGTGGCCGGCGGTGAAAGGCCCGGCCGGGGCCGGGAAGTGGCCCCGGTGCGCCGGGAAAGACCGGCTCGGGCGGCCCCAGGTCAGGCCGCGGTCGTGACCGGGGCCGGAGTCGGGGCCGGGATGCGGGAGACGCGGAGCCAGGCCGCCGCGGCCTTGAGGGCCGAGCCCGCCGCCAGGCCCCACGCGGCGCCGGCCACGCCGCCCAGCGCGTATCCGCCCAGCAGCAGCGCCACCGAGAGGACCGAGAAGACCACCTGGAGCGACAGCGTCGCCTTCGGGGCCAGCACCCGCAGGGTCAGCAGGGCGCACGTGCCCAGGCCCATCACCGCGTACTGGGCCCCCGTCGCCGGGAGCAGGGCAGAAGCCGCGCCCCACGTGTCGCCCAGCAGCTGCCGGCCCACCCCCGCCGGCAGCGCGTACAGCACCGCCCCCCACCCGGCACCGAGCACCGCCAGCACACCGCCCATCAGCAGCGTCAGCCGGACCACGCCCCGCTTGCCCGAAGCCCGCCCCACCACCGGCGGGCCGAACGCGTTCGCCGAGTTGAACAGCACGTTCAGCGGCCCGAACAGGGTGGTCGCACCCCGCAGCGCACCCACCGCCAGCGGGGTGGCGAACAGCCCGAGGCCCAGCACCGCCAGCTGGCTCGAGCCGTTGCCCACCGCGAACTCGACCACGAAACGCTGCCCCAGGTGCCCGCGCCGCAGGTACGGCCGCAAGTCCGCGGCAGAGCCCCGTACGTACGGACGCAGCAGCCAGAGCCCCAGCGCCAGCGCCGGGAGCGCCGAGACGCCCCACACCAGCACCAGCCGCCCCGCCGAGGCCCCTTCGGGCTGCAGCAGCAGCGCGGCGACGACGCACGCCAGCCGCAGCGCGTCCGCCGCCAGCGCCCGCTCGGGCTTGCGCAGCGCGGAGAAGCAGTACCGCAGCCCGTCCTGGACGAGCACCAGCGGCAGTACGAGGCCCAGCGCGAGGAAGGCGCGGCCGCCGGCCCCGGGCAGGGCGAGGCCCACGACGACCAGCGCCGCGCCCACCGCCGCCGAGGCGGCCGCGGTGAACGCGAGGCCCGAGCGGCACACCGCGCCCAGCCGGTCCTCGTCCTTCTCCAGCACCACCGTCTGGCCGACGTACGCCATGTTCAGCCCGAGGAGCACGCTGAAGGTCACGTACACCATCGAGAAGTCGGCGAAGCCGGACGCCGAGGACAGCCGGGCGGCCAGCACGAGCACCAGGATGTTGGTGGCGCTGGACGCGGCCTGGTCCAGGACCGAGGAGACGGCGGCGAGGCCGCGCCGGCTCATCTGCGGCCCATGCGCACCGTGCGCAGGGCCACCGTGTCCGTGCCGTCGCCCGGGATGTGCTGCTCCGGTTCGGCCTGCCGGTTCGGCTGGTTCGGCTGCCGCGTGAGCGGCTGCGGCTGCGGCGCGGACGGCCGGGCCGCAGCCTGGGCCGGGGCGGCCGCAGCCTTCGACGTGCCGCCGCGGCCCCCGCGGCCGCGCTTCTCGCCCGGCAGCGGCGCGTGCAGCACCGCGCCGAGCACCGTGCCGCCGGCGCCGCTGATCAGCTCGCGGATCCGGGACAGGTCGCTGCGGTGGACGGCGCGCGGGTCGCAGACGACCAGGACCCCGTCGACGCGGTCGACGAGCGCGAGGGCGTCGGCGTACGAGAGCACGGGCGGCGCGAGCACGACGACGGTGGAGTTGGGGGAGTCGGCCTCGGAGATCAGCCGGGTGGCGCGCGGGGAGGTCAGCGCACGGGCCACGTTGCGGACCGGCTCGCCCGGGATCAGGTCGAAGGCGCCGGACTCCCCGGCGTCGACGACGAGCTGGCGCCCGTCGGGCCAGTCGGAGTCGCCGTGCGCGGCGGCGTGCCCGTCGGCTGCCTGGCTGCCGGGCGTCTGGCTCCAGCGCGGCCGGCCGCCCGCGCCGGTCGGCAGCTGGCTGGCCAGCACCGGGGTGCGCAGGTCGGCCTCGATGAGCAGGACGTCCTTGCCGGTCTCCGCGAAGGAGGCGGCCAGGTTCACGGCCGCCGCCGCGGCGGTCTCGCTGCTGCCGCGCGGGGCGACGACGAGCAGCCGGCGCCGGTCGGCGAAGCGGGAGTCGTAGGCGAGCCGGAAGGCCACCGAGCGGAACTCCTCGGCGAGCCGGGGGTCCTCCTCGCCGGCCGCGAGCAGCGGTCCGCCGATGGTCTTGGCCCGCGGCAGGTAGCCGAGCACCGGTGCGCGCAGGGCCCGCGCGACGTCGCCCTCGGAGCGCGGCGCCGGGTCGAAGACGAGCCGCACCCACGCGGCGAGCAGTCCGAGCGCGAGGCCCACGGCCGCGCCGAGCGCGAGCGACATCGGGATGCCCGGGCCGTCGGTGTCGGACGGCGGGGTCGCGGCGCTGGTGACCCGGCCCGGGGTCATGTCGAGGGCCTGGAGCTTGGCGATGTTGCTGTTGAGCGTGTTGACCTTGCTCTGGAGGTCCGTCTTCGAGGAGTACGCGGCGTCGCGCCCCGGACCGGCCGGCATGGCGTTGATCTGCTTGACGAGCTCGTCGAGGTTCTTGGCGACCGGATCGCGCTGCTCCTGGTAGCCCTTGACCATCTTGTCGCGGGTGACGTCGAGGGATTCCTGCCGCTTGAGCAGGTAGGCCTCGGTCATCGCGTTGGCGCGGGTCGCGGCCTCCTTGGGGGAGGACGCGGTGTACGTGAAGCGCAGCACCATCGTCTGCGGCGGGTTGGTCACCTGGAGGCCGCTGCGCAGGCCGGCGAAGTCCTTCGCGGACACGCCGAGCTTCTTCGCGGCCTCGTTGGCTATGGAGGAGCTGAGGGCGACCTGCCGCTCCGAGCCGATGTTGATCGCCTTGTCGGGCGCGAGGCTCGGGTTGAACGGGTCGTCGGTGGGTGCGCGCAGCACGATGTCCGCGGTCGCGACGTAGGTGTCGGCCGTGGAGATGCCGAGGTAGACGCCGCCCAGCAGGCCGATGCCGACACCCGCGCCGAGGAGGCGGCGGTAGCGCAGGAGCTGCTTGAACTGGTCCCTGAGGAGATCCGGTTCGTCCTCCGCCGGGGCCGCTGCAGGGCGGTTCGTCTCGATCACGGCTGCGGACCCCCAAGTGCTTCGTCTATCAGTGCGTCGATGCGGGCCAGGCCCGCGTCACGGCTCAGGTGGGCCGCCACGTGGCGGGGCCCGGCCGCCCCGAGGGCATCCGCGCCCTCGGGGTCCTCGGCGAGGGCCCGTACGGCCTTCAGCAGGGCGTGGGGGTCCTCCGGTGGTACGAGCACCCCTGCGCCCGAGCGTTCCACCTCCTGGGCGGTTCCGCCCTCCGCCGCCACGGAGGCGACGACGGGCCGGCCGGCCTGGAAGTACGAGGTCAGTTTGGACGGCACGCTCATGTCGAGCACGGCCGCGTGCTGCGTCACGGCGAGCACGTCCGCCGCCGCGAGGATATCCGGGAACTCTCCGTCGGCGGCAGGGGGGATGATGTCCAGATTCGGTACGTCGGCCGCGAGGTCGGCGAGGGCCGAGCGCTGGCTGCCGTCGCCCATGAGGACGAAACGGACGCCCGGATCGAGGCGGGCGGCGCCGACGAGCACCTCGAGGCCCTGCTTGAGGCCCATGTTCCCGGAGTGCAGGACGACCGGCTGGCCGGGTGCCCAGCCCAGGTGGCGGCGGGTCTGGCCGCGCGGCCTGGTGGGCTGCGGGACGTGGGACCAGTTGGGGACGAGGCGGATCTTCTTCGGGTCCACGCCCATGCCGACGACCCGGTCCACGAAGGTCTCGTGGATGACGCCGACGAGGGTGGCCCGCTTCAGGGCGTACGCCTCGGCGCGCCCCGCGATCGCGGCCGCCTTGTCGCCGCCGCTGATCCCGCTCTGCGCGGCGGCCGCGCCCATCAGGTCCTGGACGACGGGGATGTACGGGACCTTCCAGCGCGCGGCGAGCCGGGCGGCGACGACGCCGCCGGCCAGGCTGGGCATCTGGGCCATGACCGCGTCCGGGCGCGGCATCCGGGGCGGGGCCACGGTGCCGTGCAGCAGAATCGATCCTTCAAACAGGGCCCGCTTGACGGCGGTCTGGCGGGGCGGCACGGTGTGTGCGCGCCGGTGCACAGTGACCCCCGCGCGCCGTTCCGTGCGCCGGAGCGCCCCCTTGTACTCCGGCTCCAACGACCACGACGGATAGTGCGGCATGCCGGCGAGGACGTGGGTGTCATGGCCGAGACCCGCCCAGTGCTCCGCGATCTGGGTGGCGTACGGCCCAATCCCCGCGTGCTCGGGAGCGTAATTGGTGGAAACCAGCAGTAGGCGCCGGTGACCGGATCTCGACACTGAACGTCCCCTTCTCCCCTGGATGATGCGCTCGTCACCCTATTCGTTCACCGACAGGGTGCGGAACGTGCACGCTATTGTCTGCTAATCCGCCGCACCGGGGGGTGTGGCCGCTGGGGGGTAACTCATGACGGAGCACGACATGTCCGAACTTGGCGCACCTGCGCACAGACCGTACCGAGTCGGGTATGCCCCGGGTGCTTACGATCTGTTCCACATCGGACATCTCAACATCCTTCGGCACGCCCGGAGTCAGTGCGACTACCTGGTGGCCGGGGTGGTCTCCGACGAGATGGCGGAACTGGCCAAGGGCCGGCGCCCGATGATCCCGCTCGTCGAGCGCCTGGAAATCGTCCGCAGCGTGAAATACGTGGACGCCGCGTTCGTCGAAACGGTCCCGGACAAGGTGGAGACCTGGAAGCAGGTCCGCTTCGACGTGATCTTCAAGGGCGACGACTGGCGGGGCACCCCCAAGGGCGACAAGCTGGAGAAGGACTTCGCCGCCGTCGGCGTCGACGTCGTCTACTTCCCCTACACGGTGCACACCTCCAGCACCCAGCTGCGCCGGGCGCTGGACGCGCTGTCCGCACCGCTCAGCGCCGAGCGCCGCTGAGCGGCGCGGAGCCTGGGCGGGCAGGGAACCTCGTCGGGTACGGAAACGCTCAGCGCGCTACGGCGCTGAGCTCCCGGAACCACTTCGCGAGGAACGCCAGCAGGAACAGCGCGGCGACCGCGCCGAGCCCCGCGTACGCCCAGCGGAACAGCCCTCCGCCGCCGAGCACCAGGAACACCAGGCAGAACACCCCGTAGTCCACGGGCAGCAGCGCCACCGCGCGCACGGTCGACGGTGCGGCGGCGGGGCTCCCCGGCGCCGGCTTCGGCTTGAGCTTCTCGGTCAGCAGTCCGCCGAAGAAGGTGACGACCGAGGCGAACTGGAAGCCCAGCGGCACCAGCAGCCAGCCGTCCCCGCCCGTCCCGTACGCCTCCGGGAAGCGGTAGAACGCGATCAGCACGCAGGTGTGCAGGGCGGTCAGCTTGGCGCAGTCCACGACGTGGTCGAGCCACTCGCCCGCGGCGCTGCCGCCCCCGCGCAGCCGGGCCAGCTGCCCGTCGGCGGAGTCGAAGGCGAAGCCGACGGCGAGCGCGGCCCACGCGGCGACGCCCAGCCCCCACGACGGGGCGACGAGCGCGACGGCTGCCACGGCGGCGAAGCTGAAGGCGGCGCTGACCAGTGTCACCTGGTTCGGGGTCAGCCCGAGCGCGTACGATCCGGCGGCCAGGTACCGCCCCGCGGGCCGGTTGACGAACCGCGAATAGAGCGACACCCCCTTCGCCGACTTCTGCGCCCCGCGCAGCTCCCGCAGCGCTGTCCCGACTTTCGCCATGCGTACCCCTGATTTCCTGCGGCGGCACACGTGTACGGGTGCACGTGTGTACGAGGGCACATCATCGCAGGGCGAGTGACGGCTCCCGCTCCGGTTCCCTGCGGACGTCCGGGAGCAGCAGGACGGACAGGTTCGCGGCGGCGCTCAGGACGGCCGCCACCAGCAGCGGCGCCGCGGTCCCGGTGACCCCCGCCAGCGGCGCCGCCACCGCCAGTCCCAGCGGCCGGGCGGCGAAGGAGATCAGGGTGTCGAAGGAGCCGACCCGGCCCAGCGTCTCCAGGGGGATCCGGCGCTGCATCTCCGTCTCCCACAGGGGACTCAGCACGCCCAGGCCGAACATCGCGACGAAGAAGGCCGTCGCCGTCACCGCCACGGGCAGCCGCAGCGCGAGGGCCGTGAGCGGCAGGGCCTGCGCCGAGGCCCCGACGGCCACCCCGTACAGCGGCCGCCGCACGGGCAGCCGGCCGGCGGCCCAGACCCCGACGAGCATGCCGGCGGTGCCCACCTGGGCGATGACCACCCAGGTCGCCGCCCCGCCCAGGCTCTCCACGGCGATCATCGGCCCCAGGGTGAGCAGCAGGCCGGCCGCGAGGTGCCAGACGCCGTGGGCGAGCACATTGGCCAGGAACCAGGGGTGGCGCCGGGTCTCGGACCAGCCGGCCCGCAGCTCGGTGGTGAACCCGGCGCGGGTGCGCACGAGCGGCGCCGGGGCGGTCCGCAGTCCGCCGAGGGTGAGCGCGGAGGCGGCGAACAGCGCGCCGGTCAGCAGGGAGGACCAGCCGGCCCCGAGGACCAGCATCATCGTGCCCGCGGCGGCGGGTCCCGCCATCTGCGCGAGCCCGGTCGCCACCCCGAGCCGGGAGTTGACCCGAAGCCGGCTCTCGGCGGGGACGACCGCGGCGACGAGCGTGCGGGCCGAGGGGTTCCCGAAGGCGACGCCGGCGCCCGTGACCGCGGCCAGGGCCGCGAGTTCGGGGATCCGCACGGGGCCGGTCAGCAGCAGGGCGCCAGTCGCTCCCTGCGCGGCGGCGCGCACCAGGTCGGCGGCCAGGACGACCCGCCGGGCGGGGAAGCGGTCGGCGGCCACGCCCGCCACGGGCAGCAGGAGCAGCATCGGGAGCAGTTCGCTCGCGAGCACGATGCCGAGGTCTCCGGCGGAACCGGTGCGCACGACGGCCAGGGTGAGGGTGGTGGGGATCAGGGCGCTGGCGAAGGCCGCGAAGGTGCGCCCGGCGAGGAGACGCCAGATCGACGAGGTCATGACAGCAGACAATATTTCGCCAGCGAATCATTCGTCAACGAACTATCGAGCCCGGGGTGCGATACTTCCGACCATGGACACGGAGTACGCCGAGGATTCGGTCGACCGGCACATCGCCCGCTGGAGCGGCAAGGTCCCCTTCGACGTGCCCACCGAGGCGGTCATCACGCGGATCCAGCTCCTGGCCAAGCACGTGAAGTACGGCAAGGAACGGGCCCTGGCCGAGACCGGACTGCAGGAGTTCGAGTTCGAGACCATGCACCGGCTCGCCTCCCGCGGCACGCCCTGGCGGGCCCCCTCCGCCGAACTCGCCGCCGAACTGCTCCTCTCCCCGGCCGGGATGACCGGCCGCCTCGACACCCTGGAGAAGTCCGGGCTGGTCCGCCGGGTGCGCGCCTCCGGGGACCGGCGTCGGGTCGACGTGGAGCTGACCGACGACGGCCACCGGCGCTGGACCGAAGCCATGCGCTGGCGCGGCATCGCCGAGGCCGAGATGGTCGACCCCCTCGACGACGGGGAGCGGGCCGCGCTCTCCGCCCTCCTCAAGCGGATGCTGCGGCACGTCGAGGAGAAGCAGGAGAAGTAGCGGCCGCTCCCTCCGCTCCCTCCGCTGCCTCCGCCCCCTCGGCCCGCGCCGCCCGGCCCGCCAGGCCCGCCCCCGTCCTCAGCCCACCACCCTCAGCAGCAGAACCGACCGGGCCGGCACCGTCAGCGTCTCCCCGCCCCGGAACCGGGTGCCGGGAGGCTCCGCCTGGTCCTCCCGCGCGGTGTCCAGTACCAGTTCGTACGCCGCCGCCCACGGCGCACCCGGCAGCACCCACGCCACCGGCCCGTCCCCGGCGTGCAGCAGCGCCAGGAAACTGTCGTCGCTCACCTGCCGCCCCCGCTCGTCGCGCCCCGGGATGTCCCGTCCCGACAGGTACATCCCGAGCGCCGCGGCCGGCGCGTACCAGTCCCGCTCGGTCATCTCCACGCCCGCCGGGGTGAACCAGGCCAGGTCCCGCAGCCCGTCCGCCCCCTGCGGCCGCCCCGAGAAGAACGCCCGCCGGCGCAGCACCGGATGCTCCTGGCGCAGCGCCACCAGTCGCGCGGCCAGCGCGCACAGCTCCCGCCAGGCGGGGTCCTCCAGCAGCGACCAGTCCACCCATCCCGTCTCGTTGTCCTGGCAGTACGCGTTGTTGTTGCCGCCCTGCGTCCGCCCGAACTCGTCCCCGGCCACCAGCATCGGCACCCCGGTGGACAGCAGCAGCGTGGTCAGCAGGTTCCGCAGCTGCCGACGCCGCAGCACGCCGACACGGGCATCGTCCGTCTCACCCTCAGCCCCGCAGTTCCACGAGCGGTTGTCGTTGGTCCCGTCGCGGCCCGCCTCCCCGTTGGCCTCGTTGTGCTTGCGCTCGTACGACACCAGGTCGCGCAGGGTGAAACCGTCGTGCGCCGTCACGAAGTTCACCGAGGCGTAGGGCCGCCGCCCGCCCCACGCGTACAGGTCGCTGGAGCCCGACAGCCGGTACCCGAGGTCCCGTACGTCCGGCAGCGCGCCCCGCCAGAAGTCCCGTACGGCATCGCGGTACCGGTCGTTCCACTCCGTCCACAGCGGCGGGAACGCCCCCACCTGGTAGCCGCCCGAGCCCACGTCCCACGGCTCGGCGATCAGCTTGACCCGCCGCAGCACCGGGTCCTGGGCGATGACCGCGAGGAACGGCGAGAGCATGTCCACGTCGTGCATCGAGCGGGCCAGCGCCGCCGCCAGGTCGAAGCGGAAGCCGTCCACCCCCATCTCCGTGACCCAGTAGCGCAGGGAGTCCGTGATGAGGCGCAACACGTGCGGGCGCCCGGCGTGCAGGGTGTTCCCGCAGCCTGTGTAGTCGGCGTACCGGCGCTGGTCGGACTGGAGCCGGTAGTAGCCCCGGTTGTCGATGCCGCGCAGCGAGAGCGTCGGGCCCAGCTCGCCCGCCTCCGCCGTGTGGTTGTAGACCACGTCGAGGATGACCTCGATCCCGGCCGCGTGCAGGGCCTTGACCATCCGCTTGAACTCGCCGACCTGCTGCCCGGCCGTGCCGGACGAGGAGTAGCCGGCGTGCGGGGCGAAGTACCCGATCGAGTTGTAGCCCCAGTAGTTGCGCAGGCCCCGGCGCAGCAGGTGGTCCTCGTGCGCGAACTGGTGCACCGGCAGCAGTTCGACCGCCGTCACCCCGAGCCCGGTCAGGTGTTCGACCGCCGCCGGATGGGCGAGGCCCGCGTACGTTCCGCGCAGCTCCTCGGGAACACCCGGATGGCCCATCGTGAACCCGCGCACGTGGACCTCGTAGATCACCGAATCGGCCCACGGGGTCTTCGGCCGGACGTCGTCCGCCCAGTCGTCGTCATCGTGGACCACGACCCCCTTGGGGACGTACGGCGCCGAGTCGCGGTCGTCGCGCACGGTGTCCGCGATGTACT
Organism: Streptomyces sp. NPDC031132; assembly: GCF_055570595.1. Lineage (NCBI taxonomy): Bacteria > Bacillati > Actinomycetota > Actinomycetes > Kitasatosporales > Streptomycetaceae > Streptomyces > Streptomyces sp. NPDC031132. The sequence goes on from NZ_JBVIGX010000001.1 coordinate 391,367, forward strand.
GCTGCGGCCAGTCGCGGACGTGCCCGTACACCTCCGGCGGCAGCGTGAAGTCACCGTCGACGGCCCGCGCGTACGGGTCCAGCAGCAGCTTGGCCGGATTGAACCGGGCCCCCGTCCACGGGTCCCAGCGGCCGTGCACCCGGAACCCGTACCGCTGTCCGGGGCGCACACCGGGCAGGAAGCCGTGCCAGATCTCGTGCGTCAGCTCGGTCAGCGCGCAGCGGGTCTCGGCGCCCTCCGCGTCGAAGAGGCACAGCTCCACCGCCTCCGCGCCCTGGGCCCACAGCGCGAAGTTCGTGCCGGCCGTCCCGTCCGGGCCGGTGCGAAAACGCGCTCCGAGCGGGTGCGAGGACCCCGGCCACACCGGCGGCCCCGGGCGCGGGACGGCCCGTAAGGCCGGCTCGAGGTCCCGTGCCACCGCCCCGTTCACCCGGCCGTTGACGTGCGGGACGGGCGGCGCGGCCCCGCCGCTGCGAACCGCGTCCACGGTCTCCACCGCGTCCACGGTCTCCACCGCCACGGCCTCGACCGGATCCAACGACTCCACCGCATCCAATGGATCCAACGGTTCCCATGACTTCACTGACTCCATGGCGGCGGCATCCACCGCCTCGTACTCGGCTGCGCTCGACACTGCCCGCCTCCACGGCTCCTGGGTACCGGCGGGGGTAGGGGAGAGTGCGGCCCCGGCGTCCCGGCCTGGGCCCGCCCCCGTCTGGTCCTTCCCACTGTTCTGCCCGGAGAGATCTGCCCGGAACGTGGCCCGCGCTCACGTTTCCCCCGGAGGGGGCCGGTCGTTGGAGGGAGCGTGACACTTCTGACGAGGCGGGCAGGGGCGGGCTTGGCCGCCGTGGCGGCATGGGCGGCCCTGCTGGGCGGCCTGGCCGGATGCACCGAGGGCGGCGGTTCCCCGGTCGAGATCCAGCTCCCCGGCAAACCCCGGTCGCCCGACGAGGCCATCCGGATCACCCCCGACGACAACGCCAAGGGGGTCCCGGCCGAAGGCCCGCTGACGGTCAGAGTGCCCGAGGGCCGCCTCGAGCGGGTCGTCGTCACCAAGGTCGAGGACGCCCAGGAAGAGCGCGTCCCCGGCTCCATCGCCCCCGACGGCCTCAGCTGGAGCCCCGACCCGGCGGGCGGCAAGCTCGCGCTCGCAGCCAAGTACACCGTGGACGCGGTCGCCCTCGACGGCCACGACCGCCGCCAGGCCCGGCACACCACCTTCACCACCTACGTCCCCGAGGAGCGGTTCATCGGCTACTTCAAGCCCGAGAACCGCTCCACCGTCGGCACCGGCATGATCGTCTCCTTCAACTTCAACCGGTCGATCGAGAACCGCGCCGACGTCGAGCGGGCCATCACCATCACCTCCAAACCCCCGGTGGAGGTCGCGGGCCACTGGTTCGGGCACGAGCGCCTCGACTTCCGGCCCAAGGAGTACTGGAAGCCCGGCACAGAGGTCACCGTCACGATGAACCTGCGGGACGTGCAGGGCGCGCCCGGCTCGTACGGCATCCAGGACAAGGCCGTCACCTTCACCGTCGGCCGCTCCCAGGTCTCCACCGTGGACGCGGAGGCGCACACCATGGAGGTCCGCCGGGACGGGAAGCTCGTCTCCACCCTCCCGATCAGCGCCGGAGCACCCAAGAACACCACCTACAACGGCAAGATGGTGGTGCTGGAGATGTTCGACGTGACCCGGATGAACGGGCAGACCGTCGGCTTCGGCGGCGAGTACGACATCCCCGACGTACCGCACGCCATCAGGCTCACCACCTCCGGGACCTTCCTGCACGGGAACTACTGGGCCAGCCCCGACACCTTCGGCTCCACCAACACCAGCCACGGCTGCGTGGGGCTGCGCGACGACAGGGGCGGCGGTTCGGACACCCCGGCGGGCTGGTTCTTCGACCGGACCCTGGTCGGGGACGTGGTGGAGGTCGTCAACTCGCAGGACAAGACGGTGGCCCCGAACAACGGGCTGGGCGGCTGGAACATGGACTGGGCGCACTGGGTCGCGGGCTCCGCCCTCGGCTGACACACCCGGAACTGGCGGCTCCGCCCGACACGCCGGTCCTTCCCCACTCTTGGGACGGAACGGTGACAAGACCGTTTCTCTTCGTGATCCCCCCGTGTGATTTCCTGTCGACAAGCGCGCGACTGTCCGCGCGCGGGGGACATGGGGAGAACAAGAGTGAACGTGCAGCCGATACGCGGCCGCGCCCGCCGCACCGGCCTGCCGGCCCTCCTGCTCGGAGCGGCACTGCTGCTCACGAGCGCGTGCAGCGGAGGCGGCAACACCGGCGGCGGAGGCGGCGACAACGGTGGGGGCGGCGGGGGCGGCAAGACCGGTACCGAGGCGTCCAAGGCCGTTGTCAGCGTCAAGCCGGACGACGGTGCCAAGGAGGTCGCCACCAGCGGCATCCTGAAGATAACCAGCACCGGCGGCAAGCTCACCACGGTGACCGTCGCCGACACCAAGGGCAACGCCGTCGACGGCAAGCTCGCCGACGACGGCGCGAGCTGGGAGCCCGCCCGCAACCTGGCCGCCGCCACCGAGTACAAGGTGCACGCCGTCGCCAAGGACGAGTCCGGCCGGGAGTCCGCCAAGGACACCACGTTCACCACCCTGACCCCGACCAACACCTTCGTCGGCCACTACACGCCCGAGGACGGGGAGACCGTCGGCGTGGGCATGCCGGTGTCGTTCAACTTCACCCGCGGCATCACCAACACCGAGGCCGTCGAGAAGGCCATCACGGTGACGGCCGAGCCGTCCGTGCCGGTCGAGGGCCACTGGTTCGGCAACGACCGCCTCGACTTCCGCCCCGAGAAGTACTGGGCCGCGGGCACCAAGGTCACCGTGAAGATCGCCCTGGACGGGGTCGAGGGCCGTCCCGGCGTCTACGGCAAGCAGACCCGTACGGTCACCTTCACCATCGGCCGCTCGCAGGTCTCCACGGTCGACGCGAGCGAGCACACGATGCAGGTCGTCCGCGACGGCCAGGTGTTCAAGAACCTCCCGATCACCGCGGGCGCCCCGTCGACGACCACGTACAACGGTCAGATGGTCATCAGCGAGAAGTACAAGGTGACCCGGATGAACGGCGCGACCGTCGGCTTCGGCGGCGAGTACGACATCTCGGACGTCCCGCACGCCATGCGCCTGTCGCAGTCGGGGACCTTCGTCCACGGCAACTACTGGGCCTCCTCGGGCACGTTCGGCTCCGAGAACGTCAGCCACGGCTGCGTGGGCCTCAAGGACGTCCGCGGTGCGGGCGACGGCAACCAGCCCGCCGCGTGGTTCTTCAACGAGTCGCTGATCGGCGACGTCGTCGTCGTGAAGAACTCCAAGGACAAGCAGATCGCCCCGGACAACGGCCTCAACGGCTGGAACATGGACTGGGCGGAGTGGATCAAGTAGTCCCCGCCCGTACGTAGTCGAGTGGCCCGGTGCTGTGACCCACGGCACCGGGCCACTTCACGTTAACCGCGGCTAACCTTCCGCCTATGACCCTCTCTCTCGAAGTCTCCGAAGGCGTCGGCACCCTCCGCCTGGACCGGCCGCCCATGAACGCCCTGGACATCGCCACCCAGGACCGGCTGCGCGAGCTCGCGGTGGAGGCCACCGACCGCGCCGACGTCCGCGCGGTGATCATCTACGGCGGCGAGAAGGTGTTCGCGGCGGGCGCGGACATCAAGGAGATGCAGACGATGGACCACGCGGCGATGGTCGCCCGGTCCCGCGCGCTCCAGGACGCCTTCACGGCCGTGGCGCGGATCCCCAAGCCCGTCGTCGCCGCCGTCACCGGCTACGCCCTGGGCGGCGGCTGCGAGCTCGCGCTGTGCGCCGACTACCGGATCGCCGCCGACAACGCGAAGCTCGGCCAGCCCGAGATCCTGCTCGGCCTGATCCCCGGGGCCGGCGGCACCCAGCGGCTGTCCCGGCTGATCGGCCCGTCCAAGGCCAAGGACCTCATCTTCACCGGCCGCATGGTCAAGGCCGACGAGGCGCTCACGCTCGGGCTCGTGGACCGGGTCGTGCCCGCCGCCGAGGTGTACGAGCAGGCGCACGCCTGGGCCGCCAAGCTCGCCCAGGGCCCGGCGATCGCGCTGCGCGCCGCCAAAGAGTGCGTGGACGCGGGTCTGGAGGCGGACATCGACACCGGCCTGACCATCGAACGCAACTGGTTCGCGGGCCTGTTCGCCACCGAGGACCGCGAGCGCGGCATGCGCAGCTTCGTCGAGGAGGGCCCCGGCAAGGCGAAGTTCCTCTAGTCCTCCCTGGGAGTGGATTAGCCAGGCCTTAAAGCAACCTTAAGGAGCTGTGGAGATCCACTCGGGGTGATCGTCCGGGAGCGGTGTGTCACCGCAGATCAGGGTGGTTTCGCGGGCTTCCGGTTGCCCAACGCATATGACGGGACGCCCCCTTGGAGTCGACCATTCCGGGGGGTGTTTTCCTGCGGAACGGCCCGGACGGGCGTACCGGCCGTCCATGATGGGTTCATGGCGGGCCTGGAGGGTGTGGAACAGCCGCGGCAGCGCAACAGCGCTTCCGCCGTACGGCTGACGGCGGCTCTTGAGGACGAACAGGGTCTCAAGGCGCTGGAGTTGTACGGCAATCCGGCCGAGGCGGAAGTGACGCTCCCGTCCATGCCCGAGTCGGCGAGCACGGCCCGCCGGCTCACCCGGTACGTGGTGATCCGCTTCTGGGGCTTCTCCCCGCAGGTGTCCGAGCACACCGTCCTGCTGGTCTCGGAGCTCGTCGGCAACGCGGTCCGCCACACCGGCGCCCGCTCCTTCGGCTTACGGATGCTGCGGCGGCGCGGCTGGATCCGGGTCGAGGTGCGCGACCCCTCGCGCGGGCTGCCCTGCCTGATGCCGGTCCACGAGATGGACACCACGGGCCGGGGGCTCTTCCTCGTCGACAAGCTCTCGGACCGCTGGGGCGCCGACCTGCTGCCGCGCGGCAAGATCACCTGGTTCGAGATGCGGGTGGCCGACCGCTGACCGGCGCCCCCCCGTGCCCCTCGACCCGTGCCCCTCGACCGGTGCCCCTCGACCGGCGCCGGCCCCTGGAACGTCTGAAGCCCCCGGTCGCCGTGGTGGGGCGTCGTGGGGGCTTCATGAGTCCGCCGAGGATCGAAGGGGGTGTGATCCTCGGCGTGGCGACTTCGCTCGGGTCAATGGGGAAGCCGTGATTCCGACTATGGCAGACGGGCGACCAAACGCCAAAAGTCCTAAGTTGGACATAAGTGTGCAAATGCTAAGAGTTTCCAGCTAAATCCTAGGTGAGGTGGACCACTCGCCTGGTAATCCATGAATAACTATCCACCGGTGTGTGTGATTCGTTGATCGCATACCGGACACTCCCTCGTGCGGGTGCACCGCGGGGAAGGTCCCGAATTGGGTCAATCGTTATCTTCGGGGCCATCCACCCCTTAAATGGGCGGGTGCTCTGCTACCCGGACCGCCGATCCGCCCTCCGCGCCGGCGCGGCGGCCGCCGCCGGCGCCCTCACCGCCGCCTGCGGCTCGGCCCCCTCCGCGCCCCCGGCCAAGGCCGCCCCGGCCACCGGGCCGGCCGCACGCGTCGGCCAGGCGGCCGCGTCCGCGCCGCGCCGGTTCCCCGGGCAGCCCGACGAGATCGGGCACGGTCCGCGCAACCGCCCCCTGGTCGCCCTCACCTTCCACGGCAACGGGGACCCCGCCATCGCCCGGGCCGTACTGGCCGAGGCAGAAAGAGCCGGCGCGCGGGTCACCGTACTGGCCATCGGCAGCTGGCTCGACGCCCACCCGGACATGGCCCGCCGGGTCCTGGACGGCGGCCACGAGCTCGGCAACCACACCCAGCGCCACCTCGCGATCAACGACATGCCCGAGGCGGAGGCCTATGCCGAGATCACCGGCTGCGCCCAGCGGCTCAAGCGGCTCACCGGCTCCATCGGCACCTGGTTCAGGCCCTCCCAGACCCAGTACGCCACCCCCCTCGTCACGAAGCTGGCCCGGAGGGCGGGCTACCCGCACGTCCTGTCGTACGACGTGGACTCCCTCGACTTCACCTCGCCCGGCGCCGCGGCCGTCATCCGCACCGTCACCGGGACGATCCAAGGCGGATCGGTGGTGAGCCTGCACTTCGGCTACGCGGACACGGTCGACGCGATGCCACCCCTCCTCGAAGAACTCGCGCGCCGCAAGCTGCGTGCGGTGACCACCACGGAGCTGCTGACCTCATGACGACCACCCGCCTTCCCCGGAGGGCCACCGTGCTGCTGGCCGGTCTGGTCCTCGCCGCCCTGGCCGGTTGCGGATCGGCCGACAAGGAGCCCGCCGAGGCGCTCGGCTCCGCAGCCCCGGCCCGGCAGCCCGTCAAGGCCGTCCCGGCCGTCCCGCCGGGCCTGGCCGGGATGCCGCCGCTCCTCGACCCGAACGACGTGTACGCGGCCGACCGGCCGAACAACCTCGCCCCGGCGGTGCGGGACTTCCCGTCCCGCGTCTACGTGCCGAACACCACCTCCAACACGGTGTCCGTCATCGACCCGAAGACGTACAAGGTCGTCGACACCATCCCGGTCGGCGTCCAGCCCCAGCACGTGGTGCCGTCCTGGGACATGAAGACCCTGTGGGTCAACAACAACCGCGGCCACACGCTCACGCCGATCAACCCGGCCACGGGCCAGGCCGGCGAGCCCGTCGAGGTGCACGACCCGTACAACCTGTACTTCACGCCGAACGGCAAGTACGCCGTCGTCATGGCCTCCATGGACCGCGAGCTGGTCTTCCGTGATCCGCACACGATGAACCGGGTGAAGACCGTCCCGGTGACCTGCTTCGGCGTCAACCACGCGGACTTCTCCGCCGACGGCCGCTACTTCATCGTGAGCTGCGAGTTCTCCGGCGAGCTCCTCAAGGTCGACACCGAGAAGATGGAGGTCGTCGCCCAGCAGAAGCTGCCCTTCGAGGGTGCGATGCCGCAGGACGTGAAGGTCTCCCCGGACGGGAAGACCTTCTACGTCGCGGACATGATGGCGCACGGCATGTGGGTGCTCAGCGGCGACAAGTTCGACATCCCCAAGCTGCTGCCCACGGGGAAGGGCACCCACGGCCTGTACGTCAGCCGCGACTCCAAGGAGATGTACATCTCCAACCGCGGCGAGGGCAGCATCTCCGTCTTCGACTTCAAGCAGAACAAGCTCACCAAGAAGTGGGAGCTCCCCGACGGCGGCAGCCCCGACATGGGCGGCGTCTCCGCCGACGGCAAGGTGCTGTGGCTGTCGGGCCGCTACAACTCCGAGGTCTACGCGATCGACACGGCGACCGGCGAGCAGCTCGCCAAGATCCCGGTGGGCGGCGGCCCGCACGGCCTGGCCGTCTACCCGCAGCCCGGACGCTACTCGCTCGGCCACACCGGCATCTTCCGCTAGGGGGTGTCCGCAGAGTCCTGCCTGGCCCGCGGCGTCGAGGCCCCCCTGGGCCGCGGAGGTACGGAACGGGCCGGTGTGGCGGTACCCCGGGGGCGTGCACGGCTCCCGGGGCGCCCCTGCGCCCTCGCCCGCGGACGCGGCAGGCGGCCCCGGTGGTCCCGGCCGCCCCGGCCGCCCCGGGGCGCACGACGGCGTGGGCCTGGTTGCCGGGACCTGCGGGAGGAGCGGTGCCCGGCTGCCGCTACCCTTGGCCGGTCAACAAGCACCGAGAAGGGGTGGATCCCAGTGGCTGACATCGAGAGCGCGCGGGCGACGTTCGGCAAGTTCGACGCGGACGGTGACGGCTTCGTCACGGCCGACGAGTACAGCGCGGCCATGAAGGCGATGGGCGACGCGTATGTGACCGGCGCCGTCGCGGACGCCGTGGTCGCGTCCAAGGACACCAACGGCGACGGCCTGCTGAGCTTCGACGAGTTCTGGGCCTCCCTGAACAAGTAAGCCCTGCGCAGCCCCCGCCGCCCCTTTGCCGGGCGGGCGGGGGCTTTGCGCTGCCCCGGCGCGTCCGTCGGGTCAGGAGTCGGCTCCGCCGGGCGGCGGCGCCATGTCCTCGACCTCGGCCAGCGCCTCCTCCAGCCAGCGCAGCCAGAACGTCTCCAGGCCGATGCCGCCGTGCAGCACCAGCCGGCGCAGCCGGTCCTCGTCGGAGTCCCGCTGCGGTGGGAAGTCCTTCTCCTCGATCGCCTCGTAGACCGCCAACTGCCGCCGGTGCAGATCCAGATGGCGCCGCAGCTCCGCGGCCAGCCCGTGCGGGCCCACCACGGCGGCCGCCCGGATCCGCAGCAGCAGCGGATCCCGGATGGCCTTCGGGTCCTGACTCTCGCCGACCCACCGCGCCAGCTCCGCGCTCCCGTCGGCCAGCACCTCGTACTGCTTCTTCTGCCCCCGTACGGGCACCTCGCTGGGCAGCGCCCGGATCAGCCCGGCCTCCTCCAGCCGGCCGAGCTCGCGGTAGATCTGCTGGTGCGTCGCGGACCAGAAGTACCCGATCGACCTGTCGAACCGCCGCGTCAGCTCCAGCCCCGACGAGGGCTTCTCCAGCAGGGCGGTCAGGATGGCATGCGGCAGCGACATGCGGCCATCCTAGGGATGCGGCAGATCGAGGACCGCGATCCCGTCCCCGACGACGATCGCGAGACGACTCCCGCCGGCGTGCAGGGCCGTGACCGGCGAGGGGACGTGGTCCACGCCGTAGGCCCCGTCCCGGTGCGACACGGAAACCCCGGTCCACTCCTTGAGGACGCGGCCCGTGGTGACGTCGATCAGCCGGGGGTGCCGGGTCAGCGAGACGACGCGATCACGCCCGCACGCGACGAGCGTCCCCCAGCCGTCTCCGGCTCCGCCGCCGTTCCTGTGCAGCCAGCGCCGGCCCGCGCAGGACCAGACGCCCAGCTCCTGCGCCTGCAGGGTGGGCTGATCAACGTCGTCACCGAGGTCCTCGGCCGTGGCCGATACGGCGACCCGGTCCGAGTCGAGCCAACACGCGGACCCCACTTCGGCGTCCAGCGCCATCCGCCCGAGCACCACCCCGTCCCGGTCGAGGACGCCCGGATCGGCCAGGGCGGCCTCCAGGTCGTAGACGTCGGCGACGCCGACCGGATGCCACACCCAGCCCGCCACGAGCAGCTTCCGCCCGTCGGGGCTGATGGCCGGCCGTGAGTGGAAGAGGTCGCGGGGCGCGCGGGAACCGGCGGTGAGTCGTTCCCCGGAGGCGGTGTCCTCGATCTGGAGGACGTTGTGCTCGTCCGGGCAGTGCACCAGTACCTCGCGGCCGTCGGGCAGGAGGCCCAGCGCGACGGGGTAGTCGTAGTCCTCGGCGCAGTGGTGGCTCCGGTTCACCTCCCGGACGCGGCGCTCGCCCTCCAGCACCAAGCCCTTCGTGCCGCGCTCCTCGTAGACGACCGAGTAGCGGCCGGAGGGCGAGTGGACGGCGCGGTCGAAGCGGTAAAACGCGGTGTTCCAGGTGCCGGGCTGCTCCGTGCCGTCCGCCTTCCACCGGCGGAACCCGCCCACTGCGTCCACCAGGTCGTCGCCGTCCCACCGCAGGGAACGGGGTTCGCCCGTCGCCTCGAAGATCCGCATGGGGACGGACCTTACTGCCAGGCGGCGAGGGCTTCCGGGGTTTTGGGGCCCGGGGTGTGCGGGGGGAGGAGGGCGTGGGCGCGGAGGAAGGACGTCACCGCCGGGGACCAGGCCTGACGCAGGCCCGCCGAGGCCAGGAGCTCCGGGTCCGACAGGAGAACCTGCGCCGGGCCGACGCGGATGCCCGACGGGGTCAGCACCGCCGCGTCGTCGGCCCAGCGGACCGCCAGGTCGACGTCGTGCGTGGCCATCACCACCGTCGTGCCGGCCGCGCGCAGGCCCGCGAGGACGTCCAGCAGCCGCTCCTGACCGTCCGGGTCCAGGCCCGCCGTCGGCTCGTCGAGGATCAGCACCCGCGGAGCCATCGCCACCGCGCCCGCGATCGCCGCGCGCTTGCGCTGCCCGTACGAGAGCAGGTGCGTCGGGCGGTCCCGCAGCGCCGTGATGTCCAGCGCGGCGAGTGCGGACTCCACCCGGGCCCGGACCTCGTCCACCGTCAGCCCCATGTTCATCGGGCCGAAGGACACGTCCTGTTCCACCGAGGCGGCGAACAGCTGGTCGTCCGGGTCCTGGACCACCAGCTGCACCGACGTGCGCAGCCGGACCAGGCCCGCCCGGTCGTACGACACCGGCGTCCCGTCCAGGCGCAGCGCCCCCGACCCGGGCCGCAGGCCCCCGCTCAGCAGCCGCATCAGCGTGGTCTTGCCGCTGCCGTTGCGGCCCAGCAGGACCAGCGCCCGGCCCTCCGCGATGGCGAAGTCCACGTCGGACAGCACCGCCGGGCCGTCCTCGTACGCGTAGCCCGCGCCGGCCAGTTCCACCAACGGGTTCACAGGTAGAGCCCCTTCAGGGTGAGAGTCAGGGTGATCAGGGCCGCCAGGAGGGCCCCCGACGCCGCCAGGAACCGCCACGACAGGGCCGCCTCGGGTACGAGGACCCGCAGCGCGCCGTCGTAGCCGCGCCCGGCCAGGCCCACCTGGAGGCGCGCCGCGCGGTCGAAGGCCCGTACGAACGAGGTGGCGGCGAGCCCGGCCAGCGAACGCCACACCGCGGCCCGGCCCGACTGCCCCAGGCGGGCCGCCTGGGCCCGCCGGACCTGGGCCATCGAGTCCAGCAGCAGGAAGCCGATGCGGTACATGACCAGGGCCACGTCCACCACCGGCGCCGGGACCCCGGCCCGGACCAGCCGGGGCAGAACGTCCGAGACGGGCGTCGTGAAGGCGAACAGCAGCACCCCGAGGGAGGCCGCCGAGGTCCGCAGCAGCAGCTCCGCGGCATGCCGGGGGCCGTCGGGGGCGAGCGAGACGAGCCCGGCCGGCCCGCCGACGGCCACCAGCAGCGGCAGCGCGCCGGTGACGCAGAAGCCCAGCGGGATCCGGAAGGCCCGCCACAGCTGCCGTCCGGCCACACCGGCCGGGCCGAGCAGCACGGCCAGCGTCGCCGCGGCGACCAGCGGCCCTCCGGGCCAGGGCGGCAGGCACACGGCGGTGATCGTCAGCCCCAGCCCCAGCAGGGCCTTCTCGAGCGGATGGCGGCCGCGCCAGCGGCTGCTGTGCGCGGCCACGTCGATCGGCAGCACCGCCTACGCCTCCGTGGCGGCGGTGTCCGACCGAGCCGCAGCGGTGTCCGACGGAGCCGCAGCGGTGTCCGACGCCGCGGCGGCGGCCGCGGCGGCCGCACCCTGCCGGCGGCCCTTGCGGACGCCGAAGTAGTACGCGAGCACGCCCGCGCCCAGCGCCGCCTGCAGGGCGAACAGCGCCGACTCCACGTCCCCGGAGGGGGGTTCGTACAGCGGCGAGAACCACGGCTCGTAGTCCGGCTTCAGCTCGGTGATCGCCGCTTCAGCCTGCGCGTCGGCGCCGGTGAACGGCTCCTCCTTGCCCTCGCCCAGCCCCAGTGCGAGCGGCAGTACGGCCAGCGCCGCCACCAGGAGCAGCAGCAGGCCGTTGATCTTCGCGTTCCGGCTCATGTTCATCGGACCGCCGCCTTCTGCTCGCCGCCACCGGTCAGCTTCGCGACGCCCAGCCGGACCAGGTCCGACTTGCTCGACTGCATCAGCAGCCGCATCACGAGCACCGTCAGCAGGCCCTCGCTCACCGCGAGCGGGACCTGTGTGACCGCGAAGATGCCCCCGAACTTCGCCAGCGCCCCCAGGAACCCGGTGCCCGGGTCCGGGAAGGCCAGCGCCAGCTGTACGGAGGTCACGCAGTAGGTGACCAGGTCGGCGAAGAAGGCACCGAAGAAGACGCTCACCATCAGCGGGACGTCGAAGCGCTTCAGCAGCAGGTAGACCCCGTACCCCGCCCAGGGCCCGGCGATCGCCATCGAGAAGACGTTCGCGCCGAGGGTGGTCAGGCCGCCGTGCGCCAGCAGCAGCGCCTGGAACAGGAGGGTGATCGTGCCGAGCACCGCCATGATCGGCGGCCGGAACAGGATCGCGCCGAGCCCGGTCCCGGTGGGGTGCGAGCAACTGCCCGTCACCGACGGGATCTTCAGAGCGGACAGGACGAAAGTGAATGCTCCGGACGCCCCGAGCAGCAGCGTGCTCTCCGGGTTGGCCTTCACCTCGCGGGTGAGGGCGCGGACACCGTGGACGACGAAGGGAGCGGACGCGGCGCCCCAGGCGACCGCGTGCAAAGGGGGCAGGAACCCCTCGGCTATATGCATGAGTGGGGAGACCTCTCCAGCACCTCGTGGATGGACAACGCGCCCCGGCCGGTCTCCTGGCTCACGGGTGCTGATGCCCTGACTCCGCCTTCCCGGGCGATGCGGATCCTCCCGCGCCGCCCAGTGGCTTCCCGAAGGAGTGGAGCCGGACTTCCCGTTCACAGTGGCGAGGGCCGCACCGGTTTTCCACCGGTTTCCCGTACACCAAGGCCCGCTGACCCTAGTCGGACGGACGGACCGGTACCAACCCGGCCCGAAGGGGCGCGGCCCGGACAGACGCCCCGAACGGCCGCGGCCCGGTGGCGCCGCCGCCCGCAGACCCCCAGGCTGGCGGCGTGGCCGCCGACTACGACTACTCCGACCTGACCGCCGTCTACGTCAACTGCACCCTCAAACGCTCGCCCGAGACCAGCAACACCGAGGGCCTGATCGGCCGGAGCCGCGCCGTCATGGAGGCGGCCGGCGCCCGGACCTCGCTGATCCGCGCCGTCGACCACGACATCGCCACCGGTGTCTGGCCCGACATGACCGAGCACGGCTGGGAAACCGACCAGTGGCCCGTCCTCTACAGCCAGATCATGGACGCCGACATCCTCGTGCTGTGCGGCCCGATCTGGCTCGGCGACAACAGCTCCGTCATGAAGCAGGTCATCGAGCGGCTCTACGCCTGCTCCTCGATCCTGAACGCGCAGGGCCAGTACGCCTATTACGGCCGGGTCGGCGGCGCACTCGTCACCGGCAACGAGGACGGCGTGAAGCACTGCGCCATGAACATCCTCTACAGCCTCCAGCACCTCGGCTACACCGTCCCGCCGCAGGCCGACGCGGGCTGGATCGGCGAGGCCGGTCCCGGACCCTCGTACCTCGACCCCGGCTCGGGCGGCCCCGAGAACGACTTCACCAACCGGAACACGACCTTCATGTCGTGGAACCTCATGCACCTGGCCGCCCTGCTGAAGCGCTCGGGCGGGATCCCGGCGCACGGCAACCAGCGCTCGGAGTGGGACGCCGGCTGCCGCTTCGACTTCCCCAACCCCGAGCACCGGTAGCCGTCTACGCCCGTACGTCGGCCGGCGCCGACTCCGGCTGCGCCGGCAGGGGCCGGGCGTTCATCCGGCGACGGCAGGCCAGGGCCTCCTCCAGCCGGCCCCGGGCCGGTACGCGTGCACGCAGGACCGGTTCGCCGACGGCGATCCGGGCCGGATGCGGATCCGCCCGGTGACCTGATCCCGTACGAGGCGTGGGGGGGGGGGGGGGGGGGGGGGGGGGGGGGAGGGCGGGACCACCCCACCCTCCCGCGGCCGCCTACGGGCTCACCGCCACCCACCACACCCACACCCCACGAAGAAGACGAGGGAGAGCTA
>NZ_JBVIGX010000001.1:404969-484525 GCF_055570595.1 Streptomyces sp. NPDC031132
TAAGGCCGCCCCCGGGCTGGAACGTGTGCACGGAGGACGGGTTCGCCGACGGCGGTCCGGCCCGGATGAGGCTCCCCCCGGTGACTGGCTCCGGGGGGGGGGGTGGGCGGGCCCCCCCGCCCCCCCCCCCACCCCCCGCCTTCACCGGCACACGTTGCGGTGCGCGACGTCCAGCACGAACCGCTCGGGCCCGTGCAGCTCGAAGGAGGTGAAGGAGGGCTTGCTGTGGAAGGCGGCGCCGAAGGTGACGTACCCCTCGAAGTCGCCGGTCATCGCGAGGCCCTTGAGCTGGGGCAGGTAGATCTTGACGAGCTTCGGCCCGTGGTACGTGCTGTCGCCCGCGCGGTCGTGCGCGTCGGCGGGATGCAGGCGGATCTGCAGGAAGTACTTCCCCGCCAGCGGGACGGGCTTACCGGATCCGTCCTGGACCAGCTTCGGCACGCGGGTGACGGTGACCCCGGGGACGTGCCCCCGCAGGTCGATGACGATGCGGTCGTACGTGCAGTGCCCGCCCCAGCGGGCGTTCACGACGAGCGGCGTGGGCCGGACGACGGCCGAGGCCGGCGCGGCGAGGGTGATCCCGGCGGTGAGCAGCGCACCTGTGGCAACGGCCACGAGCTGCCGGCGGCGGAGGTGGTTCATGACGTCCCCCTGATTCTTCAGAGGCGGGGACCGGTGTCACTGCTGAGGACACTCCCGGCAGGCTCATGGTTGCACCCGAACCACCTGAAAACCAAAGTAATGGGACGGATGCGTGGTTACCCGGGCAGAAGGGTGCTCAGCTGGGCGTCGAGGTCGTAGTACCGCTGCTCCTCGCCCCGCGGCACCAGCGCGACCAGCCGCCGGCACAGCGTGCGCACGTCCTTCGCCCGGGCGGACACCACGCAGCTCCGCTCGCCGTTCGTGAAGGCGAGGAACACCCGCGGCTCCCTGCCCTGCCAGAGCGGCCACACTTGGACGTCCCCCTCGCCCGTCGCGCAGGTCTCCCCGTCGAGCAGCAGGTCCCGGGAGAACACCCAGCGCGCCACGTGCATCCCGGCGCCCCGGAAGTCGAGGGCCAGCTCGTAGGGCGGTCGCAGCGGTACGTGAAGGCCCCGAGCAGCGGCAGGGGCGCGGGCGAGGCCTCCAGCCGGAGCGGGAGGACGTGGTGCTCGATACCGTCCGTGCCGTCCATGCGCTCCACCTCTCTGTCGGCTCACCGGGGGGAATCCGCCCTCTCGGGCAAGCTAGCCCACCTCCCGGCCGCCCCCGCGGGCCGAAGGTCCCGACCCGGAGGGTCGCTGGGCCCGTCTTGTCACAGGAACGCGGAGCGTCGTTGGACGAGACGCCCGCACCGGCCCCTCCTGTGGTGGGGGCCGACGCGGAGGGGCCCGGCGCATCGCGCCGGGCCCCTCACTCGTCATGCGTGCCGGATCAGCACTCGATGACGTTGACCGCCAGTCCGCCGCGGGCGGTTTCCTTGTACTTGACCTTCATGTCGGCGCCGGTCTCCTTCATGGTCTTGATGACCTTGTCGAGGGAGACCTTGTGGGTGCCGTCGCCGCGCATCGCCATCTTCGCCGCCGTGACCGCCTTGACCGCCGCCATGCCGTTGCGCTCGATGCACGGGATCTGGACGAGGCCGCCGACCGGGTCGCAGGTCAGGCCCAGGTTGTGCTCCATGCCGATCTCGGCCGCGTTCTCGACCTGCTCCGGGGTGCAGCCCAGGACCTCGGCGAGGGCGCCGGCCGCCATCGAGCAGGCCGAGCCGACCTCGCCCTGGCAGCCGACCTCGGCGCCGGAGATCGAGGCGTTCTCCTTGAAGAGCAGGCCTATCGCACCGGCCGCCAGGAGGAAGCGGACCACGCCCTCCTCGTCGGCGCCGGGCACGAAGTTCACGTAGTAGTGCAGGACCGCCGGGATGATGCCCGCGGCGCCGTTCGTCGGAGCGGTGACCACCCGGCCGCCCGCGGCGTTCTCCTCGTTCACGGCCATCGCGTAGAGGGTGATCCACTCCATCGACAGCGCCAGCGGGTCGCCCTCGGAGCGGAGCTTGCGGGCGGTGGTCGCCGCCCGGCGCCGGACCTTCAGGCCGCCCGGCAGGATGCCCTCGCGCGACATGCCGCGCGAGACGCACGCCTGCATGACGCGCCAGATCTCGAGGAGACCCTCGCGGATCTCCTCCTCCGTGCGCCAGGCCTTCTCGTTCTCCAGCATCATCGCGGAGATCGACAGCCCGCTCTCCCGGGCCATGCGCAGCATCTCGTCGCCGCTGCGGAAGGGGTACTTCAGCTCGGTGTCGTCGAGCTTGATCCGGTCCTCGCCGACCGCGTCCTCGTCCACCACGAAGCCGCCGCCGACCGAGTAGTACGTCTTCTCCAGCAGCGGGGTGCCCGCGGCGTCGTACGCGAAGAGCGTCATGCCGTTCGCGTGGTACGGCAGGGACCGGCGGCGGTGCAGGATCAGCTGGCTCGGCTCGTCGAACGCGATCTCGTGCGCGCTCCCGATCTCGGTGCCGAGAAGGCGCAGGCGGCCGCTCCGGCGGATGCGCTCCACCTCGTCGTCGGCCGTCTCCACGTTCACCGAACGGGGGGAGTGGCCCTCCAGGCCCAGGAGCACCGCCTTGGGCGTGCCGTGGCCGTGGCCGGTCGCGCCGAGCGAGCCGAACAGCTCGGCACGCACCGAGGCGGTCTCGGCGAGTACGCCGTCCTTCTTCAGCCGCGCCACGAACATGCGGGCGGCCCGCATCGGACCGACCGTGTGCGAGCTGGACGGACCGATGCCGATCGAGAAGAGATCGAAAACGGAGATGGCCACGTTGGCGGACTCCCGGATCATCCCCATGGTGGTGGGGAGCGGACCGTCCAGTCGCTCTCGCAGGGTAGCGAGGGCGGCCGACGGAGGGGCGGACTTTGCAGGGGTTGTAGGCAAAGGGCACCTCGTGGGCGCCCTTGCCCGGTTAATCAGCGTACGTCAGTTCGTGAGGGGGGTCGGTTACGGCGGCCTGTACGGCGGCTTTCGCGGTCTCGACGTACAAGGGGCCCGGCCCTGTGCGGAACAAGGCCGGGCCCCGAGCCGATGCCTAGAGCGTCGGGTACAGCGGGAACTTCGCCGCGAGCGCGGAGACGCGCGCCTTGAGGGCCTCGCTGTCGTACGCCGGCTTCAGCGCCTGCGCGATGATCTCGGCGACCTCGGTGAAGGCCTCGGCGTCGAAACCGCGGGTGGCGAGGGCCGGCGTACCGATCCGCAGACCCGAGGTGACCATCGGCGGCCGCGGGTCGTTCGGGATGGCGTTGCGGTTGACCGTGATGCCGACCTCGTGGAGGCGGTCCTCGGCCTGCTGCCCGTCCAGCTCGGAGTTGCGCAGGTCGACCAGGACCAGGTGCACGTCGGTGCCGCCGGTGAGGACGTCCACGCCCACGGCCTTGACGTCCTCCTGGACCAGGCGCTCGGCGAGGATCTTCGCGCCCTCGAGGGTGCGCTCCTGGCGCTCCTTGAACTCGGGCGAGGCCGCCACCTTGAAGGAGACCGCCTTGGCCGCGATCACGTGCTCCAGCGGGCCGCCCTGCTGACCCGGGAAGACCGCGGAGTTGATCTTCTTGGCCAGCTCCTGCGTCGACAGGATGACACCGCCGCGCGGACCGCCGAGGGTCTTGTGCGTGGTGGTGGTGACGACGTGGGCGTGCGGCACCGGGTTCGGGTGCAGGCCCGCGGCCACCAGGCCGGCGAAGTGCGCCATGTCGACCATCAGGTACGCGCCGACCTCGTCCGCGATGCGGCGGAAGGCGGCGAAGTCCAGCTGGCGGGGGTAGGCGGACCAGCCGGCGACGATCAGCTGCGGCTTGGACTCCTTGGCGAGGCGCTCGACCTCGGCCATGTCGACCTCGCCGGTCTCGTCGACGTGGTACGGGACCACGTTGTAGAGCTTGCCGGAGAAGTTGATCTTCATGCCGTGGGTCAGGTGACCGCCGTGGGCCAGGTTCAGACCCATGATCGTGTCGCCCGGCTTCAGCAGCGCGAACATCGCGGCGGCGTTCGCCTGCGCACCCGAGTGCGGCTGGACGTTCGCGGCCTCGGCGCCGAACAGCGCCTTGATGCGGTCGATCGCGATCTGCTCGACCACGTCGACGTGCTCGCAGCCGCCGTAGTAACGGCGGCCGGGGTAGCCCTCGGCGTACTTGTTGGTCAGGACCGAACCCTGGGCCTCCATGACGGCGACCGGAGCGAAGTTCTCCGACGCGATCATTTCCAGGGTGGACTGCTGGCGGGCGAGCTCGGCGTCGACGGCGGCGGCGACGTCCGGGTCGAGCTCGTGGAGGGGGGTGTTCAGAACAGACATCAGGATCCCCTGTGGTCAGTTACCGGCGGTGAGCTTGGCGTACTCCTCGGCGGAGAGCAGGTCGGCCGGCTCCTCCGCGATGCGCACCTTGAACAGCCAGCCGCCCTCGAACGGGGCGGTGTTCACGAGCGCCGGGTCGTCCACGACGTCCTGGTTGGCCTCGACGACCTCACCGGTGACGGGGGAGTAGAGGTCGCTGACGGACTTGGTCGACTCCAGCTCACCGCAGGTCTCGCCCGCGGTCACCGTCTCGCCGACCTCGGGGAGCTGGGCGTAGACGACGTCACCGAGCGCGTTGGCCGCGAACTCCGTGATGCCGACCGTCGCGACGCCGTCCTCGGCGGTCGACAGCCACTCGTGCTCCTTGCTGTAACGCAGCTGCTGGGGGTTGCTCATGACCTGATTCTCCTGGAT
This sequence comes from Streptomyces sp. NPDC031132, assembly GCF_055570595.1. Classification (NCBI taxonomy): domain Bacteria; kingdom Bacillati; phylum Actinomycetota; class Actinomycetes; order Kitasatosporales; family Streptomycetaceae; genus Streptomyces; species Streptomyces sp. NPDC031132. Next base: position 409,702 of record NZ_JBVIGX010000001.1, read on the forward strand.
GCGGGGGAGTGGATACGAACAGTGGTCTTGCGGACTGAGACGGCCGGTACGGCGCCCGTGCGACGCGCGTACGGCGTCCGTAGGGAGCCGGTAGGGGGTACGGGTGTTACTTCTGCCGCTTGTAGAACGGCAGGGCCACGACCTCGTACGGCTCATGCGTACCGCGAATGTCCACGCCGACGCCGGAGGTGCCGGGCGCGGCGTGCGCCGCGTCCACGTACGCCATCGCGATCGGCTTGCCCAGCGTCGGGGACGGGGCGCCCGAGGTGACCTCGCCGACGACCTGCCCGTCGGCCACGACGGGGAAGCCGGCGCGCGGGACGCGGCGGCCCTCGGCGATCAGGCCGACCAGCTTGCGCGGCGGGTTCGTGGCGGCCCGCTCGGCGGCGGCCTCCAGGGCGGCGCGGCCCACGAACTCGCCCTCCTTCTCGAACTTCACGACCCGGCCCAGCCCCGCGTCGAAGGGGGTGAGGGAGGTGGTCAGCTCGTGCCCGTACAGCGGCATGCCCGCCTCCAGGCGCAGGGTGTCGCGGCAGGACAGGCCGGCCGGGACCAGGCCGACGCCCTCGCCCGCCTTGGTCAGCGCCTGCCACAGCTCCACGGCGTGCTCGGGGGCGACGAACAGCTCGAAGCCGTCCTCGCCCGTGTAGCCCGTACGTGCGATCAGCGCGGGCACGCCCGCGACCGTGCCCGGCAGGCCGGCGTAGTACTTCAGGCCGTCCAGGTCGGCGTCGGTGAGGGAGCCGAGGATGCCGGGGGACTCCGGGCCCTGGACGGCGATCAGCGCGTACGCGTCGCGGTCGTCGCGGACCTCGGTGTCGAAGCCGGCGGCGCGCTCGGTCAGGGCGTCCAGGACGACCTGGGCGTTGGAGGCGTTCGCGACGACCATGTACTCGGTCTCGCCCAGGCGGTAGACGATCAGGTCGTCGACGATCCCGCCGTCCTCCTGGCAGATGTGCGTGTAGCGGGCGCGGCCGACGCCGACGGTGGAGATGTTGCCGACCAGCGCGTAGTCCAGGGCCTTGACGGCCTCCGGGCCGGTCAGCGTGATCTCGCCCATGTGGGACAGGTCGAACAGGCCGGCCCTGGTGCGGACGGCGTTGTGCTCGTCGCGCTCACTGGCGTACCGCAGGGGCATGTCCCAGCCCGCGAAATCGGTCATGGTGGCACCGAGCGATCGGTGCAGCGCATCGAGGGCGGTCAGGCGGGGGGCAGTGCTCATGGGTGTGGCTCCCGGGTCCCAGGGCATGACATGACGAGGACGATCCTCCCCATCTGTCATCGGAACCTGAGAGGTTCGCCGAGAGTTCCCGGTCGGACCCGGGGAACGTCGACTTGCACCTTGGGTGGAGCGCACGCGGATGCCGTCGTGAGGGACGGCGGCGCGGCTCGCTTTTCAGATCTGCCTCATCCACGCGGTACGGGGCCTGAGAGATTCAAGGGAGGAACTTGCTCCTTCGGCGCCCGGGCGCGGCCTCAACGGCCTGCCGGGACTCTCCCGCGCGGATTCAAGCGGCCGGTATGCAGTTGGTCCAGATGGCGCACATCATTGCACGCCGTCCGGGCGATCGGACGGTCGGGCCCGAAAGAACGTACGGACCGGTGAGGCGGCCGGGAAGCGCGGGCCGGAACCGGGCGGTGCCGGATTACCGTCTCTTTACACTCAGTGGGCATGAGGGGCCCGGCGGGCCCGATGGGGGGAGGCGATCACTGTGCGGAGATTCGGAGTGCTGGCGGCGACCGGGACGGGAGCCGTGGAGGGAGTGCCGGCGGCGCGGCGGGCGTGCTCCGTCGGCGGTCCCGTACGGGACCTGCGCGGCCGGGGGCCGCAGGGACCGCAGTGGCTCGGCTTCGCCGAAGGCGACATCGTCGTGGTGTCCGGCCTGCCGGGCGGCGGCAAGAGCACGCTGATCAAGCGGGCCGCGGAGGGCGGCGGCATCGACTCCCAGGACGTGCGCGAGCGCTGGGAGCGGCGGATGCCGCGGGCGCTGCCGTACGCGGTGTACCGGCCGCTGGTCCGCTGCGCGCACTACTGGGGCCTGTGGCGGACGCTGCGCTCCGGGGCCTCGGCGGTGGTCCACGACTGCGGGACGCAGAGCTGGGTGCGGAGCCTGCTGGCCGCGGCCGCCCGGCGGCGGGGCCGGGGGCTGCACCTGCTGCTGCTGGACACCACCCCCGAGGAGGCCCTGTCCGGGCAGGCGGCGCGGGGGCGCGGGGTGTCGGCGTACGCCTTCGCCCGCCATCGCGGCGCGGTGGCCCGGCTGCTGCGCGAAGCGGAATCGGGCCGCCTCCCCGCGGGCTGCACGTCGGCGGTCCTCCTGGACCGCGGCTCGGCCGCGTCCGTGACCCGCATAGCGTTCCGGCGGGAGTCGGCGTAGCCCCCGGAAGGGGGCGGGGCCCGAGCCGTTAACCTCGGGCCGACAGCGTGGGGCGAATCAGCGGAGGCGTACATGCAGGGCGGCGGCTGGCCGGACAACGAGCTGGAACAGGTGCTCGGGGCGGCGCTCGGGCAGGCGGACGCCGGGGCCCGGATCGTCGAGGTGCTCGGGCGGAGCCTGCTCTGGGTGCCCCTGCCCGGCGGCGGCGGCCCGGACGGGGCCGGCCTCACGCTGCCCACCATGGAGATCGCCGGGGCGGCGTACGTCCCCGTCTACAGCTCCGAGGCCCAGTTCCGCGCCTGCGCCGGACCCGCCATGGACTTCGCCGTCGCCCCGGCCGTCGAGTTCGCCCGCGGTCTGCCCCCGCAGCTCGGCATCGCCGTGAACCCCGAGGGGGCCGTCGGCGTCCCGCTGCCCCCGCCCGCCGTCGCGGAGCTCTGCCGCATCGGCCGCAGCCCCCTCGACGGCCCCGCCACCGGCGGCCGCGTCCGGCTCTACGAGCCCGACTGGCAGGAAGACCCGGTGGACTTCCTGACCGCCGCCGCCGAGGAGTTCCGCGCCACCGGCGTGGTCGCCGCCGCCCACCGCTGCCTCGCCAGCGTCGAGGGCGGGGAGCCGGAGCTCTACATCGGTGTCCGGCTGCTGGGATGGGAGCCCGACATGCGGAACGCCCCGATGGACGCCCTCGGCCGGGCCCTGACCCGGGTACCGCCGCCCTGGCCCGTGCAGTTGATCCTCCTGGACGCCGTGCAGGACCCGGTGGTCGACTTCATCGTTACGCGCGTACGCCCCTTCTACCTGCCATAGGGCCGCTTAAGCTGGGTGCGGATACGGGTGGGACGACGGGCAGACGAAGAAGGAGTACCGGGTGAGTGCGTCAGGCACGGCCGCGGCCGGGCAGCTCGAGCACATGATGCGCCAGGTGACTCCCGGGCGCTACGAGAGCTATGAGTCGCTTCTGCACGCCCTCGCCGAGGGCCGCCTGTGGATGCTGCTCTGGCAGGGGCAGCCGGGCTCCCCGGACGCCCAGTACGGCGGCATGGAGGTCGAGGGCCTCGGGTACGCGCCGTGCGTGACCTCCCCCCAGGAGCTGGCCGCCAGCGGCTGGAACCGGGGCTACGAGGTGGTCACCGGCCGGGACATCGCCCGCGCCCTCTACCCGGACCGCTGGGGCCTGTGGCTCAACCCGCACGCCCAGGGCGGCGGCCTCGGCATCCCCTGGGCCGACCTGCGCCGGATCGCCACCGGTCTCGACCGGATGCCGGCCGGCCCGCTGCGGCTGTCCGAGCCGGCCCTGGAGCTCCCGCAGTTCTACGGGCTGCTGACCCAGCACGCGCACCGCACCCCCGCCGTCCGCTCGCTGCGCCGCGCCTGGGTGCAGCCGTCGCTGGGCTCGCCGTACCTCGCGGTCGGGCTCGACCTGTACGACGCCTCCGCGCCCGCGCTGGAATCCGTACGGGAGATGATGCGCCAGTCGGTCGGCGCGGTCCCCGAGGGCGTGCCGGTGTGCACGGTGGCGCTGGCGGACGAGCACGATCCCGTCGCGATGTGGCTGCGGGCCCAGAGCCGGCCCTTCTACGACCGCGAGGGCCAGGCCCCCGCGTACTGACCCGGGGGCGGATCCCCCTCGTCCGGGTCTGCCCGGTCATTGAGACAGTCGTATCGAACCGTTCGAAGGCCGCAGGGAACCACCGTTCCCTGCGGCCTTCGGCTTGTCCGGATTTCACCCCTGTTGTGGAGCCAAAAGACATGCTCCTACCGTGAGTTGGGCGCCATGTCCGATTGGGTACCGAACGGACGGTCTTGATCCGCTCAGGCGAGAGCGAAGTCCGGATAACGGGAACTCGACCCTCACATCACGGTTGCGCATCCATTCATCTGCGGGTCTGGCGGCTGATCGCAGCGCCGATGAAGACTCCCCACCCAAGAGCCGGTCAGTCCTTCAAAGCCCGGTTCCGTACGTGAATTTTGCTTGTGGCTTTGCACGGCACTTCCTGCAGTTCTTGCACCTCAGCACGCGTCCTGCGTGTCACCACGCACTCCGAGCGCCACTCCGCACCAACGCCGCCACAGCGGCGGGCATGGGCCGGCAACCCGTCGGCCGAGAGGGGTCCCCACCACGATGACGGCACCACTGCATGACACGAGCGCGGAATCACCCGCACCCGTGTCCGTAGCCGACGTCCCTGCCAAGGCCATCGAAGGCCGCTCGCCCGGCCGCATCGCCTGGATGCGGCTCAAGCGCGACAAGGTCGCGCTGACCGGCGGCGTGGTCGTGATCTTCCTGATCCTGGTGGCGGTCTTCGCACCGCAGATCGTGAGCCTGCTGGGCCACCCGCCCAACGAGTTCCACGAGGACTTGATCGACCCGGACCTGGGCACACCGCTCGGATCCTTCGGCGGGATGAGCTCCGACTTCCTGCTCGGCGTCGAACCCACCAACGGCCGCGACGTGTTCAGCCGGATCGTCTACGGCGCCCGCATCTCCCTGGTCGTCGCGTTCCTGTCGGCCTTCGTGTCGGTCACCATAGGCAGCCTGCTCGGCGCGCTCGCCGGGTTCCTCGGCGGCTGGGTCGACGGCCTCATCAGCCGCCTGATGGACCTGCTGCTGGCCTTCCCGCAGCTGCTGTTCACCATCGCCCTGGTCTCCGTCGTCCCCAACTCCCTCTGGGGGTTCGAGGGTTCGGGCGTCCGGATGGGCGTACTGATCGTCGTCATCGGCTTCTTCGGCTGGCCGTACATCGGCCGTATCGTCCGGGGCCAGACGATCTCCCTGCGGGAGCGCGAGTACGTCGAGGCCGCCCGCAGCCTCGGGGCCGGCCGCGGCTACATCCTGATCAAGGAGCTGCTGCCCAACCTGGTCGCGCCGATCCTCGTCTACTCGACGCTGCTCATCCCGACCAACATCCTGACGGAGGCGGCCCTCAGCTTCCTCGGTGCCGGCGTCAAGCCGCCCACCGCCTCCTGGGGAAAGATGCTCTCCGACGCCATCCCCATCTACCAGGACGACCCCGCGTACATGGTGGTCCCGGGTATCACGATCTTCATCACCGTCCTGGCGTTCAACCTCTTCGGGGACGGGCTGCGTGACGCACTCGACCCCAAGGGCAGCTGAACCGCTTCATCGATTCACCCACCTATGGAGGTTGGACCAACGTGATCCGCAGAAAGCAGGCATTCGCGATCACCGCCGTGATCGCCGCCCTGTCCCTGACCGCCGCGTGCGGTGGCAGTGACGGCGACAAGAAGACCGAGGGCAAGGGCGGCGCTGGCGCTGCCTTCAACGCCGCGACCACCGCCATGGTGAACCCCTCGGACGCCAAGGGCGGCGAGCTCAAGCTCTGGTCGCCGCAGGACGTCGACTACCTCGACCCGGCGCGTGCCTACTACGGCTTCGTGTGGGACATCCAGCGCCTCTACGTGCGCCAGCTGCTCGCGTACGACAGCAAGCCGGGCAAGGACGGCAGCAAGATCGTCCCGGACCTCGCCGAGGCCCTGCCGGTCCTGAGCAACGAGGGCAAGACGTACACCCTCAAGATCAAGGACGGCGTGAAGTTCGAGGACGGTACGCCGATCACCTCGAAGGACTTCAAGTACGGCATCGAGCGCGTCTTCGCGCAGGACGTGCTGTCCGGCGGTCCCACGTACCTGATCGACCTGCTCGACCAGGGCCAGAAGTACCCCGGCCCGTACAAGGACACCGACCCCAACAAGATGGGTCTGAAGTCCGTCGAGACGCCGGACGACAAGACGATCGTCTTCAACCTGGCGAGCGCCAACTCCGACTTCAGCTACCTGCTGGCCATGCCGTCCTCCTCGCCGGTCCCGGCGGCCAAGGACACGGGCGCCACGTACACCAACAAGCCGGTCTCCACCGGCCCGTACAAGGTCGAGAGCTTCACCGCGAGCAAGGGCGCGACCTTCGTCCGCAACGAGAACTGGGACCCGAAGACCGACACGATCCGCAAGGGTCTGCCGGACAAGGTCTCGTTCACGGTGACCACCAACCCGGACGACATGGACGCGCGTCTGCTGTCGGGCGACATCGACCTCGCCATCGACGGCACGGGCATGCAGCAGGCCGGCAAGAACAAGGTCCTCAAGGACGAGAACCTGAAGAAGAACGCGGACAACCCGTTCACGGGCTACATCCGCTACTTCGCCTTCCCGACCACGGTCGCGCCGTTCGACAACATCGAGTGCCGCAAGGCCGTCATCTACGCGGCCGACCCGAAGTCCCTGCAGACCGCCCGCGGCGGCCCGACCAGCGGTGACCTCGGCGCGAACATGCTGCCGCCCGGCATCCCCGGCTCCGACAAGAGCTACGACCCGTACAACCTGACCAAGGGCGAGCCGCAGGAGGCCAAGGCCAAGGAGGCCCTCAAGGCCTGTGGCAAGCCGGACGGGTTCGAGACCACCATCGCGGTGCGCAACAACCGCGCTCCCGAGGTGAAGACCGCCGAGTCCCTGCAGGCGTCGCTCGCCAAGGTCGGCATCAAGGTCACCATCGACCAGTACGACGGCAAGCTCTCCTCCTCCACGATCGGTTCGCCCGAGAACGTGAAGAAGAAGAACTACGGCATCATCGTGATGGGCTGGGGCGCCGACTACAACTCCGGCTCGGGCTTCCTGCAGCCGCTGGTCGACGGCAAGTTCATCCAGCCGAACGCCAACAACAACTACACGATGATCAACGACCCGGAGATCAACGAGCTCTTCAAGACGGCTGCGGCCGCCGCGACTCCGGAAGCCGCCGCTCCGTTCTACACGGACATCAACAAGAAGGTCATGGAGAAGGCGCTCTACCTTCCCATCAACTTCGACAAGGCCTTCGTCTACCACAACCCGCGTCTGACGAACGTCTACTTCAACGACTCCATGGGCAAGATCGACCTGGCCACCGTCGGCATCGCCGCCAAGTAGTCGAGTCGTCGAGTCGTCACGTAACAACAGGCAAGTGCCTTCACCGCACATGCGCTAGTCCGAAGGGCAGGTGAAGGCCGCAGGCGGCGGCTGTCGTTCCCACGAGGGACGGCAGCCGCCCGCCCCGGGCGGCCGACTGCAGTGCTCGTCTACCTCATACGGCGGCTGTTCAACGTCGTCGCCACGCTGCTGGTGGTCTCCGTGGTCACCTTCGGCATCTTCTTCGCGGTCCCCAAGCTCACAGGCAGCGATCCGGCCCTGATGTACGCCGGCCGCGAGACCAACGAGACCGCCCTGGCGGGCATCCGCGTGAAGATGGGCTTCGACAAGCCCATCTCCGAGCAGTACCTGACCTTCGTCAAGGGCATCTTCGCCGGCCGTGACTACGACGGCGGCACGGATGTCACCCACTGCGCCGCCCCGTGCTTCGGCTACTCCTTCAAGACCGAGGCTCCCGTCTGGGAGACCATGGTCGACCGCATGCCGGTCACCCTCTCGCTCGCCCTCGGCGCGGCGGTCATCTGGGTGATCGCCGGTGTGGCGACCGGTGTCATCTCGGCGCTCAAACGCCGGACGGCCATCGACCGCACCGTGATGGTCGGCGCCCTCGCCGGCGTCTCCCTGCCGATCTTCTTCACCGGCATGGTGGCTCCCGCGATCTTCGTCTACAGCCTCGGCTGGCTGGACGTGTCCAACTACAAACCGTTCACCGAGGATCCGGTGGCCTGGCTCAACTCCCTGATCCTGCCCTGGATCACCCTGGCCTTCCTCTTCGCCGCCACCTACGCCCGCATCACCCGCGCCACGATGCTCGAGGTCCTCGGCGAGGACTACATCCGCACCGCCCGCGCCAAGGGGCTCAAGGAGGGCGTGGTCATCCGCAAGCACGCCCTGCGCTCCACCCTCACCCCGATCGTCACGATGTTCGGCCTGGACCTCGGCGGACTCCTCGGCGGCGCGGTGCTCACCGAGACGACCTTCAACTTCCAGGGTCTGGGGACGGCGGCCGTGGCCGCCATCGGCCAGGGCGACCTGCCCGTGATCATGGGCGTCACCCTGCTCGCCGCGCTCTTCGTGGTGATGGCCAACCTGATCGTGGACCTGCTGTACGCCGTCATCGACCCGCGCGTGAGGCTGACGTGACCGAGAACCCCACCACCGCCTCCGGCGAGAGCACCTCCGGCGGGCCCGCGTTCATCCCCGAGCAGGCCGGGCCCCCCAAGGACGGCGCGTTCCTCTCCGTACGCGACCTCAAGGTGCACTTCCCGACCGACGACGGCCTGGTCAAGTCCGTCGACGGGCTCTCCTTCGACCTCGAGCGCGGCAAGACGCTCGGCATCGTCGGCGAGTCCGGCTCCGGCAAGTCGGTGACCTCGCTGGCCATCATGGGCCTGCACCGCACCGGCAACGCCCGCAGCCGCCCGGACATCTCGGGCCAGGTCGTGCTCGACGGCGAGGACCTCGTACGCGCCGATGCGGACCACGTGCGCAAGCTGCGCGGCCGCAAGATGGCGATGGTCTTCCAGGACCCGCTGTCCGCGATGCACCCGTACTACTCGGTCGGCAAGCAGATCATCGAGGCGTACCGGACCCACCAGAACGTCGACAAGAAGACCGCCCGCACCCGCGCGGTCGAGATGCTCGACCGGGTCGGCATCCCGGAGCCCCACCGGCGCGTGGACGCGTACCCGCACGAGTTCTCCGGCGGTATGCGCCAGCGCGCGATGATCGCGATGGCGCTGGTCAACAACCCCGAACTGCTCATCGCGGACGAGCCGACCACCGCCCTGGACGTCACCGTCCAGGCGCAGATCCTCGACCTGATCCGCGACCTGCAGAAGGAGTTCGGCTCCGCGGTCATCATGATCACGCACGACCTCGGCGTGGTCGCCGAGATGGCCGACGAGATCCTCGTGATGTACGGCGGCCGGTGCGTCGAGCGGGGCACCGCCGAGAAGGTCTTCTACGAACCCCGCCACCCCTATACCTGGGGCCTGCTCGGCTCCATGCCGCGCATCGACCGCGAGCAGACCGAGCGCCTGATCCCGGTCAAGGGTTCGCCGCCCAGCCTCATCAACATCCCGAGCGGCTGCGCCTTCAACCCGCGCTGCCCGTACGCCGACATCCCCAAGGGCGGCATCACCCGCACCCAGCGGCCCGAGCTCACCGAGGACGACAGCCGGCACTGGTCCGCCTGCCACATGTCGCAGGAAGAGCGGACCCGGATCTGGACCGAAGAGATTGCGCCGAAGCTGTGACCGACATGAAGAAGACGGCGGACGCCTCCGAGGAACCGCTGCTGAAGGTGACCGGCCTGGTCAAGCACTTCCCCATCAACAAGGGGCTGCTGCGCCGGCAGGTCGGGGCCGTCAAGGCCGTGGACGGCATCGACTTCGACGTCCGGCGCGGTGAGACGCTCGGCGTCGTCGGCGAGTCCGGCTGCGGCAAGTCGACGATGGGCCGCCTGATCACGCGCCTGCTGGAGCCCACGGGCGGCACGGTCGAGTTCGAGGGGCGCGACATCACGCACCTCGGGGTCTCCGCGATGCGTCCGATGCGCCGCGACGTGCAGATGATCTTCCAGGACCCGTACGGTTCGCTGAACCCGCGGCACACGGTCGGCACGATCGTCAGCGCCCCCTTCAAGCTGCAGGGCGTGCAGCCGGAGGGCGGCCTGAAGGCGGAGGTGCAGCGCCTGCTGTCCCTGGTGGGCCTCAACCCGGAGCACTACAACCGCTACCCGCACGAGTTCTCGGGTGGTCAGCGCCAGCGCATCGGCATCGCCCGCGCGCTGGCCCTCAAGCCGAAGCTGGTCGTCGCGGACGAGCCGGTCTCGGCGCTGGACGTGTCGATCCAGGCCCAGGTGGTCAACCTGCTGGACGACCTCCAGGAGGAGCTCGGCCTGACGTACGTGATCATCGCGCACGACCTGTCGGTCATCCGGCACGTGTCGGACCGCATCGCGGTGATGTACCTCGGCAAGATCGTTGAGCTGACCGACCGCAAGTCGCTGTACGAGAACCCGATGCACCCGTACACCAAGGCGCTGCTGTCGGCCGTGCCGGTGCCGGACCCGCGCCGGCGCGGCGCGAAGAGCGGGCGCATCCTGCTCAAGGGCGACGTGCCCTCGCCGATCTCGCCCCCCTCCGGCTGCCGCTTCCACACGCGGTGCTGGAAGGCCACGCAGATCTGCACGACGCAGGAGCCGCCGATGCTGGCGCTGGCCACGGGCCACCAGGTCGCCTGCCACCACCCGGAGAACGCCGCCGACCAGGCCCCGGGCGACCCGGCCCTGCCGGGCGCGGCCGATGCGGTGGTGACGGTCTCGGAGTAACCGGGCCCACCTCGTCCGGTGTCCCGGGCTCCGCGTAGCGGTCGGAGCCCGGGACTTCGGCATGTCCGAGGCCGCCCGGGGGTGCCGGGGCGGCAGCCCCGGGCCGGGTTGGCAGACACCGGCCGGGGTGGCGGGCCCGGCCCGTCGAACCGCCGGCCGGGGCGAACGGCACAATGGGGCAGTGCTCCACGATCTCTTCCCGCCCGGGATCCAGCATGCCCTGGACCTCGCCGGCATCTTCGTCTTCGCCACCGCGGGCGCCCTGCTCGCCGTACGCAAGAACTTCGACGTCTTCGGCATCTGCGTCCTCGCGCTGGTCACCGCCCTCGGCGGCGGCCTCTTCCGCGACCTCGTCATCGGCGCCGTCCCGCCGGCCGCCTTCGGCGAGCTCAGCTTCTTCGTCACGCCGCTGATCGCCGCCGCGCTCGTTTTCTTCCTCCACCCCGAGGTCCAGCGGATCAACGCCGCCATCAACGTCTTCGACGCGGCCGGGCTCGGCCTGTTCTGCGTGACCGGCACCACCAAGGCCTACGAGTTCGGGCTCGGGCTCACCGCGTCCGCGGCGCTCGGCCTGGCCACGGCCGTCGGCGGCGGCGTCCTGCGCGACGTCCTGGCGGGGGAGGTGCCCCGGCTGCTGCGCGACCGCGAGATGTACGCCGTGCCGGCCACCGTCGGCGCCACGATGGTGGCTGTCTTCATCGCCTTCGACGTCCTGAACGCCGTGACGACCGCCCTCGCGATCGTCACCACCTTCGTGCTCCGGCTCCTCGCCATGCGCTACCACTGGCGGGCTCCGCTGGCCTGGAACCGCCGCTCCTCGGTGGCCGAAGAGCCGTAACCAGCATGTAGCAAAGGAAAGCTACCGCTTAGTAGCTTCGCCTTGTACTGTCGGGTCCATGGCATACGCAGCGGCCCAGGCAACCATCGGCGACAGCGAGTTCGACCGCGACACCACCGTCACCGCCCGTGCGGGCGAGCCCGGGGTGTACGACGCGGAGCTCTCCGCCGGGTGGACGATCATCACCGCCGTCAACGGCGGCTATCTGCTGGCCCTGGTCGGCCGGGCGCTGTCGGCGGCCCTGCCGCACCCGGACCCCTTCACCGTCTCCGCGCACTACCTGACCTCGTCGGTCCCCGGCCCCGCGGTGATCCGCACCGAGGTCGTCCGGGTGGGACGCACCCTCTCCACCGGCCAGGCCTCCCTCTTCCAGTACGACGAGAACGGCGCCGAGGTCGAGCGGATCCGGGTCGTCGCCTCGTACGGCGACCTCGCCTCCCTGCCGGACGACGTCCGCACCACGGCCGTCCCGCCGGTGATCCCGCCCTACGCGGACTGCCTCGGCCCGGAGGCCGGCCCGGCCCCGATCCCCGGCAGCAATGCGATCGTGGACCGGCTCCGGCTGCGGCTGGACCCGGCGACGGCGGGCTGGGCGCTCGGCGCGCCGTCGGGGAAGGGCGAGATGCGGGCCTGGTTCGAGCTGGCCGACGGTCGCGACGCGGACCCGCTCTCGATGCTGCTCGCGGTGGACGCGCTGCCGCCGACCTGCTTCGACCTCGGCCTGATGGGCTGGAGCCCGACCATCGAACTCACCACCCACATCCGCCACCGCCCGGCCCCGGGCCCGCTGCGGATCTCCATCACGACCCGGAACCTGGCCGGCGGCTTCCTGGAAGAGGACGCCGAGGTCTGGGACTCCGCGGACCGCCTGGTGGCCCAGTCCCGCCAGCTGGCCCGCGCCCCCCGCTGACCCCGCGGGGTCCGGCCCCGTGGGGCGGACTCGTAGAATCGGGGGATCATGGCCTACCTCGACCACGCCGCCACCACTCCGATGCTCCCGGAGGCCGCTGCGGCGATGACCGCGCAGTTCGCCGCCACGGGTAACGCGTCCTCCCTCCACGCCGCCGGCCGCCGCGCCCGCCGTACCGTCGAGGAGGCCCGCGAGGCCCTCGCGGAGGCACTCGGCGCCCGCCCGAGCGAGGTGGTCTTCACCGCGGGCGGCACGGAGGCCGACAACCTCGCCGTCAAGGGCCTCTACTGGGCCCGCCGGGACCAGGACCCCGCCCGGACCCGGGTGCTCGCCAGCCCCGTCGAGCACCACGCCGTCCTCGACGCCGTCCACTGGCTCGGCGAACACGAGGGCGCCCGGGTCGAGTACCTCCCCGTCGACCGCTACGGCCGCGTGCACCCCGAGGCCCTCAGGGAAGCCATCGCACGCAACCCCGACGACGTGGCCCTGGCCACCGTCATGTGGGCCAACAACGAGATCGGCACCGTCATGCCGGTCCGCGAACTGGCCGCCGTGGCCCGCGAGTTCGGGATCCCCCTGCACTCCGACGCCGTCCAGGCCTTCGGTCAGCTCGACGTCCGCTTCGGCGACAGCGGCCTCGCCGCGATGACCGTCAGCGGCCACAAGGTCGGTGGCCCGTACGGCATCGGCGCGCTGCTGCTCGGTCGCGACCAGAGCCCCGTACCCGTCCTGCACGGCGGCGGCCAGGAGCGGCACGTACGCTCCGGGACCCTCGACGTGCCCGCCGTGGCCGCCTTCGCGGTGGCCGCCGTGATCGCTGCCGAGCGGCGCGAGCGGTTCGCCGCCGAGATCGGCGCGCTGCGCGACGAACTGGTCGCCGCCGTGCTCCGGGAAGTGCCCGACGCCGTCCTCGGCGGAGACCCGGACGACCGGCTCCCGGCCAACGCGCACTTCAGCTTCCCCGGCTGCGAGGGCGACTCCCTGCTGCTCCTGCTGGACGCCCAGGGCATCGAGTGCTCCACCGGCTCCGCCTGCACCGCCGGCGTGGCCCAGCCCAGCCACGTCCTGCTCGCCACCGGAACCGACCCGCAGCTGGCCCGCGGCACCCTGCGCTTCTCCCTCGGCCACACCTCCACCAAGGAGGACGTCGCGGCCGTCGCCGCCGCCATCGGCCCGGCCGTCGAGCGCGCCCGTACGGCGGGCCTCAGCTAGGCCGTCCCTTTCGGATCACGCCGCGGGCCTGACCGGCGTGATCCGAAAGAGACGGCCGAGTCCACAGCTGGTCAGCCCGAGGCCTGGGCGGGCGCCGCCGCGAGCTCCGAGCGGACCAGGCCCAGGTACCGGTTCCAGTCCCAGTGGCGGCCCGGATCCGTGTGGTCGGTGCCCCGGACCTCGGAGTGGGCCACCAGGTGCCTACGGTCCACCGGTATGCCGTACCTGCGGCATATGTCGGCAGCCAGCCGGGCCGAGGCCACGTACATCGCCTCGGTGAAGTCCTGCGGCCGGTCCACGAAGCCCTCGTGCTCGATGCCCACGCTGCGCTCGTTCATCGAGCGGTTGCCCGAGTGGAAAGCGACGTCCATCTCGCGCACCATCTGCTCGATGCGGCCGTCCTGGCCGACTATGTAGTGCGCCGACGCTCTGTGGAACGGGTTCTTGAAGGCGTCCACCGAGGACGCGAAGCCGCCCTGCGTGACATGCACGACAATCCGGTCCACCCGGTAGTCCTCGGGCCGGTCCGCCATCCGCCAGTTCGCCGGCGAGGCCGACGTCCAGCCCGCGCCCACGTGGTCCACCTCGCCCTCCTTGCGGGGCTTGCCCACCCCCGGCAGCAGCCACCAGGCACGCCGCAGCTCGTCCTGCCCGGCGATCGCCGCCACCGTGAACACCCCGAGCCCCCCGAACAGCACCGCCCGGCGGGTCCTGCGCGGCGCCGCCTTCGGTGCAGCTTCGACCTTGCTCCCCATGTGATCCACCCCCCGCAGCTGATAACGCGCTGTGACCCCGGGCGGTTCCCCCGTACTCTGGACGGTGCTATGACTGAGAACCTGCCGCGCACCGCCCGCCCCCTTCGCGTCTTGGCCGCCATGTCCGGCGGCGTGGACTCCGCCGTCGCCGCCGCCCGCGCGGTCGAAGCCGGGCACGACGTGACCGGCGTCCACCTCGCGCTCTCCGCGAACCCGCAGTCCTTCCGGACCGGCGCCCGCGGCTGCTGCACCATCGAGGACTCCCGCGACGCCCGCCGCGCCGCCGACGTCATCGGCATCCCGTTCTACGTCTGGGACCTCGCCGAGCGCTTCCGCGAGGACGTCGTCGAGGACTTCGTCTCCGAGTACGAGGCCGGGCGCACCCCGAACCCCTGCCTGCGCTGCAACGAGAAGATCAAGTTCGCGGCGCTGCTCGACAAGGCCCTCGCCCTCGGCTTCGACGCCGTCTGCACCGGCCACTACGCCACCGTCGTGGTGCACGAGGACGGCTCCCGCGAGCTGCACCGCGCCTCCGACATGGCCAAGGACCAGTCGTACGTCCTCGGCGTCCTCGACGAGAAGCAGCTCGCCCACGCGCTCTTCCCGCTCGGCGACACCCTCACGACGAAGGACGAGATCCGGGCGGAGGCGGAGGAGCGCGGCCTGGCCGTCGCGAAGAAGCCCGACAGCCACGACATCTGCTTCATCGCCGACGGCGACACCCAGGGCTTCCTCGCGAACCGCCTCGGCAAGGCCGAGGGCGACATCGTCGACGAGGCGACGGGCGAGAAGGTCGGCACCCACGACGGCGCCTTCGGCTTCACCATCGGCCAGCGCAAGGGCCTGCGGATCGGCCACCCCGCCCCCGACGGCAAGCCGCGCTACGTCCTCGACATCTCGCCGGTGAACAACACCGTCACCGTCGGCCCCGCCGAGGCCCTCGACGTCAGCGCCCTGACCGCGATCCGCCCCCGCTGGTGCGGCTCCACGGCCGCCGCGCCGGGCACGTACACCGCGCAGCTGCGCGCCCACGGCGGCGAGACCGAGGTCTTCGCGGAGATGGTGGACGGCGAGCTGCAGGTGCGCTTCGCGGAGCCGGTCCGCGGCGTGGCCCCCGGCCAGGCGATCGTGCTCTACGACGGCACCCGCGTGGTCGGCTCCGCCACCATCGCGACGACCACCCGGGCCACGGCCGCGGCCCTGTGAGCGCCCTTGAGGTCCGGCTCGTCTAGCCGACCGTCAGGACGATCTTCCCCGTGGTCCGGCCCAGCTCGCCGATCTCGTGGGCCTTCGCGGCCTGCTCCAGCGGCAGCACCGTGTCGACCAGCGGCTTCAGCAGGCCCTGGTCGGCCAGGGCCGCGATGCCCTCCAGGCCCTTGAGGTCCGGCTCGACGAGGACCCAGGAGGCGTGGACACCCTGCGGGTCGGACGGGAGGCCGTCCGGGCCCGGCAGCGTCACCAGGTGTCCACCCGGCTTGAGCACCTTCAGCGACCGCTGCCCGTAGTCCCCGCCCACGGCGTCGATCACGACGTCCACGTCCGAGACGGCGTCCTCGAAGTCCGTGGTGCGGTAGTCGAGCACCTCGTCGGCGCCCAGCTCGCGCAGCAGCTCGTGCTTGGCCGCGCTGGCCGTGCCGATCACGTACGCGCCGCGGGCCTTGGCGATCTGCACGGCCAGGTGGCCGACGCCGCCGGCCGCCGCGTGGACGAGCACGCGCTGCCCGGCCGTGACCCCGGCCGTGTCCACCAGGGCCTGCCAGGCGGTCAGCGCCGCCAGCGGCAGGGCCGCCGCCTGCACGTGGTCCAGGGAGGCCGGCTTGCGGGCGAAGTGCCGGGTCGGGGCGACCACGTACTCGGCGTAGCCGCCCGCCTGGCGCGGGAAGTTCGGCATGCCGTACACCTCGTCGCCCTCGCGGTACAGGGTCACGCCCGGACCGACCGCCTCGACGGTGCCGGAGACGTCCCAGCCGACCATCGGGACCTCGCCCCAGCCGATGAGGGCGCCACTGGCCCGGGTCTTCCAGTCCACCGGGTTCACGCCGGCCGCGTGGACCTTTACGAGGATCTCGTTCAGGCCCGGCTCGGGCCGGTCCATCTCGACCTCGGTGAGAACCTCGGGTCCGCCCCACTGGCTGACGACGACCGCACGCATGACTGTCTCCTTGGTGATCTTCGGTGTTGCTCGGGGTGATCCGTGCCGGTTTCCCGGCCGGTGACATCAGCTTGGCCGCATCCGACCCCGTGTGGTGTTGGCCGTACGGCCACCATGTGACAGGATCTGGCCATGACCGGTTTGCATCGAATCGCCGTACTCGCCCTCGAGGGCGTCGCCCCGTTCGAGCTCGGAATGCCGTCGCGGGTGTTCGGCAACGCCCACGCGGAGGACGGCGGCGCGCTGTACGAGGTCACCGTCTGCACCGCCGACGGCCTGCCCGTGACCAGCGACGCTGGCTTCACCATCGGCGTCACGGCCGGCCCCGAGGCGCTCGCCGCGGCCGACACCGTGATCGTCCCGCCCACCCACGCCATGCCGGGGCTCCTGCGCGCCGAGCCCCTGCCGCCGGCGCTGGTCGACGCCCTGGCCGGCATCCGGCCCGGCACCCGGATCGTGTCCATCTGCACCGGCTCCGAGGTGCTCGCCGCGGCCGGGCTGCTCGACGGCCGGCGCGCCACCACGCACTGGGCGCACGCGCCGGAGTTCCAGCGGGCCTTCCCGCGCGTCCTCCTCGACGAGGACGTGCTCTTCGTCGACGACGGCGACATCCTCACCTCGGCCGGAGTGGCCGCCGGCATCGACCTCTGCCTCTACCTGATCCGCGCCGACCACGGCACCGCCGCCGCCAACCGCGCCGCGCGGCTGTGCGTCGTACCGCCGTGGCGCGACGGCGGGCAGGCGCAGTACATCGACCGGCCCGTCCCCGAACCCACCGTCGCCACCACCACCGCCACCCGCGCCTGGGCCCTGGAGCGGCTCGCCGAGCCGGTCACGCTGGCGGAGCTGGCCGCCCACGCCCGGATGAGCCTGCGCACCTTCACCCGGCGGTTCCGCGACGAGGTCGGCATGACCCCGGTGCAGTGGCTGACCGTCCAACGCCTGGAAGTCGCCCGCCAGTTGCTGGAGTCCAGCGACCTGCCGGTCGACCTGGTCGCGCACCGGGCGGGCTTCGGCTCCGCCAACTCGCTGCGCCAGCACATGAGGACCGCCCTCGGAATCTCCCCGATCGCCTACCGCCGGACCTACCGGCCCGGCAGCCCGGAGGCCGTGGCGGCATGACCTCAGAGGTAATCGCCGCCGGGCACGCGCGCTGACAGGATCGGATCAACGGCCCGGACCGAAGGGCCGGTCCACAGGGGAGCAGACCATGACTGCGTACGCCATAGCCCACCTCCGCCCCACGGCGATGAACGAGGACATCATCCGGTACATCGAGGGGATCCAGCCGACCATGGACCCCTTCGGCGGCCGCTTCCTCGTCCACGGCAAGGAGGTCGAGGTCATCGAAGGGCCGTTCCCCGGCACCGTCGTCCTGATCGCCTTCCCGGACCTCGAGAGGGCCCGCGCCTGGTACGCCTCCGACGCCTACCAGGCCATCCTGCCGCTGCGCACCGACCACATCGAGGGAGAGGCCGTCCTGGTCGAGGGCGTCCCGGCCGACTACGACGCCAGGGAGCGGGCCGCCGCCCTGCGCGCGGCCGCGGGTCTCTGAGGTGAGCGACTACGCCACGTACGTCCTCGGCGGCCCCGACGGCCACACCGGCCACGCCGACGAGTGGGGGGCCATCTGCCTGGACCTCGACCTGCTGGCCGGCCCGGAGGTCCTGCTGCCGTTGCTGGATGCCGGTACCTACACGGCCATGGACTGGTGGCCGGACGACGACGTGCAGTCGGCAGTCCTGGCCGACCCCGGAGGCAAGGTCCTGCTGTTCTTCGCAGTCGAGGGCCCGGCCGCCTCGTCGCGCACCCGCGCCGCGTACTTCGCCATGCTGCGTCAGGCCTGGCCCGGCTGGGAGGTGCGCTGGGCCGACGACGGCCAGGCCGACCTGCGCAGGTACCTCGGCGAGCCGGCGGACGACCAGCGTCCCCCGCACCACCCCCACCTTCCCCGCGTGATCTCCGCCATCGGTCCGGACGACTGGACGCTGACCGCAGCCGACCCGCCGACGACGGTCGTCACCATCGGCGGGGACCGGTGCCACGTGCTCACCAACATCGTCGACCTCGCCTTCGCCGAGGGCGCGGGCCTGCTCGGCCGGCTGGACGACGCCCCCCGTCACGACACGTACCGGAAATACGCGGACGGCGGGATCCACATCGATCCGGAGCGCCAGCTGGTCGGCTGGTGGCTCAGCGGCACCCGCGAGTACGTCCGCATCCCCGCCGCGGCCTGGGAGGGCTGGACGGTGGAGTTCTGGGAGGACCGCTGGTGGGAGCAGACCCGGGCCTCGGGCGGCCGCTTCGATCCGCCCGTGCCGGACCGGGCCGCCGCGCTGGCCGAGGTACGGGCCGAGGCCCTGGCGTACTGGACCGGACCGAGGGACGGTGATCCGTTCGGGGTCATCGCTCTCTCGGGGCTCAGCCAGGTCGCGGGCCTCACCGCCCGGCAGGCCCCGGCCGCGCGCGAAGCCATCGAGGCGGCCTACCGGGCGGCCGGGGGCCCCTGACCGGGCCCTGGGCACCCGGGCGGGGGTGCGAGCATGGGCGGTATGGCTACTCACCTGATCACCGGTGCCGGCGCAGGCATCGGCGCCGCCGTCGCCGCCCGGCTGCACGCACGCGGCGACGACCTCGTCCTGCTCGCCCGCGACGCCGCCCGCGGCAAGCAGCTCGTCGAGCGCTTCCCCGGCTCCCGCGCCCTCGTCGGGGACCTCGCCGACCCCGACCGGCTGTCGTGGGCCTTCTCCAAGCAGGCCGTTCCCGAGCGGATCGACTCCCTCCTGCACATCGCCGGGATCGTCGACCTCGGCCCCGTCGGCGAGCTGCGCCCCAAGACCTGGCACCAGCAGCTCAACGTGAACCTGATCGCCCCCGCCGAGGTCACCCGGCTGCTGCTGCCCACCCTGCGCGCCTCCCGCGCCACCGTGGTCTTCGTGAACTCCGGCGCCGGCCTCGCCGCCCACGCCGACTGGAGCGCGTACGCCGCCTCCAAGCACGGGCTCAAGGCGCTCGCCGACTCGCTGCGCGCCGAGGAGAAGGCCAACGGCATCCGGGTCACCTCCGTCTACCCCGGCCGCACCGCGACCGCGATGCAAGCCAAGGTCCACTCGCAGGAGGGCAAGGAGTACGACCCCGCCGACTGGATCGACCCCGAGTCCGTGGCCACCACGATCCTGATGGCCGTCGACCTGCCCCGCGACGCCGAGGTCAACGACCTGAGCGTCAGGCCCGGCCGATGACCGCGAGCGCCACCGGCGTCGGGTCCCTCCCCGGCGGCGACGCCCGCGAGGCCGCCAAGACCGTCACCGGGTCCTTCGAGGAGTTCCCGTACCTGGCCGAGCTGCCCGCCCGCGGGCCCGGCGCGGACATGATCGGCCGCTCCCTCGGGCTGCTCGTCGACATGTACGCCCACGTCGAGCCCAGCGGCTGGCGGATCAGCGACCGCCCGGGACGGGACTCGAAGCGGGCCCGCTCCTGGCTGGGGGAGGACCTGGACGCGCTCGAGGAGTTCACCCAGGGGTACACCGGCAGGCTCAAGGTCCAGGCCGTCGGGCCGTGGACGCTGGCCACCGCCCTGGAACTGCACGGCGGCGAGGCCGTCCTCCAGGACGCCGGCGCCTGCCGCGACCTGGCCGGATCCCTCGCGGAGGGGTTGCGCGACCACCTGGCGGACGTACGCAGGCGCATTCCCGGCGCCGAGATCGTGCTGCAGCTCGACGAGCCGTCGCTGACCGCGGTGCTGCTGGGACGCGTGCGGTCCGCCAGCAAGTACCGCACGTACCGGGCCGTGGACCGGCAGGTCGTCGAGGGCACCCTGCGCGAGCTGTTCGCCGTCCACGACGGGGAGGTCGTCGTCCACTCCTGCGCACCCGAGGTGCCCTTCGGGCTGCTCCGGCGAGCCGGCGCCAAGGGTGTGTCGTTCGATTTCTCCTTGCTCACCGAGCGCGAGGACGACGCCATCGGCGAGGCCGTCGAAGGCGGTACGAAACTCTTCGCCGGAGTGGTGCCCGGCACCGACGCCCCGTTGTCGGACCCTGCCGGTAGCGTCATGGGTGTCAGGAAGCTTTGGCGCAGGTTGGGGCTGGCCCCGGGGACTCTGGCGGAGTCCGTCGTGGTCACCCCGTCGTGCGGTCTGGCGGGCGCCTCGCCCGCCTACGCCCGCGCGGTGCAGGCGCACTGCGTCAGGGCGGCGAGGTCGCTCGCCGACAACCCTGAGTGACGTAAAGAGACGGGCCACGGGAGGAAACGGCATGGCAGCCGAACAGAAGCAGGCCGGCGACGGCACGGCCGCACCTGCGGCGGTGCGCGAGCAGCACGCGCTGCTGGCCGAGCAGGTCGAGGAGCACCGCTTCCGGTACTACGTGAACGACCAGCCGGTCGTCAGCGACGCCGAGTTCGACAAGCTGCTGCGCTCGCTGGAGGCGCTGGAGGAGCAGTACCCGGAGCTGCGCACCCCCGATTCGCCCACCCAGAAGGTGGCCGGGGCGTACCAGACGGACTTCGCGTCCGTCGAGCACCGCGAGCGCATGCTCTCCCTCGACAACGCCTTCGACGACGAGGAGTTGGCGGCCTGGGCCGAGCGGGTGGCCCGGGACGTCAACACCCCCGATTTCCACTACCTGTGCGAGCTCAAGGTGGACGGCCTCGCCGTCAACCTCACCTACGAGAAGGGCCGCCTCACCCGGGCCGCCACCCGCGGCGACGGCCGCACCGGCGAGGACATCACGCCCAACGTCCGCACCATCGCCGACATCCCGGACCGCCTCAAGGGCGACCGGATCCCGGAGCTCGTCGAGATCCGCGGCGAGGTCTTCTTCCCGATGGAGAAGTTCCAGGAGCTCAACGCGCGGCTCGTCGAAGCCGGCGACAAGCCCTTCGCCAACCCGCGCAACGCGGCGGCCGGTTCGCTGCGCCAGAAGGACCCGAAGGTCACCGCCACCCGCCCGCTGCACATGGTGGTGCACGGCATCGGCGCGCGCGCCGGCTTCGACATCGACAAGCTCAGCCACGCGTACGAGCTGCTCAGCGAGTGGGGCCTGCCCACGGCCCGGCACAACAAGGCGGTGTCCTCGCTCGCGGAGGTCCGCGATTTCATCGCGTACTTCGGTGAGAACCGGCACTCGGTGGAGCACGAGATCGACGGCGTCGTCGTCAAGCTCGACGAGATCCCGCTCCAGGGCCGCCTCGGCTCCACGGCCCGCGCCCCGCGCTGGGCGATCGCCTGGAAGTACGCCCCCGAAGAGGTCAACAGCAAGCTGATCGACATCAAGGTCGGCGTCGGCCGCACCGGCCGGGTGACCCCGTACGCGCAGGTGGAGCCGGTGACGGTGGCCGGCTCGGAGGTCGAGTTCGCCACCCTGCACAACCAGGAGGTCGTCAAGGCCAAGGGCGTGCTCATCGGGGACACCGTGGTGCTGCGCAAGGCCGGCGACGTCATCCCGGAGATCCTCGGCCCCGTGGTGGACCTGCGCGACGGCACCGAGCGGGAGTTCGTCATGCCGGCCGAGTGTCCCGAGTGCGGGACGGCGCTGCGGCCGATGAAGGAGGGCGACATCGACCTCCGCTGCCCCAACGGGCAGACGTGCCCGGCCCAGTTGCGCGAGCGGCTGTTCTACCTGGCCGGCCGCCAGTGCCTGGACATCGAGAACTTCGGCGCGGTGGCCGCGGCCGCGCTCACCAACCCGCTGGAGCCGGCCGAGGCGCCGATGCTCGACGAGGGCGACCTGTTCGGCCTCACCATCGAGCAATTGCTGCCCATCAAGGCGTACGTCCTGGACGCCGACAGCGGGCTGCCCAAGCGCGACCCGAAGACCGGCGAGGAGAAGATCGTCACGGTCTTCGCCAACCAGAAGGGCGAGCCGAAGAAGAACGCCCTGGCCATGCTGGAGAACATCGCGGCCGCCAAGGAGCGGCCGCTGGCCCGCT
This sequence comes from Streptomyces sp. NPDC031132, assembly GCF_055570595.1. NCBI lineage: Bacteria > Bacillati > Actinomycetota > Actinomycetes > Kitasatosporales > Streptomycetaceae > Streptomyces > Streptomyces sp. NPDC031132. The sequence continues at coordinate 432,132 of NZ_JBVIGX010000001.1, forward strand.
TCATCAACGGCCTCTCCATCCGGCACGTGGGCCCCGTCGCGGCGGAGACCCTGGCCCGCGAGTTCCGTTCCATCGAGCGGATCGAGCAGGCCACCGAGGAGGAGCTCGCCGCCACCGAGGGCGTCGGGCCGATCATCGCGGCGGCGGTCAAGGAGTGGTTCGCCGTCGACTGGCACCAGGAGATCCTGCGCAAGTGGCGCGAGGCCGGGGTCCGGATGGAGGAGGAAGGTTCCGGCGAGGAGGAGGGGCCGCGCCCACTGGCCGGCCTGACCGTCGTCGTCACCGGCACCCTGCAGAGCCACACGCGGGACGGCGCGAAGGAGGCCCTGCAGAGCCGCGGCGCCAAGGTGACCGGCTCCGTCTCGAAGAAGACCTCCTTCGTCGTGGTCGGTGAGAACCCGGGCTCCAAGTACGACAAGGCGATGCAGCTGAAGCTGGCCGTCCTCGACGACGCGGGCTTCGCGGTGCTCCTCGAACAGGGCCCCGACGCGGCACGCGAGGCGGCCCTCCCGGTGGAAGGCGCCGCCGGAGCGGAGTAACACCCCCTGACGACACGGCGGGACGCGTACGGGAAAGTGGCGCAGGCGAACGGATGCGTGGTGTGCGGCCGTACGGGCGGGCGCACGCCGGGCGCAACGCCCGGTGGTAAAAGGCTGGTACAGGGCTGTTCGCAGGGCGGTGACCTGTCGGATCATCGGACGGGTGACCCGAGGGTCCTGGTCCAAACTCACCCGTTCGGCGGATACCGTACTGATGAGGATGGCTGGGTCGCATTCGGGCAACCGCCGCCGACCGCTGCCCCTGGGAGCCTCTCGCGTCCTACTGTTGAGGGGTGCGCCTGTCGTGCACGGCTGCGGGATGCGATTCCAGCCGTGGTGGCATGACATCGGGGCCATCGCGTGGCATCGGCATTGCCGGCTGTGAGAGGGACGGGCATGAAACCCACCGAAAGCGCCGACCCGTCACCTGATGTCGGCGGGGAGATCCCGTCCATGCGGACGGGCCGGCTCGGCGTCCTGGGTTTCAGGACGCCGGACACCCACCCGCTCGACACCGGCGTGGGATCGGGCGGAGCCGGGCAGCGCACCGTGCTGCCCTTCGTCATCGTGGGCCTGTCCGCCGTGGTCCTCGCGGTCGGCATCGTCTCCGCGCTGAGTGACCGTCACGCCCTGTTCCCCGGAGGCCCGGTCGGCTGGGCGCTCGCCCTGCTGACCGGCATCATCGTCGGCCACCTGGTCGCGCTGGGCCGCGACCGCTGGTGGGGCGGCACCGGGTCGGGAGCGGCCCTCACCCTCGGCGTGCTCATCCTGTACGGGTGGGTGCCCGCGGGACTCGTCTCGCTCGCGGTGGTCTCCCTGGTCGGGGCCGCCCGCCGGCACCGCTGGCGCCAAGGGCTGCTGCACGGCGCCACCGACATCCTCGGCATCGGCGCGGGAGCCCTCGTACTCGCCGCGTTCGGCGAGGCGCCGACCGTCGAGACGCCGTGGCGGCCCACCACCTGGGGGCTTGAGGCGGCCCCCGAGGTCGTCCTGGTGGCCCTGGCCTACCTGCTGGTCACCAAGGTGCTGCTGTGGCTCGCGCTGACCCCGCGCGGCGGCGCCCTGCCCACCGTCGCCCGCACGGCCCTGCTCCGGCAGGCGTTAGTCGCCGTCGCCCTGCTCGGCATCGCCCCGCTGATCTGCGTGGTCGCCGTGACGCAGCCGGTGCTGCTGCCGCTGTTCGCCGTACCGCTGATCGCCCTCGACTCCACCCTGTGGATCGCCCGGGCGCGCGCCGAGGAACAGCTGCGCGATCCGCTGACCGGGCTGCCGAACCGCCAGTGGCTCCTGGAGCGGGCGTGGTCCGCTCTGGACGAGGCTGAACGTTTGGGCACCCGGTCAGCTCTTGTGTTGATCGACCTGGACCGGTTCCGCGCGGTCAACGACACGCTGGGCCACCTCGCCGGCGACCGGCTGCTCCTCCAGATCGCCGACCGGCTCCGCCAGGCCCTGCCCGAGGACGCCGAGGCCGCCCGCCTCGGCGGCGACGAGTTCGCCGTGCTCCTGCCCGTCGCCGACTCCACCACCAGCGCCCAGCGGGTCGCCCGCCACCTCGTCGCCGAGCTCAGCTCGCCCCTCGACCTGGACGGCCTGACCCTCGTCCTGGAGGCCAGCGCCGGCCTCGCCGTCTTCCCCGACCACGCGCTGGACGCGGAGGGGCTGCTGCGCCGCGCCGACGTCGCGATGTACCAGGCGAAGCGGGACCGTACGGGCGTGGAGGTGTACGAGTCCAAGCGGGACAGCAACACACCCGACCGCCTCGGCCTCCTCGGCGATCTGCGGCGGGCCCTCGACGCCGGTGAAGTGGAACTGCACTACCAGCCCAAGGTCCGCTTCGACGGCCAGGTGGCCGGGCTCGAAGCCCTGGTGCGCTGGGTGCACCCGGAGCGTGGCCGGGTCTCGCCGGACGAGTTCATCGCGATCGCCGAGACCTCGGGGCTCATGCCCCACCTCACCGAGTACGTCCTCGAGACGGCCCTCGCCCAGGTGGCGCGGTGGCGGGCACAGGGCCTGAAGGTCCCGGTCGCCGTCAACGTCTCGCCGCGCGACGTCCACACGCCCGGCTTCGCGGGCGCGGTCGCGGCCCGGCTGGCCCGGCACGGGGTCCCGGCCAGCGGGCTCCAGCTGGAAATAACGGAACACGTCCTGCTGGAGGACCCGCAGCGGGCGGCCGACACCATGGCGGGCCTGACCGGCCACGGCGTCAAGATGTCGCTCGACGACTTCGGCACGGGCTACTCCTCCCTGGTGCATCTGCGGCGGCTGCCCGTCAGCGAGCTGAAGATCGACCGCTCGTTCGTGGCGCGGCTCGCGGTGGACGCGCAGGACGCGGAGATCGTGCGCTGCACCGTGGACCTGGCGCACTCCCTGGGGCTGCTCGTCGTCGCCGAGGGCGTGGAGGACGACGAGACCTGGGAGCGCCTGCGCGACCTGGGCTGCGACGCCGTACAGGGCTGGCTCGTCGCGGCCGCCATGCCCCCGCAGGAGGCCACGGCCTGGCTCCTGGCCCGCGGCGAACGCGGCTGGCGCCGCCCGGCGGACATCACGGCGGAACTGGCCGCGGCCGAGGCCGACGCCGTCTAGGCCTGTCTTTTGGATCAGGCCGGATCAGCGAGCGTGCCAGGCCCCGCGAGCCCGGCATGATCCGAAAGACAGGCCCAAGCGCCGTCGCGGCGTTCGAGTGGGGTCCCCCCAGCGGCGGCTGGGGGGAGGGCCCGGGCAGAGCCCGGGAGGCACCGCGCAGCGGGCCTGCGCCCGGCCCCGTACGGGCATCAGGGCAAACCGTTTCGCAGGCCGGGGGCCGGGCCCCATAGGATTGGGTCCGAAACCAAACATCCACCCACCCCCAGAGGATCGCTGCATGCCTGGCATTACGCGCGAGGAGGTCGTCCACCTCGCTCGGCTGGCGCGCCTTGAGCTGTCCAGCAACGAGCTGGATCACTTCGCCGGACAGCTCGACGACATCATCGGCGCGGTCGCCCGCGTTTCCGAGGTCGCCGACCAAGACGTCCCGCCGACCTCCCACCCGCTGCCGCTGACGAACGTCATGCGCGCGGACGAGGTCCGTCCGTCGCTCACCCCCGAGCAGGCGCTCTCCGGTGCTCCCGCCCAGGAGCAGCAGCGTTTCAAGGTGCCGCAGATCCTGGGGGAGGACTAACAACCATGGTCGACATCATCAAGCTCACGGCCGCCCAGACCGCCGAGAAGATCGCCTCCGGCGAGCTCACGGCCGTCCAGGTCACCGAGGCCCACCTGGCCCGCATCGACGCGACCGACGAGAAGGTCCACGCCTTCCTCCACGTCGACCGCGAGGGCGCCCTCGCCCAGGCGCGCGCCGTCGACGCCAAGCGCGAGCGCGGCGAGAAGCTCGGCCCGCTGGCCGGCGTCCCGCTCGCCCTCAAGGACATCTTCACCACCGTCGGGGTCCCGACCACCGTCGGTTCGAAGATCCTCGAAGGCTGGATCCCGCCGTACGACGCCACCCTGACGCGCAAGCTCAAGGAAGCCGACGTCGTCATCCTCGGCAAGACCAACATGGACGAGTTCGCCATGGGGTCCTCCACCGAGAACAGCGCGTACGGGCCCACCGGCAACCCCTGGGACCTCACCCGCATCCCCGGCGGCTCCGGCGGCGGCTCCGCGGCCGCGCTGGCCGCCTTCCAGGCCCCCCTCGCGATCGGCACGGACACCGGCGGCTCCATCCGCCAGCCCGCCTCCGTCACGGGCACGGTCGGCGTGAAGCCCACGTACGGCGGTGTCTCCCGCTACGGCATGGTCGCCTTCTCCTCCTCCCTCGACCAGGGCGGGCCCTGCGCCCGCACGGTCCTGGACGCGGCGCTCCTGCACGAGGTCATCGCCGGCCACGACCCGCTGGACTCCACCTCCATCGACGCCCCGGTCCCGCCGGTCGTCGAGGCGGCCCGCAACGGCTCCGTCGCCGGCATGCGCATCGGTGTCGTCAAGCAGTTCGCCGGCGAGGGCTACCAGGCCGGCGTCGTCCAGCGCTTCAACGAGTCCGTCGAGCTCCTCAAGGAGCTGGGCGCCGAGATCGTCGAGCTGGACTGCCCCTCCTTCGACCTCGCGATGGCCGCGTACTACCTGATCGCGCCGTCCGAGTGCTCCTCGAACCTGGCCCGCTTCGACGCCATGCGCTACGGCCTGCGCGTCGGCGACGACGGCACCAAGTCCGCCGAGGACGTCACCGCGCTCACCCGCGAAGCCGGCTTCGGCGACGAGGTCAAGCGCCGCGTCATCCTCGGCACGTACGCGCTCAGCTCCGGCTACTACGACGCGTACTACGGCTCCGCCCAGAAGGTCCGCACGCTCATCACCAAGGACTTCGAGAAGTCCTTCGAGCAGGTCGACGTGATCGTCTCCCCGACGACCCCGACCACCGCCTTCGCCATCGGTGAGCGCACCGACGACCCGCTGGCGATGTACCTCGCGGACCTGTGCACCATCCCGACCAACCTGGCCGGCAACTCCGCCATGTCGCTCCCGTGCGGCCTGGCACCGGAGGACGGCCTGCCGGTCGGGCTGCAGATCATCGCCCCGGCGATGAAGGACGACCGGCTGTACAAGGTCGGCGCCGCCGTAGAGGCAGCCTTCGTCGAGCGCTGGGGTCACCCGCTGCTTGAGGAGGCTCCGTCGCTGTGAGTTCGAGTGCGCTGTCCAAGGCCAAGGGCTTCAAGAAGTCCAAGTCCGGTACGTACCTGTCGATCGGCACCACCGCGTTCGGTGCCGTCAGCGTGATCAAGCAGGCCCGCAAGGCCCGCACCGAGAACGACATGCTGAAGCTGGTCGACGCCGTTGTGTCCGCCGCCGCCATCGTCACCGGCCTCGCGATCCTGTACCGCGAGCTGAAGCGCCTCGGCGACGACGACGTTCTGCTGGGCTGAGAGGGAAGTTTCACTGTGACCGTCACCGAACTGCTGTCGTACGAGGACGCCCTCGCGTCGTACGACCCCGTCATGGGCCTCGAGGTCCATGTCGAGCTCGGCACCAAGACCAAGATGTTCTGCGGCTGCTCGACCGAGCTGGGCGCCGAGCCCAACTCGCAGACCTGCCCCACCTGCCTCGGTCTGCCCGGCTCGCTGCCCGTCGTCAACGCGATCGGCGTCGAGTCGGCCATCAAGATCGGCCTCGCGCTCAACTGCGAGATCGCCGAATGGTGCCGCTTCGCCCGGAAGAACTACTTCTATCCGGACATGCCGAAGAACTTCCAGACCTCCCAGTACGACGAGCCGATCGCCTTCAACGGCTACCTCGACGTCCAGCTGGAGGACGGCGAGATCTTCCGCGTGGAGATCGAGCGCGCCCACATGGAGGAGGACACCGGCAAGTCGCTGCACGTCGGCGGCGCCACCGGCCGTATCCACGGCGCGTCCCACTCCCTGCTGGACTACAACCGCGCCGGCATCCCGCTCATCGAGATCGTCACCAAGCCGATCGAGGGCGCCGGCGAGCGGGCCCCCGAGGTCGCCAAGGCGTACGTCGCCGAGCTGCGCGAGGTCATCAAGGCACTCGGCGTGTCCGAGGCCCGGATGGACAAGGGCCAGATGCGCTGTGACGTGAACCTGTCGCTGCGCCCGACCCCCGAGTCCGAGTTCGGCACCCGCAGCGAGACGAAGAACGTCAACTCGCTGCGCTCCGTCGAGCGCGCGGCCCGCTTCGAGATCCAGCGCCACGCGGCGGTGCTCTCGTCCGGCGGCACGATCGTGCAGGAGACCCGGCACTTCCACGAGGAGGACGGCTCCACCACCGCCGGCCGCATCAAGGACAACGCCGAGGACTACCGGTACTTCCCGGAGCCCGACCTGGTCCCCGTCGCCCCGGCCCGCGACTGGGTCGAGGAGCTGCGCGGCGGCCTGCCCGAGATGCCGCGCGTGCGCCGCAACCGGCTCCGCGAGGAGTGGGGCGTGAACGAGCACGACATGCAGTCGATCCTCAACGCGGGCGCGGTGGACTCCATCGTCGCCACGATCGAGGCGGGCGCCGACTCGACCGCCGCGCGCAAGTGGTGGATGGGCGAGCTGGCCCGCAACGCCAACGAGCAGGGCGTCGTCGTCGACGAGCTGCCGATCACGCCGGCCCAGGTCGCGCGCGTCGCGGCGCTGGTCGCGGCCGGTGAGCTGAACGACAAGCTGGCCCGCCAGGTCCTCGAGGGCGTCCTCGCCGGCGAGGGCACCCCGGACGAGGTCGTCGAGAAGCGCGGCCTGAAGGTCGTCTCGGACGAAGGCGCGCTCGGCGCGGCCGTCGACGAGGCCATCGCGGGCAACGCGGCCATCGCCGACAAGATCCGCGGCGGCAAGATCGCCGCGGTCGGCGCCCTGGTCGGCGCGGTCATGAAGACCACCCGCGGCCAGGCCGACGCGGCTCGCGTCAAGGAGCTCATCCTGGAGCGCCTGGGCGTCTCCGAGTAGCAGCACCCTGCGTACGGCGGCCCCGCACCGGTATCCGGTGCGGGGCCGCCGTACGTCCTGAGCCGTTCGGGTCAGCGGGTGAGCTGCGGGGCGGCGATGACGACGGTGCCGTTGTCGCAGCCCATGTCCACCTTGACGCGCAGCCGCAGGGCGTCGGTCACGTCCACCGACTTCGTCGCCGGCTTGCCGAGCTCGACGAGCTCGGAGAAGGCCGCGGGCTTCCCGTCGAGGGAGATGCTGACGCGTCCCTTCTCGTGCGTGGAGCCGTCGTCGATCCCGGCGGTGAACTCCAGGTGCTTCCACTCGCGGTTGAGGTCGAACTCGGTGATCGCCTCGTCGTTGCAGTCGGGGTTCGCGAGGAAGGCCGCCCCGTACTGCTTGGTGTTGATCTTCGCGGCTCCGACGGTGAAGTTGCCCAGTCCCGCGATGGGCGTCAGCTGCGTCAGGTCGGCGGCCTTGATGTCCGCCGCGACGCCGCCCGGCTGGGTACCGCTGGCGCTGGGGTCGGGTGTCGCCCCGGCGTCCGAACTGCCGCTCTCGCTCTCACTCGGTGAGGGAGTGGGGGTCGGGGATTCCTCCTCCGATACGGCCGCGTCGGAGGCGGAGCTGCCGCCCTTGTCGCCCGAGGCCTGGTCGCCGGCCTTGTCCTTGTCCAGCAGCCGTACGCCGAGCACGGCGAGCGCCGCGATGACCAGGACGGCGGCCACCGAGCCCAGGACGAGCCCGGCCCGCCGCTTCTTCGGCGCGGCGGGCCCCGGAGGCGGGGACTCGTGCAGCGGGTAGGTCGGTCCGTACCCGGCGGGCACGTGCTCCGGCTGGGGCTGCAACGGGGGTTGTGGCTGCGGCTGCGGCCGGGTGTCCTGGGCCGGCGGGGGCGGTGAGTGGACGGCAGCGGCGACCGGCGTGTGCGCCGGCGGCGGGCTCGCGGGCTGTGGAGGCACCACCGGCTTCGCCGGAACCGGCGCCGGGACAGCGTCCTGCACCGCCCGCTGCGAGGTCGAGGAGGTGGTGGACACGACCGCGTGCCGTACGTCCTTCATCCAGCCGGCCAGGCTGACGGGCCGCTGCACCGGATCGCCCGCGTAGACGGCGGTGATCCGGGCGCGCCGCTCGGCGTCCAGTGCCGCGATCTGCGGCAGCGCCGCCATCGCCCGGGCCAGCTGCTCCGGGGAGTTGGGCGGGGACTCGCCGCTCAGCAGGAAGTACGCGATCGCCCCGAAGGCGTAGCGGTCAGCCGCCGGGGTGCGCTTGCCGTCGAAGACCTCGGGAGCCGCGTACCCCGGGGTGAACCACACCTCCGCCGTCTGGTGGTCCGCTGTCAGCTTGCTGAGCCCGAAGTCCACCAGGGTGGCCTGCCCGTGACCGTCCACCATCACGTTGCCCGGTGACAGGTCACCGTGGATCACCTGGCGCCCGGACGGGGTGGCCTTCCCGGAGTGCAGCCAGTCCAGGACGTCGGCCAGCTGCTCCAGCGTCCGCATCACCTCGCGCCGCTCGGCGGCGGTGGCGAGGTTCCGCTCGGCGCGCCAGTCGCGCAGGTCGAGCCCGTCGACGTGGTTCATCACGAGGACGAGGGCCCGCCCGGTCAGCGTCCCGGCCTCCCCCGACCGGTGGATCGGCGGCCCCTCGAAGTGCTCCCGGACGCCGACGACGCCCGGGCGGTGCACGAAGCGCAGGAGCTCGGCCTGCTCGTTCCACTTGCGGCTGATCCGGTCGAACTCGTCGGGCGTGATGGTCGTCTTGGAGTCGAGCACCTTGACGACCACCGGTTCGCCGCCGCCCGCGAGTTCGATCTCCGCGAGATAGAGCACGGCCTCCCCGCCGCGCCCGATCGACCGCAGCAGCCGGTAGCGGTCTGCTGCCGCATCCGGCCCGATGTGCAGATTCTGGCTGGTCAATTTCCCCCCAGCGCCGATGCTTTGATTGGGCATCAGTCTGGCGTGGCCGGAATCACACGGTCAATCGGAACGGTCAGTTTGCCTCGCGGTGGAGGAAGGCGAGACGGGCCCGCTTGGCCGGCAGGTAGACCTCGGGCAGGTCGATCTCCGGGAGCTCGATCTCCGGGCCGATGACGAAGCCGGTGCGCTCGAGGCGGGCGATGGCCTTCTCGTTGCGGGCGTCCGGCTCGGCGACCACGCGGCGGGTGCGGCCGTCGGACCAGACGAACCCCATGAAGGCGGTCATCAGGGCCGCGCTGAAGCCGTGCTGGCCCGCCCCCTGGGCGGGGCCGATCAGCAGGTGCACGCCGGTGTCGCCCGGCCGGACCTCGTAGCACTCGCTGACGCGGTCCTCGGCGCAGTCGTACGTCTGGAAGAGCCCGACCGGCTCGCCGTCGCGGCTGACGATGAACGCGTGGTGCGTGGTGCGTCTGTCGACGTCCTCGTAGATCTCCTGGACCAGTTCGCGGCTGGCCCCGCGCATGCCCCAGAAGCCGGCGCGCTCTTCGGTGACCCAGCCGTGGATCAGGGCCGCGTCCCCGGCGGGGTCGACGGGGGTGATGGTGACGGTGCCGAAGCCCTCGACGAGCTGGGTGTGGACGGGCCGACGGGTGGAGCTGGTCATCTGGAGGCTTCCTTCGTGAGGCGGGTCCAGTCGGTGACGACGGGGACGAGTTCGCACTGCGCCCAGAACGGCAGCTGGTCGCGGTGGTGGGGTGAGCCGGTGACGCCGTCCGCGCCGAGCGGGACCGCCCAGAGGCTGTCCTCGCGGCGGGCCAGGTCCCAGACGTAACGGGCGGACGATGCACGGGCGGTGAGATCGGTGAACCCGGGGACGGTGGAGGTGGCGTTGACGCAGTCGTGGTCGCCGCCGAGGCCGGGCCACTCGGCCTCCGGGTCGGGGAGCGCCGACCAGGGGGCCAGCCGGTGGACCTGCGACCAGGGGGCGTCGGGGCGGGCCGCGGCGGCCGTCTCCTCCAGGGCGGCGCGGACGTGGGCCGCGCGGTCGAGGCCGGGGAGGAGGGTGGGGGTCAGCAGGCCTTCGAGGGCGTAGCCGATCTTCGGGACCAGGTACAGCCAGGGGTGGAACACCTCCGGGCCGCAGGGGGCGTCGGCCAGTGCGGCGAAGACGGGGTCGGCGGCGAAGCTGCGTACGGTCGCGGTCCGGAAGGCCGAGAAGACGGTCGCGTCGGTGCTCTCGGCCGCCATGTGGCGGTCCCAGGCGAGCAGCCGGGTGCGCAGCGCGGCGGCCTCGGGGGAGAGGCCGCCGAGCCCGGGCAGCAGGGCCAACAGCGGCTCGGCGGAGGCCAGGTGCGTGTCCCGGTGTACGTCGGCCATCGCCTTCGGGGTCCAGTCCGCGGAGCCGGAGAGCAGCTCGCGGATGCGGTTGGCGCGGTGCGGGGGCGCGAACTCCACGCCGAGCGGCGAGGCGATGCCGCGCGCGTTGGCCATGACGGCGAAGCCCTGCACGGGCTCGGCGGGGGTCTCGGCCCAGCCCTGCCAGGCGTACTGCGGATCCCAGGCGGGCACCGGGCGCAGCCGGTTGGCCCGGTGGCGCAGCGGGACCGCGCCGGCGACGCGGTGCAGCAGGCCGCCCTCGGCGTCGGCGGCGTGGACGACGTTGACGGGTTCGGCCCAGCCGTCGAAGGCGCGGTCGATGTCGGCGACGGTACGGGCGCGCAGCAGGGCGGGGAGGACGGCGAAGCCGAGGTCGCGGCGGACGCGGGGCGGGTAGCGCAGGGCGAGGGTCTGGCCGCCGCCGTCCGTCTCGTCCCGGATGATGACGGGGCCGCGGGCGGTCTCCAGGACCTCGACCTCGACCGGGTCGGCGCCGGCGACGATGATCGTCTCGGTGTGCCGGGCGACGGGCTCCCACGCGCCGTCGGGGCCGAGGGCCTCGATCACGTCGGGGGCCGCGGGGGCGGTGCGGAGCTGCTCGGCGTACAGGTCCTGGTAGTCGGACATGGCGTTGGTGATCGCCCAGGCGGCGCTGCCGGTGTGCCCGAAGTGGCCGAGGCCGGGGATGCCGGGGACGGCCAGGCCGAGGACGTCGTACTCGGGGCAGGACAGCCGTATCTGCTGGTAGACGCCCGGGTCCTCGATGAACCGGTGCGGGTCGCCCGCGATGATCGCCGAGCCGCTGGCGGTCCGGTCGCCGGGGACCAGCCAGCCGTTGCTGCCGGCGGTGCCGGGGCCGTCGGTGGCGAAGAGGGTGACGGCCTCGTCGCCGAGGGCGCGGGCCACGCGCTCGCGCCACAGCTTGGTGGCGAAGCCGGCGAACAGGATGTGGGTGGCGATCCAGATGGCGAGGGGGACCCAGGGCTCCCACGGGGTGGGGGTGTGGCCGGTGCGGGCGAACCGCTCGTCGCGGGCGGCGCCTTCGGCGAGGCCGTCGTTGACGCCGTCCACGTACGCCCGGACCCAGGCGGCGGTGTCGGCGTCGAGGGCCTCGTGGCAGCGGCGGGCGGTGTCGGCGAGCCGGGACCGGCGGGCGAAGCCGTCCCAGGCGACGGACTCCGGGCCGAGGAAGGCGGCGCTGGAGCCCTGGGCGCGGTGGCGCTCGACCTCCAGCTGCCAGGCGCGGTCGAGGGCGGTGGTGCGGCCCTGGGCGTAGGCGAGCCGGTTCGCGTCGGCGGCGCGGAGATGGGGGATGCCCCAGTCGTCGCGGTAGAGCTCGAAGGCTTCGGCTCCCTCGACTTGGGCTGCGGTGGGGTCGGCTGCGGTGGCGTCCGCTCCGGTGGCGTTTGCGTCGGCGTCGTCCGCGTTGGTCACAAGGCTCACACTCATCCCCCAGTGCATTAGGTTAGGCTGCCCTAACTATAGGGCTCAAGGGAGGGGTGGTCGCACATGGGAGGCGTCGGCAAGGGCTGGGAGGGCGTGGTCCTGCGGCTTCTGCGGGGCAAGGACTTCACGTTCACGGTCACGGGCGCGCAGGACGTCACGGAGCACTACCGTCGCGTGCACGTGACGGACGGCGGACTGCTCGCGGCGGCCGGCGAGTCGCTCCACCCGACGATGTGGGTGCGGCTGTGGTTCGAGAGCGCGGGCAAGCCGCACACACGGGCGTTCACCCTGGTCGACCCGGACCCGGAGGCGGGCACGTTCAGCCTGGAGTTCGCGCTCCACGAAGGCGCCGCAAGTGCCTGGGCGCGGGACGCCAAGCCCGGCGACACCATCGAGGCCACCGTCCAGGGGACCGGTTTCACCGCCCCGGCGCCCGAGCCCGAGCGGCTGCTGGTGATCGGCGACCCGGCCTCGGTCCCGGCGATCAACTCCCTGCTGGACGCCTACCCGCAGACCCCGGCGACGATCTGGCTGGAGACGCAGCACGCGTCGGACGCCGACCTGCCGGTACGGCTGGACCCGGCCCGGCACGAGATCAGGCGGGTCGAGCGCACGGGCTCGGCACTGGTGGAGCAGGTGAAGGCGGAGCTCCCGGAGCTCGTCGCGGACCCGGTGTCGGCGTACGTCTGGCTGGCCTGCGACACGGTGACGACGCGGACGCTGACGGCGTACCTGCGCAAGGAACTGGCCCTGCCGAAGCAGCGCGTGAACGGTCTGGGCTACTGGCGGGCCGCCTGACGGGCCTGCGGGCCTGATGGTCTGCGGGCCTGATGGCCGGGCGGGCCGATGGGCGGGCGGCCCGACGCGGCTCGCCGGCGCGTCAGGCTCCGGTGGCGCCGTCGATGGCCTCGCGCAGGAAGTCGGCGTGGCCGTTGTGGCGGGCGTACTCGTGGATCAGGTGGAGCATGACGAGGCGCAGCGAGGCCTCCTGCTTCCAGCCGGCCACGTACGCCGTCACGTCGAGGGACTCGGCGGCCGCCTCGATGCGGCGGGCGTGCGCGACCTCCGCCTCCCATGCGGTGAACGCCTCCTCGCGGGTGGCGCCGGAGGCGTCGTAGGCGGCCTGGAAGTCGTGGGTGCCGGACCAGAGGTGGGGGAGCTCCTCGCCGTTCAGGGTGCGGCGGAACCAGTGCCGCTCGACCTCGCCCATGTGCCGGACCAGGCCCAGCAGGGAGAGGGTGGACGGCGGCGACGAGGGGCGCCGCAGCTCCTCGTCGGTGAGGCCCTCGCACTTCCAGGCGAGGGTGGCCCGGTGGTAGTCGAGGTACGCGCGCAGGGTCGCGCGCTCGTCGCCGGTCAGCGGCGGTCCGATGCGTTCCATGGGGTGATCCTGCCCGGAAGGACCCGGGGGCGGAAGGCCTGTGGGCGGGCTCCGGGCGGGGCGGCTACGCGGGCCCGTTCCAGACGTACGGCACCGTCGTGCCCAGGCGTGTGAAGCCGAGGCGTTCCAGGATCGGGCGGCTGTCGTCCGACGCGTCCACCTGGAGGTGGCGGATGCCGCGCTCCGCTGCGACACGGGCCCGGTGGGCGACCAGAAGGCGGTAGATGCCCCGGCCCCGCCACTCCGGGAGGGTGCCGCCGCCCCAGAGGCCCGCGAAGGAGGAGCCCGGGCGCATCTCCATGCGGGCCGCGCTGACCGGGGTGTCCCCGGCCATCGCCACCACCGCCGCGATGGTCTCCGGCTCCTCCTCCAGCAGGGTGAGCAGCAGGTGCCGGATCCTGGGGCGCTCCGTTCCGAAGGCCTTCGCGTGGACGTCCATCATCAGGTCGACGCCCGCCTCGTCCGTCACCACCCGCAGGGTGATCCCCTCCGGCGGCTGCACCGGCAGTGCGGCGAGCTCGTCGACCCGCCCCACCAGCAGGGTCTCGGCCGGCTCCGGCACGAAGCCCGCCGCGCGCAGCCGCTCCCCGAGATCGGCCGGGCGGTCGTGGTCGTACAGCTTCCACTCGAAGTCGCCGGCCCCGCGCCCCGCGAAGTACGCCACCTGCGCCGCGATCTCCGCGTCCGCCGTCTCCTCGTCGAGGTCCGACCAGAGCACGCCGTTCCACCCCGGCCCGGGCGCGGTCTGCCGTACCACCGCCCCGGCCCGTTCCACCCTGGCCTCCGCGGCGTCCGGCAGTGCATCGCGGCGCATCTCCCGGTCGTACCGGGCCCGTACCTTCAGCAGTTCGTCAGAATCCATCGTCATCGGCCCAGCTCACCAGCCGTCCGCCCGCCCGCACAACTGCATTAGCCTCACCCCGTGAACGACGACTCCATCTACACCGGCAAGGCCACCCCGGACGCCGCCACCGACCGCGGCTGGCTCCTCGGCCACTTCAAGGACCCCGCCGATCCCCGCCACAGCAAGGACGTGGAGATCAAGTGGGGAGTCCACCCGAAGGGCGACGAGCGGGCCCAGTGGGTGCGGGGCGAGGAGCGCACCGCGCTGCTGGTGCTGATCAGCGGGTGCTTCCGGCTGGAGTTCCCCGGCCGGACCGTCGTCCTCGCCGAGCAGGGGGACTACGTCGTCTGGGGCCGCGGAGTCGACCACTCCTGGTACGCGGAGGAGGACGCGGTGGTCCTCACCGTGCGGTGGCCCTCGGTCCCGGGCTACCGGGCCGACGAGCCGGACGGCCCGTCGAGCGGATGACCTTGGTCCCGCACCGCCCCACGCCCCTGTGACGATGCACACGAAAGGGGCCAACGATCACGAAACGCTGAGATCGTGGCGGTGTATATCTTCTCGGCCGATTCCCGGGGCGATCCCCCGGGCCGCCGGCCGTCACGAGTTCCAGTGTCTTTGCGTCGGGCAGCTCCCGGTGAAGATCTGAACCACCAGGGAGCACGTCCGTTGGCAGCGATCGCACGGTGGTGCCTGCGGCACCGGCTTTTGGCCGTTCTCCTGTGGCTGCTGGCGCTCGGCGGCACCGCCGCCGCCGCAGGCACCGCCGGATCGGCGTTCTCCAACGACTACGAGGTCCCCGGCACCGAGTCCAGTCGCGCCCATGCCCTCCTCCGGGCCGGCTTCCACGGCCACGGCGGTGACACCGACACCATCGTGTGGCGGGCCCCGGAGCATCAGAGCGTCCGTACGCCCGACGTCGAGCAGCGCATGACCGAGGCCCTCGACGCCATCGCCGCACTCCCCGGGGTCGGTTCGGTCGCCGGCCCCTACGGCGCCGGGCCCGAGAACGCCGCGCAGATCAGCCCCGACGGACGCACCGCCTATGCCGTGGTGACGTTCGACCAGCAGGCCGACTCCGTACCCAAGGCACAGGCCGAGGCCGTCGTCGACGCCGCGAAGAACCCCGCCACCGAAGCGGACGGCCTCCAGGTCGAGCTCGGCGGTCGGGCGATCGCCCTGACCGAGGCGCCCACCGCGCACGTCGCCGAGGTGATCGGCGTGGCCGTCGCGGCCCTGGTCCTCTTCCTCGCCTTCGGCTCGCTCGCCGCGAGCCTGCTGCCCATCGCGACCGCCCTGGTCAGCGTCGGCACCGCATACTTCGGCATCACGCTCCTCGGGCACGCCATGCCCGTCGCCGACTTCGCCCCGATGCTCGGCACCCTCGTCGGACTCGGCGTGGGCATCGACTACGCGCTGTTCATCGTGACCCGGCACCGCAAGGGCCTCATGCGCGGCCTGCCCGTCGAGGAGGCGGCCGGGCGGGCCGTCGCCACCACCGGCCGGGCCGTCGTCTTCGCCGGGGCCACCGTCTGCATCGCACTGCTCGGCATGCTGGTGCTGCGGTTGAACTTCCTGAACGGCGTCGCGATAGCCGCCTCCCTCACGGTGGTGCTGACGGTCGGCGCCTCGGTCACGCTGCTGCCCGCCCTCCTCTCGTACATCGGCATGCGCGCCCTCTCGCGCCGCGAGCGCCGCAGGCTCGCGGCCGAGGGTCCGCGGCCCGAGACGCCCACCGGGTTCGCCGCCCGCTGGTCGGCCTTCGTGGAACGGCACCCCAAGCTGCTCGGCGGCGTCGCCGCGCTGGTCATGGTGGTGCTGGCGCTGCCCACCTTCTCCCTCCACCTGGGCACCTCCGACCAGGGCAACAACCCGGCCGGCTCCACCACCCGGCAGGCCTACGACCTGCTCGCCGACGGTTTCGGGCCAGGAATGAACGGCCCGCTCACCGTCGTCTCCCGCCTCGAGGGCGCCGGGGACCGGCTCGCCGTCGACCACCTGGCCGAGGCGCTGCGGACGACCGAGGGCGTCGCCGCCGCCGGCCCGGCCGTCTTCAACCGGAGCGGGGACACGGCCGTCGTGACCGTCGTACCGGACTCCGCCCCGCAGTCCCGGGCCACGAGCGAGCTGGTCACGAAGCTGCGCGAGGACGTCATCCCGGGCGCCGGGCACGGCAACACCATGGACGTCCACGTCGGCGGTGTGACCGCGGGCTACGACGACTTCGCCGACGTCATCGTCGGGAAACTGCCGCTGTTCGTCGGGGTGGTGATCGCCCTCGGCTGCCTCCTGCTCTTGCTGGCCTTCCGCTCCCTCGGCATTCCGCTCAAGGCGGCCGCCATGAACGTCGCGGCCGTCGCCTCCTCCTTCGGCGTCGTCGTCGCGATCTTCCAGTGGGGCTGGGGCAGCGAGCTGCTGGGCCTGGGCAGCGCCGGCCCGATCGAGCCTTTCCTGCCGGTGATCATGGTGTCCGTCCTCTTCGGACTGTCCATGGACTACCAGGTGTTCCTGGTCAGCCGGATGTACGAGGAGTGGCTGGAGACGGGCGACAACCGGCGGGCCGTGCGCGTCGGCCTCGCCGAGACCAGCCGGGTGATCAACTCTGCGGCGGTCATCATGATCTCCGTCTTCCTGGCCTTCGTGCTCAGCGGCGACCGGATCATCGCGATGTTCGGCATCGCGCTCGCCGCGGCCGTCGCACTCGACGCCTTCGTGCTGCGCACCCTCCTCGTCCCGGCGCTGATGCACCTGCTCGGCGGCGCCAACTGGTGGCTGCCCGCCTGGCTGGACCGCCGACTGCCCAAGATCAGCATCGAGCCCCCCGAGCGCCGTTCGCATGCGACACTTCCCGCGCAGCGCCCCGGTGCCGACCCCGCCACGAGCGAGGACGGGGCCGAGCCCGCCACAGCATCCCGGTGATCCGGCAACCCGCCGTATGAGACCCAAGGAAGAAGCCGCATGTTCTCGATAGACCTCGCCGACGACGCCCAGCTGATTCCGCTGGAGGTGTGGCACGCCGAGGAGTTCCTGGCGCACATGGACCGCGGCCGGGAGTTCATCGGCGAGCACATCGTCCTGGCCGACTACGTCACCGACCTCGACTCGGCGCGCGGCTTCCTCTCCACGTACGGCCAGAAGACGGCCGCCGACGGAGGGCGGATCTACGGCATCCGGGTCGGCGGCACCCTCGTCGGCGGGGTCCTGTTCCGGACCTTCGACGCCGGGTCGGGCAACTGCGAGGTCGGCTGCTGGCTGGAGCCGACGGCGGCCGGCCGGGGCCTGGTGACCAAGGCCTGCCGCGTCCTGATCGACTGGGCCTTCCACGAGCGCGGCATGCACCGCGCCGAATGGCACGCCTCCTCCGCCAACAAGAAGAGCCTCGCCGTCGCGGAGCGGCTCGGGATGACCCGCGAAGGCGTCCTGCGCGAGGCCTACCCGTACCGCGGCGTCCGCCAGAACACCGAGATCTGGGCCGTCCTCGCCCACGAGTGGCCGCCGGCCCCCACGGCCTGACACCACCCGCCGCGGCCCCGGTGCGGGGCCCGCGGCCGGCCCTGCCCGACCGCGTCGGCGCATTCTCAGAAACCTCTCAGACAAGCCGCCTACGGTGCCCCGCATGGACACCACGAAGACCGCCGACCCGACCGCTCCCGACGCGGACACCGCCGAGCCCCAGGTCGCCGAGGCCGCCGAGGCCAAGGCCGACCTCAAGGACGCCCCCGCCGCCGAGGCCACCGAGCCCGCCCTCTCCGACGAGGAGTTCGAGGACGCGCTCGACGGCGAGCTCGACGACACCGAGAAGGCGTCCGACGGCGTCGGCGCCGCGGCCTCCGCCGTCGTCGCGGCCGGTCTCGGGCTCGTCGCCCTCAGCGGCAGCTGGGTCTCGCGCGTCATAGCCGAGCGCCAGACCCTCGTGGGCCAGATCGAGTCGGTCAACGCCGCCACCACCGAGGCGAAGATCCAGGCCCTGTACGGCGACGCCTGGCACATGACCGCCCTCGTCAACGGCGTCCTGTCCACCCTCGCCCTCCTCCTCGCCGTCTTCGTGCTGGCCCGCCCCGCCTTCGGCGCCCCCGGCCGCACCCTCCCGACCTGGGTCCGCGCCGTCTCCTGGGCCGCCGTCGCGCTCGGCGCCCTGGGCGTCCTGCTCTTCGGCCTCATGTACTTCGACATCCTGGCTCCCCTCCCGAAGGCCGCCTAGGACCTCCGCGCGCTCGCCTAGGACCCCCTCCTAGGCACTCCCGGTCCGCCCCGGGGTCCTTCGGCCGAGGCCTAAGGACCCCCGCCCCGTACAGATGCGGCATGCGCCCGATGTGCGGACACCACCTGGGGCGCGAATCTTGGATCACACCGAACGAGGTGCCGAGAAATGCAGACCAGGGAGCACGAGATGTTCGAGTACGAGATCGCCACCGCCCGCCGCGCCGACCTCATCCGCGAGGCCGACGCGTACCGCCGGGTCCAGGAGGCCAAGGAGGCGCACCGCGCCTCTTCTCGCAGCCAGGAACCCGAAGGGCCGGTGAGCGGGCAGCGCAGCCGCTTCACCCGCGCCGCGTAGCCCGCGCCGCGAAACGCGTGGACCGGCACGTGATGAGGAGCGCACCGATAACGAGTGCCGTCGGGTCGGGATCCTGTGCGATGCTCGGCGACGTGGAGACCAGATCTGTCAGCCCGGTGTTCGTCGGCCGAGCCGACGAACTGGCCGTACTCACCGACGCATTGGCGCGCGCCGCCGGCCAGGAGCCGCAGGCGATGCTCATCGGGGGCGAGGCCGGAGTCGGAAAGACCCGCCTCACCGAGGAGTTCCTCTCCGAAGCGGCCCGCCGTGGTGCGGTCGTGGCCGTCGGAGGCTGTGTGGAGATCGGGGCGGAGGGCCTTCCCTTCGCCCCGTTTTCGACGGCCCTGCGCACCCTGCACCGCCAGCTCCCGGGGGAGTTGGCGGCCGCGGCCGCCGGGCAGGAGGACGAACTCGCCCGGATCCTTCCCGAACTCGGCGACACCCCCCGCGGCCCGCACGACGAGGAGAGCACCGCCCGGCTCTTCGAACTGACGGCCCGGATGCTGGAGCGGCTCGCCGCCGACCGCACCGTCGTCCTCGTCCTGGAGGACCTGCACTGGGCGGACACCTCCACCCGGCACCTGCTCTCCTACCTCTTCCGCACCCTCGGCGCCGGCCGGCTCGTCGTCGTCGCCACCTACCGGGCCGACGACGTGCACCGCCGCCACCCGCTGCGCCCGCTGCTCGCCGAACTGGACCGGCTCCGCACCGTCCAGCGCATCGAACTGCCCCGCTTCAACCGGGCCGAAGTGCGCCGCCAGCTCGCCGGCATCCTCGCCGCGCAGCCCGACGAGGCCTTCGTCGACTCCGTCTTCGACCGCTCCGACGGCAACGCCTTCTTCGTCGAGGAACTCGCCGCCTGCAGGGAGAGCGGCTGCCGCACCGGACTCACCGAGTCCCTGCGCGACCTGCTGCTCGTCCGCGTCGAGGTGCTGCCGGACGCCGCCCAGCGGGTGGTGCGCATCGTCGCCGAGGGCGGCTCCACCGTGGAGTACCCGCTGCTGCGCGCCGTCGCCGGACTGACGGAGGACGAGCTGATCGAGGCCCTGCGCGCCGCCGTCGGCGCCAACATCCTCCTCGCCACCCCCGACGGGGACGGCTACCGCTTCCGGCACTCGCTGGTCCGCGAGGCCGTCAGCGACGACCTGCTGCCCGGCGAGCGCGCCCGCGTCAACCGCCGCTACGCCGAGGCCATGGAGGCCGACGGCTCGCTGATCCGCGCCGAGGAGCGGGTCATCCGGCTGGCCAGCTACTGGTACTGCGCCAACGACCCGGCCAAGGCGCTGCCCGCCGTACTCGCCGCCTCGGTCGCCGCCCGCCGCCGGCACGCGTACTCCGAACAGCTGCGGCTGCTGGAGCGGGCGCTGGACCTGTGGGAGAGCGCGCCGGAAGAGGTGCGCGAGACGCTGCGCCCGGTGGACTACACCGATGTGTACCCGCCGTGCGGCTGCGACCCGGCCACCACCCCGCTGCAGCGGCTCGACCTGCTGGCCGAGGCGACCGTCGCCGCCCGCTTCGGCGGCGAGCGCGAACACGCCCTGAAGATCACCAAGACGGCGCTGCGGCTGCTGGAGGAGGACCAGGACCCGCTGCGCGCCGCCTGGTTCTGGACCGAGCGCTCCCGGCTCGTCGCCAGCCTGGCCCGCGGCGACGGCTGGGAGGAGCTCGCCAAGGCCCAGGAGCTCGTCAAGGGGCTGCCCCCGTCCCAGGTGCACGCCGAGGTCCTGGTCAGGGCCGCGGGCTGGGGCATGCTCCACAACCCCGGACCGGGCAACATCGAGGCCGCGGAACGAGCCGTCGCCTACGCACGGATGCTCGGGGCCGAGGAGATCGAGCTCAACGCCCGTATCACCGTGGGCTGCCTGCTCACCGACTCCGGCGAAGCCGAGCGCGGCCTCGCCGAGATGCAGGCGGTCCGGGAGCGGGCCACGGAACTGGGGCTCGTCATGCTGGCAGGACGTGCGCATATCAACCTCACCTCTCAGCTGGAAAGCAGGGGCCGGTCCCACGAAGCCGTGGAAGTGGCCGAACAAGGGGTCGAACTCGTCAAGAAGTCACGGCTGCTGGACACCGAGGCCTGGCTCAGCGGAAACATGGCGGAGAGCCTGTACAACCTCGGCCGCTGGGACGAGGCCGCCGAAGCCGCCCGGCGCGCCCTGAGCGTCGGCCAGAGCGCGGCCCCGCGCGGCTCCGCCTCCGCACGGCTGTCCTACCTGGCCCTGGCGCGCGGCGAAATGACCGAGGCGACCGGCCGGCTCGCCGCCGCCCACGCCCACTTCGGCACCCACGACAGCCAGCCCCAGCACCGCATACCGCTCTACCGCCTCGCGGTCGGCGTGGCCGCGGGGGAGGGCCGGATAGCCGACGTCCGCGCGGAGATCGCCGAAGCGGTCGCCCACGGCTTCCCCCTCGGCCACCACCGCTACGCCTGGCCGCTGTTGCTCGCCGCCGCCTCCGCCGAGGCGGACGCCCGGGGCCTCCCGGTCGCCGATGCCGGCCGCGAAGCCGCCCTGGACGTGCTCGGCCGCGCCGCCCGCGCCCTGGCCACCCCCGTGCCGGTGTGGGCCGCCCACGCCGAGTTCTTCCGCGCCGAGCTGCTGCGCGCCGAGGACCGGGACACCGCCGCAGACTGGACCGCCGTCGAGCAGGCCGTCCGCCCGCTGGAGCGCCCGTACCTGCTGGCCCGTGCCCGCCACCGGCTCGCCGAGGCCCTGCTGGCCTCCGGCGGCTGCCGCGAGACCGCCGCCGTCCTGCTCCGCGAGGCCTACGCCACCGCGGACCGGCTCGGCTCCCGCAGACTCCGCGAGGACCTGGCCCTGCTCGCCCAGCGCGCCCGGCTCCCGCTCACCGAAGCCGACACACCCCCGGCCCTGCCCGCACCGGACACCGACCCCGTCGAGGCCCTGGGCCTGACCAGCCGCGAGCGCGACGTACTGCGCCTGGTCGCGGCGGGCAACAGCAACCGTCAGATCGCCGAGGAGCTCTTCATCTCCCCGAAGACGGCCAGCGTGCACGTCTCGAACATCCTGGCCAAGCTGGGCGTCGCCGGCCGCGGCGAAGCGGCCGCCCTCGCCCACCGGTTGCGGCTGTTCGCGCCGCTCACTCCTGTGGGGGCTTCTCAGCCGGGCGTATGAGCACCTTGCCGGAGTCGAGGTCTATCGGGCCGCGTCCCGGATCGCCGTCGTTCACGTCGGTCCGGGACAGCTCCAGCCGTTTCTTCTCCTCGTCCGTGTGCTTGCGCCCCGGGTTGAACAGCTCCTCGATCATGTTGAACACCGCGCCCACCGTGCCTTTCGCCCCCCGCCGGGGAGCCGTCGGTTACCGCACCGTCAGTGTCAGGATCCTGTCGTCGCCCGCCTCCGGCGATCCGCGCCCGTCCGTCTCGCTCGTGACCAGCAGCAATCTGTCCCCGCCGAGAGCGATCACCGTGCGCAGCCGGCCGTACTTCCCCGTCAGGAAGGCCTCCGGCTCGGCCACCGGAGCGGCCCCGGCCAGCGGGATCCGCCACAGCCGCTCGCCCTTCAGCCCGGCCATCCACACCGAGCCCTCGGCCCAGGCGATCCCGCTCGGCGAGGCCTCGTCGGTCTTCCACACGGCCACCGGATCACGCAGGCCGGGCTTGCCCGCCTTCCCCTCGGCCTCCGGCCAGCCGTAGTTCGCGCCGGGCTCGATCAGGTTCAGCTCGTCCCAGGTGTTCTGGCCGAACTCGGCCGCCCACAGCCGCTTGTCCTTGTCCCAGGCCAGGCCCTGCACATTGCGGTGCCCGTAGGAATAGACGACGGAGTCGGCCTCCGGATTCCCGTGCACCGGCTGCCCGTCCGGCGTCATCCGCAGGATCTTGCCGCCCAGCGACTTCTTGTCCTGCGCGAGCCCGGTGTCACCGGTCTCGCCCGTCCCCGCGTAGAGCATCTTGTCCGGGCCGAAGGCGATCCGGCCGCCGTTGTGGACCAGGCCCTTCGGGATGCCCCGGAACACCGTGTCCGGTGCGCCCAGTTGCTGGCCGGCGTCCCTCTGCTCGTCGTAGCGCATCCGGGCGATGCGGTTGTCGGACTCCGTCGTGAAGTACGCGTACACCATGCGGTCCGAGGCGAACGCGGGCGACAGTGCGAGCCCCAGCAGCCCGCCCTCCCCGCCCGGGGCCACCCCGGGCACCTTGCCGATCGGGGTCACCTTGCCCGTGGCCGCCGCGACCCTGCTGATCGTCCCCTTGTCCCGCGAGGCGACCAGCAGGTCCCCGCCGGGCAGCGGGGCCACACCCCACGGCGACTCCAGGTCCTTGGCGATCTCGCCCGCCACCGTCACGGAGCCCTTGGCCGGCGGCGGGGCGGCCTCCGAGGGGCCGGACGGGGAGCCTGCGGCGCCGGACCCCGATGCGGCGGGTGCCGCGCCGGGTGGTGACGTGCCCGGCTTGGCGGCGGGGGCGCCCGCCGGTGCGCAGCCCGCCGCCAGCAGAGCCCCGCACCCCGCCAGGGCGAAGGCCGCCAGCACTCCACGGGTCCGGGGCCGCGGGCCCTCGTACAGCTTGTGCGCCTGTCCGTATCGCATCGTCCTGCTCCCCTCCGGTCCTGCGATCGTGCCTTTCATCTGTCTCAACAGCTGCGGCAGTTCCCGAAGTTCCACCACTCGTACACCCGATCGAGTGGTTGTCCCGGAGCCGGCCACGGCCCCGGAACCGGCCACGGCCCCGGACCCGGGCCCTCGCTCAGTCCCAGGCTCCCACCGCCGCCGGCAGGGCCGCGATCTCGGCCAGGTCCCCGGCCGTCAGCCGCACCTGCGCCGCCCCCGCGTTCTCCGCCGCCCAGTGCGCCCGGTCGGCCCCCGGCACCGGCACCACCTGCGGCCCCTGCGCCAGCACCCACGCCAGCGCCACCTGCGCCGCCGTCACCTGCGGCCCGTGCCGCCGGGCCACCCGCCGCAGCCCCGCCACCAGCACCTGGTTCGCCGCCATCGACTCCGCCGTGAACCGTGGATGCCGCGCCCGTACGTCCTCCCACTCGAAGCCCTCGCCCGGCCTGAGCGTCCCGGTCAGGAACCCGCTGCCCAGAGGCATCGCCGCCAAGAACCCCACCCCGCGCGCCGCACACCACGGCAGCAGCTGCCGCGCCGCCTCCGGGGACCACACCGACAGCTCCGCCTGCACCGCGCTCACCGGGAACACCTGCTGGACCCGCTCCAGGTGCCCCAACGTCACCCGGTACGCCCGGTCCCCGCGCCGCCCCGCCCCCGGCCCTGCACCCGCGCCCAGCGCGCAGAACCCGAGCGCGCGCACCTTCCCCGCAGCCACCAGCTCCGCCATCGCCCCCCAGGTCTCCTCCACGGGGACGTCCGGATCCACCCGGTGCAGCTGGTAGAGGTCTATGACGTCCGTGCGCAGCCGCCGCAGCGAGGCGTCGCAGGCCCGCCGCATGTAACCGGGCCGCCCGTCCGCCACCACGTGCTGCTCGCCCGCCCGCAGCCCCACTTTGGCGGACACGAACGCCTCCGCCCGGCGCTCCCGCAGCACCCGCCCCAGCAGCAGCTCATTGGTGAACGGCCCGTACAGGTCGGCGGTGTCCAGCAGGTTCGCCCCCAGGTCCAGCGCGGTGTGCACCGTGGCCAGCGACTCCTCGCCGCGGCGCCGCGCGGGCGCGTACGCCCAACTCATCGGCATGCACCCGAGCCCGACGGCGCCCACCGCCAGCGCCCCCGCCCCGATCGACCTGCGCTCCACCCGTGCGTCCCCCTCCCGGTCCGGCAAACAAACTAACGGCTTGATCAGGATCCTTTGGCCTTGGCATAGCCTCGTGATCATGACTGCAAAGACAGCGGACGTCTGGCTCCCGTTCCCCGCCGAGGAGATCGAGGGCCTCCCCGACGCCTTCAGCTACCGCCACTGGGACGGTGAGGACACCTTCCCGGCCGACCCCGCCGCCTGCGTCTTCTACGTCACCCCGTACATGAAGTCCGCCGAGGTCACCCTGCGCCCGCTGGCCGGCATGCCGGACCTCGAGGTCGTACAGACGCTGACCGCGGGCATCGACCACGTCCTGGGCGGCCTCGACCTCCTGCATCCCGGCGTAAGGCTGTGCAACGCGCGCGGCGTCCACGAGGCGAGCACCGCCGAGCTGGCGCTCACCCTCACCCTCGCCTCCCTGCGCGGCATCCCCGGCATGGTCCGCGGCCAGGACCGCGAGGAGTGGCGCGGCGGCTTCTACGACGCCCTCGCCGACAAGTCCGTGCTGATCGTCGGGTACGGATCGATCGGCGCGGCCATCGAGGACCGGCTCGCGCCCTTCGAGTGCGCGCGGGTCACACGCGTCGCACGCTCGGCGCGCACCACCCCGCGCGGGCCGGTGCACGCGCACGCCGACCTGCCCCGGCTGCTCCCCGAGGCCGACGTGGTCATCCTCTCCACGCCGCTGACCGACGCGACGCGGGGCCTGGCCGACGCCGCCTTCCTCGCCCGGATGCAGGACGGCGCCCTGCTGGTGAACGTGGCGCGCGGCCCCGTCGCCGACACCGGCGCCCTGCTGGCGGAGCTGGAGTCGGGCCGGCTGCGCGCGGCCCTCGACGTCACCGACCCGGAACCGCTGCCCGCCGGCCACGCGCTCTGGCATGCTCCGAATGTCCTGATCACGCCTCACGTCGGCGGCAGCAGCACGGCGTTCGCGCCACGGGCCAAGCGTCTGGTGGCCCGCCAGCTGCACCGGTTCGCCGCCGGGGAGCCCGTCGAGAACACGGTCCTGATCACCGGGTGACGCGCTGTGCGCACACTCCGCATCCGTCCGGACGCGCACAGTGGCCACAACTCCCCGCGTGGTAACGGAGAGTAGACCATCTATGTCCCTGAGTGACGAAAGTGGTGTATCGTCCGGAACAAGGGGCTGCAGCGCGTTCGTCTGGCGCTGGGGAGTGATCGGACACTTTGGGGGGCGACGGGCGATGTACGGCCAATGGACGAAAGATCCGATGCGGCACAGCCGCCGGAGGCGACGCGGCCGAGACTGGGCTGCGCCGGAACCAGCCGGCGAGGGGGCCCGGTGAGTGCCCCGGGGGCGGCGCTGCTGACCAGGCAGCCCGTCCCGGGCGGCGGTGGCAGGAGCCTGGCGATGCAGCTGCTCCTCGCCGTGATCAGCGGCGGGTACGCCGTCGGTGCCGCCCTCGGCTGGGGCTCCGAGGAACTCGCCGAGATCATGGGCGACTTCGGGCTCAGCGCCGCCGCGTTACTCGCCGCCGTCTCCTGCTACACGTACGCACGGGTGATCGACAGCCGCGAGCGCCCGGCCTGGCTGCTCTTCGCGTTCTCCTCCCTCATGGGTGCCTGCGGCAACGCCGTCTGGGGCTGGTACGAGGTGGTCCTCGGCGAGGCCGTTCCGAAGCCCTCGGTCGCCGACTTCGCCTTCCTCTGCTTCGCACCGCCCGCCATCGTGGGCCTGCTCGTCCTCGCCAAACGCCCGGTCACCCGCGCCGGCTGGGTCTGCCTCGGGCTCGACTCCTGGCTCATCGGCGGCTCCCTGCTCACCCTCTCCTGGAGCCTGGCCCTCGCGCACGCGGCGCGCACCGCCCAGACCGGGGCTCCCGGCAGCGTCCCGCGCGCCGCGCTCTCGCTCGCCTACCCGCTGCTGGACATCGCGCTCGTCTCCATGGTGCTGGTCCTGCACTTCCGGCGCTCCGAGGTCAACCGCTCGGCCGTCAACACCGCCATCGCGGCCCTGGCCCTGACCGTGCTCAGCGACGCCCTGTTCACCTCGCCGCTGCTGAGCGCCGAATACCAGTCCGGCCAGCTGCTCGACGCCGGATGGTTCGCCGGCTCGCTGCTGCTCGCGTACGCACCCTGGGGGGCCCGGCGCGTCCACCCGGAGCCGGGGACGCCGGGGCTCCCGCGCGCCGACCGCCCGGTCAGCCGCCCCATCACCGGATCGCTGCCCGCCCTCACGCCGTACCTCGCGGCGGCCGTCTGCACGCTGGGCATCCTGTACAACGTCGTCGACGGCCGGAAGGTCGACCGGGTGGTCGTCTTCACGGGCTGCACGGTCGTGCTCGCCCTCGTCATCCGGCAGGGCATCATGCTCATCGACAACATCGCGCTGACGCAGGAACTGGCCCAGAAGGAGAACCACTTCCGCTCCCTGGTCCAGGGCTCCAGCGACGTCATCATGATCGCCGCGCCCACCGGGACCCTGCGCTACGTCAGCCCCGCGGCGGCCGGGGTCTACGGGCGCGAGGCCGAGGAGCTCGTCGGCACCGAGCTCGCGACCCTGATCCACCCGCACGACCTGGGCCGGGTGGTCCACGAGGTGCGCCGCTTTCTCGCCGCACCGCCCACCGAGGAGCCGACCACCCGCATCGAATGCCGCTTCAAGTCGGGCAGCGGCGAATGGCTCAACGTGGAGTCGACGGTCAACCGCCACCAGGGCGGCCTCATCCTCAACAGCCGGGACGTCACCGAGCGGGTCCGCCTCCAGGCGCAGCTCCAGCACAGCGCCGAGCACGATCCGCTGACCGACCTGCCCAACCGGGCGCTGTTCACCCGCCGGGTCCGCCAGGCCCTGACCGGACGGCGCGCGGGGGACCACAGCACCGCCGTGCTGTTCATCGACCTCGACGGCTTCAAGGCGGTCAACGACACCATCGGCCACCAGGCCGGGGACGAGCTGCTCATCGAGGCCGCGCGCCGACTCCAGGACTCGGTGCGCGCCGGCGACACCGCGGCCCGGCTCGGCGGCGACGAGTTCGCGGCGCTGATCCTGGGCGACGGCAGCCGCGACCGCAGTGCCCGCGAGTACCAGGTGCACGAGATCGCGGACCGGCTGCGCACCACCCTGTCCCAGCCGTACCGGATCGCCGGCAGCGAGGTCCGGGTCGCCGCCAGCATCGGCGTGGCCTTCGCCGACCCCGGCATCACCCCTTCGGACCTGATGCGCAATGCGGATCTCGCGATGTACCGCGCCAAGGCGGGCGGCAAGGACCGGGTCGAGCTCTACGCGCCCCAGATGCAGGCCGAGATCGTACGGAAGGCGGAGCTCGCCGGGCGGCTGCGCACCGCGCTGCACGACGGGGACTTCGCCCTGCTGCACCAGCCCGTGGTCTCGCTGGCGACCGGCGAGGTCACGGCCGTGGCGGCGCAGGCCCGCTGGCGCTCGGCCCAGGGGATCCTGTTCACCCCGGCGGAATTCCTCCGGGTGGCCGAGTACAGCGAGGGCGCGGCGGCAGGGCCGGACGGTCGCGGCGGGCTGCCCGGGGGCACGCCCGTCCGGGCCGCCGAGCTGGGGCGCTGGCTGCTGGAGGAGGCCGTGGGACAGGCCGCCGAGCGGCACCGGATCGGGCACGACGTACCGGTGGCCGTCCGGATGAGCGCGCAGCGGCTGCTGGACCTGGGACCGGCGGCAGCCGGGGGAGCCGTGCCGCTCGGCTCCGTGGAGGCCCTGCTGAACCGGCACGGGCTGCCGTCCGGGGCCCTGGTGATCGAACTGGCCGACAGCGACCCCAGGGTCCCCTTCGACGAGCTGGAGCGGCGCCTGGCGGCCCTGCGCCGGCTCGGGGTCCTGATCGCCCTGGACGGCTTCGGCAGCGGCTACGCGGCCATCAGCGCCCTGCGCCGGCTCCCCGTGGACATCTTGAAGCTGGACAGAGGGCTGGTCGAGGGGGTGGTCGAGTCCGCCCGACTCCACAAGATCACCGCTGGTTTGTTGCGCATTGCAAATGATTTGGGCATGCAGTCGGTGGCCGACGGGGTGGACCTCCCCGAGCAGGTCATGGCACTGCGCGCGATGGGCTGCACACACGGCCAGGGAGCGGCCTTTTCCGGCCCGCTCGACGAGTACAGGCTGCGCCGCGCGCTCGTGCGCGGTACGTTCCCAGTACCGGGCGGGGCAGCCCAGCCCGCCCTGGCCGGTGGTTCGTCCGGGGGCTCGATGGCCATCCGCAGAGGCTCACATAATGAGACGCCCGTCCCACCCGCTTGACATCCCCCTCCCGCCGGAGGGAGGGTCAGTGCCATGCGCACCCGAATTCTCGTACTTGGAAAGCGCGTCGGCTGAAGCTGGGACCTGCATGTCCCCGCTCCGTACTCCCGACGCGCTCCCCTCGCTTGCCTCCTGGCACGAGGGGTTTTTTGTTGCACTGGCACGCCTTCGAATCCTCGTAAAACCCTCAGCCTCGAGAAGAGAATGCCGATGACCGAGCAGGCCACCGGGGCCCACCATCCGCAGCCGCGGCCCCGTTCCGGCGGACACCAGCCCGCCGCAGTTGAGCACGTCACGGGTGCGCAGTCCCTCATCCGCTCTCTCGAAGAGGTGGGGTGCGACACCGTCTTCGGTATCCCGGGCGGGGCCATCCTCCCGGCGTACGACCCGATGATGGACAGCACCAAGGTGCGCCACATCCTGGTCCGCCACGAGCAGGGCGCCGGCCACGCTGCGACCGGCTATGCGCAGGCCACCGGCAAGGTGGGTGTCTGCATGGCCACCTCCGGCCCGGGTGCCACCAACCTGGTCACCCCGATCGCCGACGCGCACATGGACTCCGTGCCGCTCGTCGCGATCACCGGCCAGGTCTCCTCCAAGGCGATCGGCACCGACGCCTTCCAGGAGGCGGACATCGTCGGCATCACGATGCCGATCACCAAGCACAACTTCCTGGTCACCAAGGCCGAGGACATCCCGCGGACGATCGCCGAGGCCTTCCACATCGCCTCCACCGGCCGTCCCGGCCCGGTCCTGGTCGACATCGCCAAGGACGCCCTGCAGGCGAAGACCACCTTCACGTGGCCGCCCTCGCAGGACCTCCCGGGCTACCGGCCGGTCACCAAGCCGCACGCCAAGCAGATCCGCGAGGCCGCCAAGCTCATCTGCCAGGCCAAGCGCCCCGTCCTGTACGTCGGCGGCGGCATCATGAAGTCCGGCGCGACCGCCGAACTGAAGGTCCTGGCCGAGCTGACCGGCGTCCCCGTCACCACCACGCTGATGGCGCTGGGCTCCTTCCCCGACAGCCACCCGCTGCACGTGGGCATGCCGGGCATGCACGGTGCGGTCACCGCCGTCACCGCCCTGCAGAAGTCGGACCTGCTGATCGCGCTCGGCACCCGCTTCGACGACCGCGTCACCGGCAAGCTGGACAGCTTCGCCCCGTTCGCCAAGGTCATCCACGCGGACATCGACCCGGCCGAGATCGGTAAGAACCGCGAGGTCGACGTCCCGATCGTCGGTGACGCCCGCGAGGTCATCGCCGACCTGATCCAGGCGGTCCAGGCCGAGCACACCGAGGGCAACGCCGGGGACTACTCCGCTTGGTGGAAGGACCTCAGCCGCTGGCGCGAGACCTACCCGCTGGGCTACGAGACCCCCGCGGACGGCATGCTCTCGCCGCAGCAGGTCATCCAGCGCATCGGCGAACTCGCGCCCGAGCACACCATCTACGCGGCCGGCGTCGGCCAGCACCAGATGTGGGCCTCGCACTTCGTCAACTACGAGGAGCCCCGCACCTGGCTGAACTCCGGCGGCGCCGGAACCATGGGCTACGCGGTCCCGGCCGCGATGGGCGCCAAGGTCGGCATGCCGGACCGCACGGTCTGGGCGATCGACGGTGACGGCTGCTTCCAGATGACCAATCAGGAACTGGTCACCTGCGCGCTGAACAACATCCCGATCAAGGTCGCGATCATCAACAACGGTGCGCTGGGCATGGTCCGCCAGTGGCAGACCCTGTTCTACAACCAGCGGTACTCCAACACCGTCCTGCACGCGGACGAGACGGGCCACGGCACCGTCGGCTCCCAGCTCGGCGAGTCCACCGCCCCCCGCAAGGGCACCCGCGTCCCGGACTTCGTCAAGCTGTCCGAGGCCATGGGCTGCGTGGCGCTGCGCTGCGAGGACCCGGCCGACCTGGACAAGGTCATCGCCGAGGCCAACGCGATCAACGACCGTACCGTCGTGATCGACTTCATCGTCCACGAGGACGCCATGGTGTGGCCGATGGTCGCCGCCGGCACCTCCAACGACGAGGTCATGGCAGCCCGGGGCGTCCGTCCCGACTTCGGCGACAACGAAGACGACTGAGCCGAGAGAGCCTGAGAGAGAGAACGACTCACATGTCCAAGCACACGCTCTCCGTCCTGGTCGAGAACACGCCCGGCATCCTCGCCCGGATCGCCGCGCTGTTCTCCCGCCGCGGGTTCAACATCGACTCCCTCGCGGTCGGCGTCACCGAGCACCCCGACATCTCGCGCATCACCATCGTCGTGAACGTCGAGGACCTCCCGCTGGAGCAGGTGACCAAGCAGCTGAACAAGCTGGTCAACGTGCTCAAGATCGTCGAGCTGGAGCCGCACAACGCCATCGAACGCGAACTCGTTCTGGTGAAGGTCCGGGCCGACAACGAGACCCGGTCCCAGATCATCGAGATCGTCCAGCTGTTCCGCGCCAAGACGGTCGACGTCTCCCCGGAGGCCGTCACCATCGAGGCCACCGGCGGTACCGACAAGCTCGGCGCGATGCTCAAGATGCTGGAGCCGTTCGGCATCAAGGAGCTCGTGCAGTCCGGCACGATCGCCATAGGGCGCGGCGGCCGGTCCATCACGGACCGCAGCCTGCGCGCGCTCGACCGCAGCGCCTGAGCAACACCCTGACGTCGCGTTGCCTCTCGCATCGCGAGACCAGGAAACTTCCTCCCCGTTCCCCGCCGTACGGTGGGAGCAACACCAGCGCACCAAGGAGATATCCCAGTGGCCGAGCTGTTCTACGAGAACGACGCCGACCTGTCCATCATCCAGGGCCGCAAGGTCGCGGTCATCGGCTACGGCAGCCAGGGCCACGCCCACGCGCTGTCGCTGCGTGACTCCGGCGTCGACGTCGTCGTCGGCCTGAAGGAGGGCTCGAAGTCCAAGGCCAAGGCCGAGGAGCAGGGTCTGAAGGTCGTCTCCGTGTCGGAGGCCGCCGCGTGGGCCAACGTGATCATGATCCTGACCCCGGACCCGCTGCAGGCCGAGATCTACGAGGAGTCCATCAAGGAGCACCTCGAGGAGGGCGACGCGCTCTTCTTCGGCCACGGCTTCAACGTCCGCTACGGCTTCATCAAGCCCCCGGCCAACGTGGACGTCGCCCTGGTCGCCCCGAAGGGCCCGGGCCACCTGGTCCGCCGCCAGTACGAGGAAGGCCGCGGCGTGCCCTGCATCGCCGCCGTCGAGCAGGACTTCTCGGGCAGCGCCTTCGCCCTCGCGCTCTCGTACGCGGCCGGCATCGGCGGCACCCGCGCCGGCGTCATCAAGACCACCTTCACCGAGGAGACCGAGACCGACCTGTTCGGTGAGCAGGCCGTCCTCTGCGGTGGC
The DNA here is from genome assembly GCF_055570595.1 of Streptomyces sp. NPDC031132. Taxonomy (NCBI): domain Bacteria; kingdom Bacillati; phylum Actinomycetota; class Actinomycetes; order Kitasatosporales; family Streptomycetaceae; genus Streptomyces; species Streptomyces sp. NPDC031132. The sequence goes on from NZ_JBVIGX010000001.1 coordinate 463,903, forward strand.
GCCTCCGCCCTGGTCAAGGCCGGTTTCGAGACCCTGACCGAGGCCGGCTACCAGCCGGAGATCGCGTACTTCGAGTGCCTGCACGAGCTGAAGCTCATCGTGGACCTCATGTACGAGGGCGGCCTGGAGAAGATGCGCTGGTCGGTCTCCGAGACCGCCGAGTGGGGCGACTACATCACCGGCCCCCGCATCATCACGGACGCCACCAAGGCCGAGATGAAGCAGATCCTCGCCGAGATCCAGAGCGGCGAGTTCGCCAACACCTGGATGGCCGAGTACAAGGCCGGCCTGCCGAAGTACAACGAGTACAAGAAGGCCGACGAGGCCCACCTGCTCGAGACCACCGGCAAGAAGCTGCGCAAGCTGATGAGCTGGGTCGACAGCGACGAGAGCTGATCCCGCAGCCGCGGGGGCCGGGGCGGCGCACCGTCCCGGCCCCGCGGTGCACCACCGGTTCGGCGGAATGCGGTCCTTCTCCGGTGCGGGTTGTCCACCCCGGCCAACCCCGGACGGGTGATCCTTCCGTACAGGCGGAATTCCGGCAACGATCCGCCACTACACTGCTCAACACAACGCGTCAGGCCCACAGTGTCGTGCGTCTTCCACGCGGCTACCCCCTCCACCGCCTGCGGCCGTCGGGACGGCCGTCCGCACTGGACTTGTGAGGACCCACGTGAGCTCGAAACCTGTCGTACTCATCGCCGAAGAGCTGTCGCCCGCCACGGTGGACGCGCTCGGCCCGGACTTCGAGATCCGGCACGTCAACGGAGCCGACCGCGCGGAACTGCTCCCCGCGATCGTGGACGTCGACGCCATCCTCGTCCGCTCCGCGACCAAGGTCGACGCGGAGGCCATCGCCGCCGCCAAGAAGCTGAAGGTCGTCGCCCGCGCCGGTGTCGGCCTCGACAACGTCGACGTCTCCTCGGCCACCAAGGCCGGCGTGATGGTCGTGAACGCCCCGACCTCCAACATCGTGACCGCCGCCGAGCTCGCCTGCGGCCTGCTCGTCGCGACGGCCCGCAACATTCCGCAGGCCAACACCGCCCTGAAGAACGGCGAGTGGAAGCGGAACAAGTACACCGGCGTCGAGCTCAGCGAGAAGACCCTCGGCGTCGTCGGCCTCGGCCGCATCGGCGTCCTGGTCGCCCAGCGCATGTCGGCCTTCGGCATGAAGATCGTCGCGTACGACCCCTACGTACAGCCCGCGCGCGCCGCCCAGATGGGCGTCAAGATGCTGACGCTGGACGAGCTCCTCGAGGTCGCCGACTTCATCACCGTGCACCTGCCGAAGACCCCCGAGACCCTCGGTCTCATCGGGGACGAGGCCCTGCACAAGGTCAAGCCGTCCGTCCGCATCGTCAACGCCGCGCGCGGCGGGATCGTGGACGAGGCCGCGCTGTACTCGGCCATCAAGGAGGGCCGCGTCGCCGGCGCCGGCCTCGACGTGTACGCGAAGGAGCCCTGCACGGACTCCCCGCTCTTCGAGCTCGACCAGGTCGTCTGCACCCCGCACCTCGGCGCGTCCACGGACGAGGCCCAGGAGAAGGCCGGCATCTCGGTCGCCAAGTCGGTGCGCCTCGCGCTCGCCGGCGAGCTCGTGCCGGACGCGGTCAACGTCCAGGGCGGCGTCATCGCCGAGGACGTCCGTCCGGGCCTGCCGCTCGCCGAGAAGCTCGGCCGCATCTTCACCGCCCTCGCGGGCGAGGTCGCGGTCCGCCTCGACGTCGAGGTCTGCGGCGAGATCACCCAGCACGACGTCAAGGTGCTGGAACTCTCCGCCCTCAAGGGTGTCTTCGAGGACGTCGTCGACGAGACGGTCTCCTACGTCAACGCCCCGCTGTTCGCGCAGGAGCGCGGTGTCGAGGTGCGCCTGACCACCAGCTCGGAGTCCCCGGACCACCGCAACGTGGTGACCGTGCGCGGCACCCTGTCGGACGGCCAGGAGGTCTCGGTCTCCGGCACCCTCGCCGGCCCGAAGCACCTGCAGAAGATCGTCGGCATCGGCGAGTACGACGTGGACCTGGCGCTCGCCGAGCAGATGCTCGTGCTGCGCTACACCGACCGCCCGGGCGTGGTCGGCACCGTCGGCCGCATCCTCGGCGAGGCCGGCCTGAACATCGCGGGCATGCAGGTCGCCCGCGCCGAGGAGGGCGGCGAGGCACTCGGCGTCCTCACGGTCGACGCCGAGGTCCCGGTGAACGTCCTCGCGGAGATCGCCGCCGAGATCGGCGCCGTCTCGGCGCGCACGGTCAGCCTCGGCTGAACCTCGTGGCGGGCGGCTGCCGCCGGTGGCCGCGCAAGCAACTGACGAAGGGCCCGGGGAGTTTTCCAGGGGTCGTTGCAACACGTGATCACCGACGTGTGGTGGCGAGCAGTTCAGACAGGCGCTCGGCTGGGGTTTCCCAGCCGAGCGTCTTGCGTGGGCGGCTGTTGAGTTCGGCAGCGACTGCGTCGAGGTGGTCCCGGGTGTGGCCGGACAGGCTGCTGCCCTAGAGACTGCCCGATTCGCGGCCAGCGTACGGGCCCCAATCTCTCGCCCCATGGCAGCTCCAGCCCAAAGCCGCTCCCGCCGACCTCATCTGGCCCGTGTGCGATCGTCACGCCTCCCAGGTACGTTGAGCCGTCAGCCAAGGGAGAACGCTCGCTAGGAAGTCGCCCCGCAACGCGTGGCTGCGGGGCGACGATCCACTTTCGCAACGGGCCCTAGTGGGGTTTAGTCGACCGTCTGCCCGTCGTACATACCGCCCCTGCAGGTCGGGAGCACGGGCGTCGACCGATCGATCGTTCCGCCGTTGTCCGTGCACTCACCCGGGGTGACGCTGGCCGGGGTGACGCTGGCCGGGGTGACGCTGTCGGCGGTGGCGGTGGCGGCGCCTGTGAGGCCGAGTCCGGCGAGGGTTGCCGTGGCGAAGACCGCGGCGAGGATTCGTCGAATGCGCATGTGGTTCGCCTTTCACAGATTGCCTCGGTTGGGGCACTAGCCAGCTTGATCTTCACCCATGTGGGTGGCACGTCATGTTGGGCCATTCGGGTGACGGTGTTGTCGGGTGCGGGGTCGGTGACGCGACCCGTCAGAGCGGATGGAAGCCCGTGCCACATCCGTGCCAGAAAGAGCCGATCCCAGCGGTCAAGAGCAGTCAAGCGCGTCGCCTCGCGATCAATCACCAGAGGCCGTTTGCGCTGGTCAGCGCCAACCCCCTCCGTGACGGCCCGGTGATTCCCAAGCTCAGAGCGCGGGTTCGATTCCCATCACCCGCTCCACGGCGAAGGCCCAGCTCATCGGCGAATCCCTGGGCCCTTCGCCGTGTTCCGCCGCTGCTCCGTCCGGCCGTACGGGGCTCAGCCCGCGAGGGGCGCGGCCTGCTAGGCGGGCTGCTCGGCGGCCTTCTCTGCGGGCTGCCCGGCCGCAGCCGGGGCGGGGGCGCCGAGCCCTCGCGTCAGGACCACCGCGAGGACGCCGCCGGCGAGCAGCAGGACCGCACCGCCCCAGGCCGCGTACTGCATGCCGTGGACGAAGGCCTCGCGGGCCAGGGCCAGGACCTGCTCGCCGGCCGTACCGCCGAGCCGGTGGGCGGTGGCGACGGCGCCGCCCAGGGTCTCCCGTACGGCGGGCTCCGCCCCCGGCAGATCGGAGCGGTAGACGGCGGTGCCGAGGCTGCCCAGGACGGCCATGCCCAGCGCCCCGCCGAACTCCGACCCGGTCTCCAGCAGGGAGGCGGCCGAACCGGCCTTCTCGGCAGGGGCCGAGGCGAGGGCCATGTCGGAGACCAGGGACATCACGGTGACGAGACCGGAGGCCAGCACGCCTGCGCCGGTCAGCAGCAGCCACAGCGAGTCACTGCCGACCAGGCTGATCAGGGCGAACCCGGCGGCGGCGAGGAAGAAGCCGCCGGCGATGACGTACGCCCGGTCGGTCTTCTGGGCCAGCGCCGCGCTGACGGGGGCGGCGGCGCCGATGACGAGCGAGGGGGCGAGGCTCCACAGGGCGGCTTCCAGCGTGCCCATGCCGAGCACCGACTGCAGGTACTGGGTGGTGAAGTAGGCCGAGCCCATCATGGCGAAGGCGGCGATGGTGTTGAGGGCGATCCCCGCGCCGAATCCGCGGCCGCGGAAGAGGGCCCGGGCGACCATGGCGTCGTCGCGGCTGCGCTGGCGGCGGACGAAGACGAACCCGAAGGCCAGGCCCACGGCCACGGAGAGCGCGTAGAGCGGTGTGACGCCCTCGGCGGCGATCTCCTTGAGGCCGTACACGACCGGGAGCACGGCGGCCGTCGACAGCGGGACGCTCAGCAGGTCGAAGCGGCCGGGGGCCGGGTCCTTGAACTCGGGGACCAGCATGGGGACGAGGATCAGCAGGAGCAGCATCGCGGGCACGTTGATCAGGAAGACCGAACCCCACCAGAAGTGGTTCAGCATCACGCCGCTCAGCACGGAGCCGAGGGCGATGCCGCCGGTCATGGCCCCGGACCAGATGGCGATGGCCTGGCCGCGCTGCCTGGCGTCCTGGAAGAGGTTGCGTACGAGCGCCAGCGTGGAGGGCATCAGGGTCGCGCCGCCGATGCCGAGCAGGACGCGGGCCGCGATCAGCATCTCGGCGCTGGTGGCGTAGGCGGCGCCGACCGAGGCGAGCCCGAAGGCGGCCGCCCCCGTCAGCAGCAGCTTGCGGCGGCCGATCCGGTCACCGAGCGAACCCATGGTGATGAGCAGCCCCGCGAGGGCGAAGGCGTAGCTGTCGAAGATCCAGAGCTGCTGGGTGGCGCTCGGGTCGAGCTCCTGGGTGATGGCCGGGATGGCGAAGTAGAGGACGGAGACGTCCATGGAGACCAGGAGCAGCGGCAGCAGGAGGACGGTGAAGGCGGTCCATTCCCGGCGGCCGGCGAGACGTGCTGCGGAGTTCGTCATGAGCAGCAATGTACAAGCGTCATAAACGCTTGTCTAGTACGAGCGTATGGAACTGTTGTCTATGACGGTTGTCTTGATACGGTGAGGGCATGGGACACCGTGAAGATCTGCTCGAAGGCGCCAAGAAGTGCCTGGTCGAGAAGGGTTTCGTGCGGACGACCGCGCGCGACATCGTCAACGCCTCCGGGGCGAACCTGGCGTCGATCGGCTACCACTACGGCTCGAAGGACGCCCTGCTGACGCAGGCTTACGTCGAACTCGCGCAGGAGTGGGGCGACTCCTTCTCGCCGGAGGTCACCGGCGAGGGAGGTTCGCTGGAACGCTTCCGCTCCGTATGGGACGGCGTGATCGGCCGTCAGGAGGAGTCGGCTCCGATGTGGGCGGCCAGTATGGAGGTCGCGCTCAGCCGAGACCGGCTGCCGGAGCTGCGGGCGATGCTGGCGGCCTCGCAGGGCGAGGGCCGCCGGGGGCTCATCGCGTTGATCACCGGCATCCCCGAGGAAGACCTCGACGAGCGGGACGAGCGGACGCTCGGCGGGCTGTACGAGGCCCTGCTGACCGGAGTGATGGCGCAATGGCTGTTCAACCCGGAAGGCGCCGTCACCGCCGAGGAGTTGACGGAGGGCATGCGGCGCACGGCGGAGATGATGAGGAAGGGCGAGGGCGGCGACGCGGCCTGACCCGCGGCTGACGGCGAGGGCGGCGACGCGGCCCGATCCGCGGCTGGGCCTTCGGGCTGTCGGGCCTTCGGCCACAGGCGTCCCGCCGGTCGGTCGGATCCCTCGGGCGGGTGCGCCGGCAGGCTCCGTCCGGTGACCTCGCGCCCCGCGATCAGCCGTGCAGGCGGGCCGCCTTGAGGGCCATGTGGAGCAGCAGGCGGTCCTCGCCCTCGCCCAGGTCCAGGCCGGTCAGCTGCTCCACCCGGGAGAGCCGGTAGTACAGGGTCTGGCGGTGGATGCCCAGGGCCGCCGCCGCGCGGCCCGCCTGGCCCGCGCAGTCGAGGAACAGCTCGGCGGTCCGGGCGAGTTCCCGGTGCGCGGGGCCGAGCAGGGTCCGGGTCGCCGGGTCGCCCTCGTGGTCGGCGGCCGCGAGCGCCGCCAGCATCCGGTACGGGCCGATCGCCGACCACTGGGCCACCGGGCCGAACCGGGGCTGGGCCGCGGCCGCCCGCGCCGCCGCCGAGGCCTCCGCCCAGGCGTCGGCCAGCGCCGTCAGCTCCCTGCGGGGCTCCGCGATCCCGGCGGTCGCCGCGCCACTCGCCAGCAGCCGCGTCGCGACACCGACGGCGGGGACGAGCACTTCCGCCGAGCGGAGCCTGACCAGTACGGCGAGCGCGTGCCGCCCCGGCAGGGCGACCGTGCACACCGCCGCCGCGCCCGGCACCGACGCCGGGGCCTCGCCGCCCCACGGCGTCACGCACACCACCGCGTGCAGCCCGTCCGCCCCCGGCCCCAGCGCCAACCGCAGCGCCGCCACCGCCATGTCCTGCTGCCAGCCCCGGCCGGCCGTGAGCACCGCCCGGAACTCCCGGGACAGGTCGGCCCCCGCCTTCGCCTCCTCGGCGAGCAGGATCCCGATCCGCTCGGCCACCTCCATGGCCGCCGCCAGGACGTCCGGCCCGGGGCCCGGCTCCTGGTCGAGGAGCCATACGTAGCCCTGCACGATCCCGCGGTAGCGCACCGGCAGGCAGATCCGCCCCCGGAAGACCCCCGCGTCCGGCGCCGCCGGGATCCGTACCGGCCCGGTCGCCCGCGCGATGCCGAAGCCCTCGAACCAGGCCCGTACGGCCGCCGTCGACTGGCGGGTCAGGATCGAGCGGGTGCGCACCGGGTCCATCGCGAGATCGTCGTCGCTGTCGTGCGCGCCGAAGGCGATGAGGCGGAAGTCCCGGTTCTCCAGCGTCGCCGGAGCGCCGAGAAGCGCCGAGATCTCATCCACCAGGTCCTGGTAATCGCCCTTCACCCGGACATTCTCCCACCCGGAAACCCGGTCTTCAGACAGATGTATGAGATCGGGGACACGGATGCGTGACAGCTGTCGATGGCAGAGGATCAAAGCGATCCTTAGGTTTCACGGTGGTTTTACTTGCGTTTTCCTCATGGCCCCCGCTCACCCCCGCGCGGACCGTACGTCTGTTTCTGCCACCTGTTGGAGGTGCCCCGTGCTGGGTCCCGCGATCCTCGCCGCTTCGCGCAGCGACAAGATGCGCCGAATCGTCTCTGCCGCCCCGGTGACCAAGCCCGTGGTGAACCGGTTCATCCCCGGTGAGACGGTCGACCAGGTCATCCCGATCGTCATGGACCTCACGCAGAAGGGCCTCGAGATCACGCTCGACGTGGTGGGCGAGGACATCACCACCGTGGAGCAGTCCTACGCCGCGCGTGACGCCTACCTCGAGCTCATCGAGCACCTGGCCGCCCTGGAGCTGGGCGAGACGGTCGAGATGTCCGTCAAGCTGTCGATGTTCGGCCAGGCGCTGGAGGGCGGCCACGAGCTCGCGCTCGCCAACGTCCGCCCGGTCGTCGAGGCCGCCGCGGCCATCGGCACCACCGTCACGCTGGACGCCGAGGACCACACCACCCTCGACTCGATGTTCGCCATCCACGAGGAGCTGCGCCGGGACTTCCCGCAGACCGGCTGCGTGATCCAGGCGTACCTCTTCCGCACCGAGGCCGACGCCCGCCGCCTGGCCGCCGCCGGCAGCCGCGTCCGGATCGTGAAGGGCGCGTACAAGGAGCCCGCCGAGGTCGCGTACCAGGACAAGGCCGAGATCGACAAGGCGTACGTCCGCATCCTGAAGACGCTGATGGAGGGCGAGGGCTACCCGATGATCGGGTCGCACGACCCGCGCCTCATCGCCATCGCCCAGGAGCTCGCCCGCAAGGCGGGGCGCAAGCTGGACGAGTACGAGTTCCAGATGCTGTACGGCATCCGCAGCGAGGAGCACCTGCGGCTCGCCGCCGAGGGCCACCGCATGCGCGTCTACACCGCGTACGGGACGGACTGGTACGGCTACTTCATGCGGCGCCTCGCCGAGAAGCCGGCCAACCTCCTGTTCTTCCTCCGCTCGATGATCACCAAGAACTAGCCAAGAACCAGGTCAAGGAGTTACCAGTCCCATGGATGCTGTGACCCAGGTCCCCGCGCCGGTCAACGAGCCGGTCCACTCGTACGCCCCCGGCACCCCGGAGCGCGCGCGTCTCGAGACGCAGCTCAAGCTGCTCTCCGAGAACCCGATCGACCTGCCGATGACGATCAACGGCGTCAAGCGCATGGGCGGGGGCGAGCGCTTCGACGTCGTCCAGCCGCACGACCACAAGTCCGTGCTCGGCACCTTCGCCAACGCCACCGAGGCCGACGCCCAGGAGGCCGTCGACGCCGCCCTGGCCGCCGCCCCGGCCTGGCGCGCGATGTCCTTCGACGACCGCGCCGCGATCATCCTGCGCGCCGCCGAGCTGCTGTCCGGCCCGTGGCGCGAGAAGCTGGCCGCCTCCACCATGCTGGGCCAGTCGAAGACCGCGCAGCAGGCCGAGATCGACACCCCGTGCGAGCTCGTCGACTTCTGGCGCTTCAACGTCCACTTCGCCCGCCAGATCCTGGCCGAGCAGCCGGTCGCGAACTCCGCCGGCGTGTGGAACCGCAGCGACCACCGCCCGCTCGAGGGTTTCGTCTACGCGATCACGCCGTTCAACTTCACGGCCATCGCCGGCAACCTGCCGACCGCCCCCGCCCTGATGGGCAACGTGGTCGTCTGGAAGCCGTCCCCGACGCAGACCCACTCCGCGGTCCTCCTGATGGAGCTCCTGGAGGAGGCCGGCCTGCCGAAGGGCGTCATCAACCTGGTGACGGGCGACGGCATCGCCGTGTCCGAGGTGGCCCTGAACCACCCCGAGCTGGCCGGCATCCACTTCACGGGTTCGACCAAGACCTTCCAGTACCTGTGGAAGACGGTCGGCAACAACATCGAGAAGTACAAGTCCTACCCGCGCCTGGTCGGCGAGACCGGCGGCAAGGACTTCGTCGTCGCGCACCCGTCCGCGGACCGCGCCGTCCTGAAGACCGCCCTGACCCGCGGCTCCTTCGAGTTCCAGGGCCAGAAGTGCTCGGCGTCCTCGCGCGCCTACGTCCCGGCCTCGATCTGGAACGACGGCTTCAAGGAGGCCTTCGCGGCCGAGGTCGACGGCATCACCATGGGTGACGTCCGCGACCTGACGAACTTCATCGGCGCCGTCATCGACGAGCGTTCGTTCGCGAAGAACAAGGCTGCGATCGACCGGGCGAAGGCCGACCCGACCTGCGAGATCATCGCCGGTGGCACGTACGACGACTCGGAGGGCTACTTCGTCCGCCCGACCGTCATCGCGTGCACCGACCCGGAGAACGAGGTCTTCACGACCGAGTACTTCGGCCCGATCCTGGCGATCCACGTGTACGAGGACGCCGAGTTCGACGCGATGCTGGCCCAGATGGAGTCGGTGTCGGCGTACGCGCTGACCGGCTCGATCATCGCCGCCGACCGCTACGCGGCCGCGGACGCGATGGAGAAGCTCCGCTTCGCGGCGGGCAACTTCTACATCAACGACAAGTCGACCGGCGCCGTGGTCGGCCAGCAGCCCTTCGGCGGCGGCCGCGCCTCGGGTACGAACGACAAGGCCGGCGCCGCATCGAACCTGATGCGCTGGACCTCGACCCGCTCCATCAAGGAGACCCTGGTCGCGCCGACGGACTACGCGTACCCGCACATGGGCTGATCCTGCCCCGCTGAACCCCGCCCCCGTTCCGGTACCCCCAAGTCCGGATCGGGGGCGGTTCCAGTTGCGCCCTTGCCCGGTCAGGGGATCAGGACCACCTTGCCGAGGTTGCGGCGCTCCTCGATGAGCCGGTGCGCGCGGGCCGCCTCGGCCAGCGGGATCTCCCCGTGCACGGCGGGGCGCAGCGAGCCGTCCGCGTACGCCTCCCACAGCTCGCGCCGCCAGCCCTCGTACACCTCGGGCCGGCCCTGCGCGACGGCCCGGATCTGGAAGCCGATCACCGAGGCGCCGCGCACGAGCAGCTCGTACGCCTCCACCGCGCCGCCGCCCGAGCCGTACGCCACCAGCCGCCCGCCCGTGGCCAGGGCCCGCACGGCGGGGCCGAGCAGCTCGCCGCCGACCCCGTCGAGGACCACGTCGTACGGCTCGCCCCAGGAGGCGGGGTCTTCGTACAGCACGACCTCGTCGGCGCCGAGGCTCCGGACGAAGCCGGCCTTGTCCGGGCCGGACACGGCGGCGCCCAGCCGGCCCGCCCCGCCGGCCCGGGCCAGCTGGAGCGCGAGGCTGCCGACCCCGCTCGCGGCGGCCGTGACCAGTACGGACTCCCCGGGCCGGACCTGCCCCGCCTCCCAGGCACCGCGGGCGACGAGCCCGCTGCGCACGAGCGCGACGGCGTCCACGGAGCCGACCCCTTCGGGGACGGCGGAGGCGAAGGGGGCCCCGAGGAGCGCGTACTCGGCGTACCCGTGGCCGAAGCACAGCCCGGTGACCCGGTCCCCGACGGCGAAGCCCGTCACCCCCTCGCCGAGCGCGGCGACGGTCCCCGCGACCTCCCCGCCGAGCGGTATCGCCCCGTCGCCCTCCCGCACCTTGCGCACGACGGGCAGCGTCACCCCGACGGCCTCGACCGCGACGAGCAACTCCCCGGAGCCGGGGACGGGCACGTCCGCCTCCTCGGCGAACAACACCTCGGGGCCGCCGTTGACTGCGTGGCGGATGCGGAGCACAGGACCTCCCGGACCGGTGGATTCGTTGGGAGTCCCAACGGTATAGGAGATCGGGGGATCGTGGGGAGTCCCAACGAATTGCTAGGCTGGGCTCATGACGTCGGCCCTCGCACACATCCAGTCCCTGCCGAGCTGGCTCGTCGGCCGGGTCGCGGCGCGCGGCCGGAGCCTGGTCGCCGAGGCGCTGGCCGCGGAGGGGCTGAAGCTCGCGCACCACGCGGTGCTGGCGGCGACCGCCGAGTACGGCCCGGTGGCCCAGGCCGACCTCGGCCGCCGGCTCGGCATCGACCCCAAGGACCTGGTCGGCCTCCTCAACCACCTGGAAGCCGCCGGCCTCGTCTTGCGCGCCCCGAACCCGGCGGACCGCCGCAAGAACGCGGTCACCCTCACCCCGGCGGGCGACGCCACCCTCACCCGCTGCGCGACCCTGGCCGCAACGGCGAACGCCGCATTCCTGTCCCCGCTGACCGCGGAGGAGCGCAGCACCCTGATGGCGTTGCTGACCCGCATCCACGAGGCCGCGTAGAACTTCGGGTAAGTCTTGTCAGCCTGGGGTCGGTTGTCGCGTACGCCGATGTGGCGGAAGGCCGGCGTGGGGTCTGCCCGTCGGCGGGTAAGGGCTAGACCTCGACCAGGACCTGGGTCAGGGATTTGCGGGTCAGGTCCGGGACCTCGCAGTCGTCCGCGGGGTAGCCGACCGGGATGACCGCGAAGGCCTTCTCGTTCTCCGGGCGGCGCAGGACGTGGGAGAGGAAGCGCATCGGGCTCGGGGTGTGGATCAGGGCCGCGAGGCCGCTGAGGTGGAGGGCGGTCAGGAGCATGCCGACCGCGATGCCGACCGACTCGTCCACGTAGTAGTGCTTGCGCTTCGTGCCGTCCGGGCCGAGCCAGTGGCGCTGCTGGAAGACGACGATCAGTGCGGGGGCGTCGGTGAGGTGGGTCTTGACCGCGTCCGTGCCGAGGGGGCGCAGGGCGGCGAGCCATTCGTCGCCGAGGCGGCCGTCGTAGGAGATCAGCTCCTCCTGCTCGGCGGCGTCGCGGATCTGCCGCCGCACGGCCGGGTCCTTGACCAGGACGAAGGTCCACGGCTGCTGGTGGGCCCCGGAGGGCGCGGTCGCCGCGCAGGCGATCGCGTCGCGCACGACCTGCTGCGGGACGGGGTCGGGGGAGAAGCGGCGGACGGTGCGCCGTTCGTCCATCCGCCTCCGCAACTCCGTTGCCCGCACGAGCGATTCCGCGCTCGGCATCCGTTCGGGCCGGTAGGCGACGGGGCGATACGGCTCACCGTGGGTCGGGGTCCACTGCTCGGTCTCGTGCGACATGGACCGATTCTTCCCGCGGGGGCCGGGCCGGGGCCAGGGCCCGTTTCGGTCGCCCTCACGTATTTCCGGCCTTTCCCACGGCCGTTGATAGCGTCGCCGTATGGACATCCTGCTGAGGCACACCTCCCAGCTCGGGGACGGCGAGCTCCGCGAGCTGCGGGAGCTGCTCGACCGGGCTTTCGGCGGGGACTTCGGCGACGACGACTTCGAGCACGCGCTCGGTGGCATGCACGTGCTCGTGCGCGAGGGCGGGGAGCTCGTCGCGCACGGGAGCGTGGTGCAGCGGCGCGTGCTGCACCGGGGTCGGGCCCTGCGGGCCGGATACGTCGAGGCCGTGGCCGTACGGGCGGACCGGCGCCGGCGCGGTCTCGGCGGGAAGGTGATGGCCGCGCTCGAGGGCGTCGTCGAGCGGGCCTACGTACTCGGGGCCCTGTCGGCCTCCGACGACGGGGCTCGGCTGTACGCGGGGCGGGGGTGGGCCGTGTGGGGCGGGCAGATCGGGGCGCTGTCACCCGCCGGGCCGGTGCGGCTCGCCGAGGAGGAGGGGTCGACGTACGTGTGGCTCCCGCCCGGCGGGGTGTGGGGGGATCCCGCCGGGCGGCTCGACTTCGACTGGCGTGACGGGGACGTGCTGTAGGCCGTCGGCCCGAGATGCCGTCGGCCTGAGATGCCGTGGGCCCGAGACGCCGTCAGCCCGAAATGCTGGGCGTGCCCGTCTCGATGTGGCCCGTGTAGCGGCGCGACCAGGTGCCGTCGTTGTCCGCGAGGATCGTGAAGTCGTACCAGCCGTCGTGGTAGGCGACCGCGTTGAAGTAGTCCTCCCGCGAGGAGTTCGCCGGGACGGTGTACGTCCACGGGCCGTCCGAGCGGTAGGCGTTCGAGCGGATCGTGAAGGTGACCGGCGCGGACGACGTGTTCGTCATCTTGAAGTAGACCGCCGTCTTGCCGGTGCCCGGCTCCACCGCGAAGCGGGCCGCCACCTCGATCGCCTTGCCCGCCTTCGACGCGTCGCCGATGAACCGGCGCAGGAACCGGTTCGGCCCGTACATCGAGATGTCGTACTTGCCGGAGCCGCTGCCGAGCCCGATGTTGAAGTAGTCCGTCGACGTCGCACCCGGGTCGACCGTGTACTGCCAGGCCGCCGTGTCCCGGTACTGGTGCGGGTGGATCGAGAAGTGCGCCGGCCGCTTCGCCTGCGCGCCCTGGTTGGTCATCGAGAACCAGGCCAGGATCTTGCCGGCCGCGCCGAACTCGAAGCGGTCCAGATTGCCGTTCACCTGGTACGGAAGGGCCCGCGCGGGGCGGGTTCCGGCCTCCTGCGCCGGGAGCGCGTTGTCCTGCGGCGCCGGGTTGGGCAGCGGGCCGCAGGTCGACTGGCCGATGACTTTCGCGGTCGAGGGCAGCCCTGACGGCACCCCGTACACCGGGTGCGCGAAGTCGAAGACGCCCGTCAGGTCGCCCACCACCTTGCGGCGCCAGGCGCTGATGTTCGGGCAGGTCGCCGGGGTGCCGAGGGCCGCCGTCCAGGTCTCCATGAAGCGCAGCACCGAGGTGTGGTCGAAGACCTCCGAGCTCACCCAGCCGCCGCGCGTCCACGGGGACATGACCAGCATCGGCACGCGGAAGCCGAGGCCGATCGGGGTGCCGTCGATGTACTCGCCCGGGGTGCCGGGCGGGGCGACCGGCGGCGGGACGTGGTCGAAGAAGCCGTCGTTCTCGTCGTAGTTCAGGAACAGGACGGTGGAGTCGAAGACCTCCGGATTCGCGGCCAGCGCCCGGTAGACGAGGTCCACGAAGTGCGCGCCGTCGCCGGGCGGGGCGTACGGGTGCTCCGAGAAGGCCTCGCTCGCGACGACCCAGGAGACCTGGGGCAGCGTGCCGGCGACGACGTCCGCGCGGATGGCGGCCGCGATGTCGTCCGGGGTGGAGCCGGTGACCTTCGGGACGGAGCCCATGCCGCGGTCCCACAGCGGGTTGCCGGGCGCCGCGTCCGTGAACTTCTTGAAGTAGGCCAGCCCGTTGTCGCCGTAGTTGTCCTGGGCGTTCTGGTAGACCTTCCAGCTCATGCCGGCCCGCTGCAGGGCCTCCGCGTACGTCTCCCAGGTCAGCCCGGACTCGTCGCCGCCGTCCTTGCTGCCCGCGTCGACCTTGCCGCTCCACAGGAAGGTGCGGTTCGGGCCGGTCGCGCTCAGCGTGGAGCAGAAGTACGCGTCGCAGACCGTGTAGTGGTCGGCGAGCCCGTAGTGGAACGGTATGTCGCCGCGGTCCAGGTAGCCGAGCGTGCGGGTGTTGCCCACGCCCAAGACCCAGTTGTCCATGCGGCCCTTGTTCCAGGCGGCGTGCTGCGAGGTCCAGCTGTGCGGGAGGTCGCCGTTGCACTGGGCCAGGGTCTCGCCGTCGACCCCGCCCGCCGGCGGGGTGGCGCTGAGCTTCCACGGGTACTGGCGGCCGCCCCAGTTGGGCTGGTTGAACATGCCCCAGCCGCCCGGGATGTTGCCGGCGGCGCGGTCACCGAAGCCGCGGACACCCTTCAGCCTGCCGAAGTAGTGGTCGAAGCTGCGGTTCTCCTGCATCAGGATCACCACGTGCTTCACGTCGGTGATCGTGCCGCTCGCGGCGGCCGCGGACGCCGACGTCGGCGCGATCGCCGGCAGCGCGGCACCGGCCATCAGCCCGGCGCCGATTCCCACGAAACCTCTGCGGCTGATCGGTGTCACTGGCTACTCGCCTCCAACTCAAGTGCCCCGGTGGCACATTGACGGAAAGAGTGACGGGCGCCGCGCCAAAGGTCTACATCCGTGCGGTAAGAAGTCGGTGAACATCCGGTTGGCTGGATTCAGCCCTCGAGACGGACGAGCATCTTGCCCAGATTGTCCCCGCGGAGCATGCCCAGGAAGGCGTCCACCGTGTGATCGATTCCCTGTACAACAGTGGTGTCCGTGCCGACGCTGCCGCTCTGCAGGTGCGGGACCAGGAAGTCCTCCAGCTCGTCCTGCAGATTGGTGTGATTTCGAACCAATACGCCTTCCAGGCGCAGCGACTTGTGGACGACCTCGAAGAGGTTGCGGGGCGCGGCCGGCGAGCGGTCCCCGTTGTACATCGAGATCCCGCCGACCCAGGCGACCCGCCCGTACTCGCGCAGCACGTCGATCGCGCCCGCCAGGTGGTCCCCGCCCACGTTGTCCACGTACACGTCGATGCCGTCGGGGGCGGCCTTCGCGAGCTGCTCGCCGACCGGCCCGTCGTGGTAGTCGAAGGCCGCGTCGAAGCCGAGCACGTCGGTGAGGTGGCGGACCTTCGCCGCCGAGCCCGCGCTGCCGATGATCCGGCGGGCGCCCAGCAGCCGCGCGATGCGGCCGGTCGCGGTGCCGACCCCGCCCGCGGCGGCGGAGACGAAGAGGTCCTCGCCCTCGCGCAGCGCCGCCGTCCGGGTCAGTGCGGCGTACGCGGTCAAGCCGGTGCCGCCGAGGATGCTCAGGTACGCCTCCAGCGGGACGCCCTCGTGGCCGCGCAGCTTCCGGGTGCCGGCCACGCCGAGCGTGACGAGGGCGTGCGTACGCCAGCCCTCGCGGTGGAAGACCAGGTCGCCCTCGCGCAGCCCCGGGTCGTGGGAGGCGAGCACCCGGCCCACCGCGCGGCCCTCCAGCGGGGTGTTCAGCTCGAAGCCGCCCTCGCCGCCGTCCATCAGCCCGCGGTGGTACGGGTCCACCGAGAGCAGGAGGTTCTGCACCAGGGCGGTGCCCGCGGCGGGGGAGGGGACCGGGGTCTCGACGTACGCGAAGTCCGTCGGGGAGGGGATGCCGGTGGGACGGGCGATCAGGTGGACGGTGTGGCCGGTGTGGTTCGTGGTCATGGCGAGGACGTTAGGAAGGAATCACCGGCCCGGGCAGAGGGTTGCGTTCATGGAAGCCGCACATCCATGAACACCGCTCATAGAACGAGGTGAGGGCCGCCGTGGCCGAGCTCGCTCCGCACGAACTCCGGGTCCTGGTCGCCGTCGCCGAGACCGGCGGCTTCTCCGCCGCGGCCGCGCGGCTCGGCCTCACCCAGTCCGCCGTCTCGCACTCCGTACGCGGCAGCGAGGCCAAGGTCGGCGCGGTGCTCTTCGAACGCGGGCGCACCGGAGCCTCGCCCACCCCGGCGGGAGAGCGGGCCGTCGGCCTCGCCCGCCGGATCCTGCGGCTGTACGAGGTCCTCGGCGCGGAGGCGCGCGGCGCCGGCCGGGACGCAGCGGACCAGGACGCGGTGGAGGGGGTGCTGCGCATCGCGGCGTTCCGCAGCGCGGCCCTGCACCTGCTGCCCCCGGCCCTGGAGCGGCTCACGGCCCGCCACCCCGGCATCCGCCCCGAGGTCCGGGTGGTGCGCGAGCTCGGCGCCGGCACGGCGGGCGAGGTGGCCGCCGGCCGCGCCGACCTCGGCATCGCCACGCTGAACGGGGCGGGTCCCGCACCGGAGGGCGGCGTACCGGAGGGCGGCGCCGCGGGCCTGCTGACCGGGGTGCTCCGGGAAGAGGCGTACGCCTTGGTCCACCCGGCCGGGCACCCCGACCCGAAGACGCTGCCCCTGCTGGACTGGGACGAGAACTGCGGCTCGTACACCCGCGACTGGTGGCGGGCGCAGGACTGGATCCCGCGGGCCACCGTCAAGGCCGAGGACGACGGGATGGTGCTGACCATGGTCGGGCGCGGACTCGGCATGGCGATCCTGCCAGAGCTCTCGCTCCGCGAGGCCACGGACGCCGTGGACATCACCGGACTGGGCCCTTCGGGGCCGGTGAGACGCGTGGGATACGTCACCACGCCGGAATCCGCCGCCACCCTCGGCGTAAGGGCTCTGATCAGGGAACTTCGCTCCGAGAAGCGCTGAATCGGATGCCCGGGAGGCGGCCCTCCGGGCGGTTGCCCGTCTCAGATAGTAGGAAGTCCGAGTAATTGCGGAGACATACAGCGGGACCTGCCCTAGCTTTGTAGAAGCCGAACGTCTCGCCGATCCGGCGAATGGCGGTCGAGAGCGCGCGCCCCTGGCAGGCAACCCCTGCGGCGCACAGCTCCCCGCCTCTTCCGGCGCCTTGAAGGAACCCCTCATCCGTGGCTTCGCCACGCCGTGATCTCAAGGAGTCGATCACCATGACCGCATCCACCGCATCCCGCCGCGTCCGCCACTCCTCCACGGCCGACGCCGACCGCAAGAACGCCGCCGCCGCCCTCCAGCGCGCCCTCGACCGCCGTGACAACGGCGGCTCGACCGGCCACTGAGCGAGGCCCGGCGCCTCAGACGTCTTGCGTCCACATGGTGGACTCAAGATGTCTGAGGGCTGGGACAGGGAGTACGGTTCCGACATGTCGACCAGCATCAATCTCGCAGTGATCCCCGGTGATGGCATCGGCCAGGAAGTCGTGGCTCAGGGCCTCAAGGTCCTTACCGCGGTCCTGCCCCAGGATGTGAAGCTGGAGACCAAGCAGTACGACCTCGGCGCCACGCGCTGGCACCGCACCGGTGAGACCCTCCCGGACGACGAGCTCGAGGCGCTCAAGCACCACGACGCGATCCTGCTGGGCGCCATCGGCGACCCGTCGGTCCCCTCGGGCGTCCTGGAGCGCGGCCTGCTGCTCAAACTCCGCTTCGCGTTCGACCACTTCATCAACCTGCGCCCCTCGAAGCTCTTCCCCAACACGGCCACCCCGCTCGCCGGCCGTCCGGAGATCGACTTCGTCGTGGTCCGCGAGGGCACCGAAGGCCCGTACACCGGCAACGGCGGCAGCCTGCGCACCGGCACCCCCGCCGAGGTGGCCACCGAGGTCAGCATCAACACCGCGTACGGCGTCGAGCGCGTCGTGCGCGATGCGTACGAGCGGGCCAACTCCCGCCCGCGCAAGAAGCTGACGCTGGTCCACAAGAACAACGTCCTCGTGTACGCGGGCCACATGTGGAAGAACATCTTCGACAAGGTCGGCCAGGAGTACCCCGAGGTCACCACCGACTACCTGCACGTCGACGCCGCGACGATCTTCTTCGTCACGCAGCCCGAGCGCTTCGACGTCATCGTCACGGACAACCTCTTCGGTGACATCCTCACCGACCTGGCCGCCGCCGTGACCGGCGGGATCGGCCTGGCCGCCTCCGGGAACATCAACCCGACCGGCGCCTTCCCGTCCATGTTCGAGCCCGTCCACGGCTCGGCCCCGGACATCGCGGGCACCGGCAAGGCCGACCCGACCGCGACGATCCTGTCCGTCGCCCTGCTGCTGCGCCACCTCGGCCACGAGGCCCAGGCCGTCCGCATCGAGGACGCGGTCACCGCCGACCTCGCGGAGCGCGACGGGACCTTCCGCACCACCGACCAGATCGGCGACGCGCTCGCCGCCCGAGTAGCCGGCTGACCCGGCAGCTCCACCTCAGGAAGCCGCCGGGTCGCGCGCACGACGCACCCGGCGGCTTTTCCTGTGCGGCCCCGGGTGCCACCATCTCCCCTGGGCCGCATTCACCCCGCTTCTCCGAAGGCACCTCGCGCGCGATAATCGAACGCGAGACCGCGGAATGCGGGGAAGCTCGGACGTCCTAGTACGCCGTGAGCGCGGTCCGCCATACACAACCGGTGAAGGACAAGCACTCATGACGACGCCCACGATCGAGCTCAAGCCCTCCTCGAACCCGCTGTCCGATGCGGAGCGCGAGGCGATCCTGGCCAGCCCCGGCTTCGGCCGCCACTTCACCGACCACATGGTGACGATCAAGTGGACGGAGGGCCGCGGCTGGCACGACGCCGAACTGGTCCCGTACGCGCCGCTGTCGATGGACCCGGCGAACATGACCCTGCACTACGCGCAGACGATCTTCGAGGGGCTCAAGGCCTACCGCCAGCCCGACGGCACCGTCGCCAGCTTCCGCCCGCAGGCCAACGCCGAGCGCTTCCAGGCCTCCGCCCGCCGCATGGCGATGCCGGAGCTGCCCGCCGAGCTCTTCATCGATGCCTGCGACGCGCTGATCAAGCAGGACTCCGCCTGGGTGCCCTCCTCCGGCGAGGCCTCGCTGTACCTGCGGCCGTTCATGTTCGCGTCCGAGGTCGGCCTCGGCGTCCGCCCGGCCAACGAGTTCCTCTTCATGGTCATCGCCTCGCCCGCCGGCGCGTACTTCCCCGGCGGCGTCCAGCCCGTCTCCGTCTGGCTCTCCGAGGAGTACGTCCGCGCCGTCAAGGGCGGTACGGGCGCGGCCAAGACCGGCGGCAACTACGCGGCTTCCCTCGTGGCGCAGGCCCAGGCCGCCGAGCACGGCTGCGACCAGGTGGTCTGGCTCGACGCCGTCGAGCACCGCTGGATCGAGGAGATGGGCGGCATGAACCTGTACTTCGTGTACGGCGACCGCATCGTCACCCCGGAGCTGACCGGCTCGCTCCTGCCGGGCATCACCCGCGACTCCCTCCTCACCATCGCCCGCGACCTCGGCTACACCGCCGAGGAGGGACGTATCTCCACCGAGGACTGGAAGCGCGACAACGAGAACGGCACCCTGACCGAGGTGTTCGCCTGCGGCACCGCCGCCGTCATCACCCCGGTCGGCTCGGTCAAGTCCGAGCGCGCCAACTGGACCCAGGGCGACGGACAGCCCGGCGAGGTCACCATGAAGCTCCGCAAGGCGCTGCTGGACCTCCAGACCGGCCACACCGCCGACACCCACGGCTGGATGCACCCGCTGGGCTAGTCCGGCAGCGCACCCGCCACGACGAGGTCCCGGCCGGGGAGGCCGGGGCCTCGTCGTGCGTACGGGACCCGGTCCGCCGGGCGGTGCGGGCAGGCCGCCGCACCCGTCCGTGCCACCCGAACGGGGGTACGCCGGCACCGTTGCGCGCCGTCCGCCTGCCGAGGGCGCGGGGGCCGCCCCGGGCCCGTGCCCTCGGGTGTCGCGGGCCCGCCCGCCGCTGCGCGGGACCGCACGGGTCCGGTCCGTTCGGAGATGCGGTGGATCCACCGGCGTGCGACGTTGATCGCGCCTGTCCATAGCGGCGCCGGACACCGGCTCCGGGCGGCACGGTACGCCCCAGCGGCGTGAATCTCTCGTACGTCGGCCGCCCCGGCCGGCGGGAAGGCGGATCCCCATGAAGCGGTTCGTTGCCTCCGGCCTGCTGTGCACGGTCGCGGTACTCGGCGCCTCGGCATGCTCCAGCGACGACGACTCGACGCCGCAGGAGGCAGCCTCGTCGGCCAGCGCCGCGCTGTGCACCAACCTGGTCCAGTTGAAGTCGGACAACGCCGCGCTCAAGGCGTTGAATCCGGCCACGGCGACCAAGGACCAGTTGAAGTCGGCGTACGACGCCGTCCAGGAGGACTGGAAGAAGGTCAAGGAGAGCACCTCGGCACTGAAGTCGGCCGAGAAGGACGCCGTCACGACGGCCGCGGAGAACCTCAAGAAGGCCTACGAGGACCTGCCGGGCGACACCACGGGCAAGGACGCGATCACCCAGCTCCAGCCGCAGGTCCAGGCGCTGGACACCGCGGCCACCCAGGCGACGACCTCGCAGAACTGCCGTTAGCGCGCGACGGCGACGGCGACGGCGACGGCCGCGGGGGGGGGGGGGGGGGGGGGGGGGGGGGAGGAGGAGGGGGGGGGGGGGGGGGGGGGGCGGGGGGGGGGGGGGGGGGTAGGG
>NZ_JBVIGX010000001.1:484535-594866 GCF_055570595.1 Streptomyces sp. NPDC031132
CGGAAGCCCGCAGACAGCCACACCCCACCAGCCCCCTAACGACCCATCTTTCCCCCAGCCCCCCCGGCCTGCCCCCCCCCCCCCCCCCCCCCTGTCCCGGGGGGGCCGCCCCCCCGGGGCCCGCGCGGTGCACCGGTCCCGGCGTCCGCCGTCAGTCGGCGGCGACCGCGAGCCTGTCGGCCGGTGCGGCCGGGTCCGCGGTCTCGGCCGCGGCGGGGGAGCGGCGGGCGGTCAGGGCCGTGTACACCAGCCCGCCGGCCAGGCCGGAGAGGACGAAGGAGCAGTCGACGCCGCCGGTCAGGGCGAGCAGCGGGCCCTCGTAGAAGGGGGTGGTCACGGCGAGCAGGCCGACTCCGGCGCCGACGGCCCAGGAGACCGTCGCGGCGACGTTCCAGCCGGCCCGGTACCAGTAGATCCCGCCCACCGAGCGGCGGTTGAAGACCTGGAGGGCATCGGCGTCGTACTGCCCGCGGCAGCGGACGTAACCGATCAGGGTGATCACGGCCCACGGGGTGCCGATCGCGGTCAGCAGCAGGACGAACGAGGTCATCGCGGACTGCACGTCCCACTCGAAGGAGCCGATGAAGACGAACCCGGTGGCGACGCCCGCCGCGACCAGCGTGGCCTTGGCCCGGGTCGCCCTGGGCACGATGGCGTCGAGGTCGAGGCCCATGGAGTAGAGCATCAGGCCGGCGTTGCCCACCGAGCCGGCCGCCGCGGCGGCGAGCAGCGGGAGCAGGTACCAGAACGGCGCGGCCTCGACGAGGGGCCCGGCGTAGTCGGCGCCGGCCTTGGCCGCGAGCGCGGTGTAGGTGCCGAACAGCTGCGGGATCAGCAGGCCGATGAGCAGGCCGAGGCAGGTGGCCCAGAACACCTTGCGGGAGCCGTGCCTGCGGGGGGAGATGTAGCGGGTGTAGTCGCCGAGCAGGGTGATGAAGGCGACGGGCCCGCTGAGTCCGGCGGCGACGGCGGCGAGCAGCCAGGTCGGCCAGAAGGAGCCGAGCAGGTACGTGGTCTCCGGCGGCGCG
This sequence comes from Streptomyces sp. NPDC031132, assembly GCF_055570595.1. Classification (NCBI taxonomy): domain Bacteria; kingdom Bacillati; phylum Actinomycetota; class Actinomycetes; order Kitasatosporales; family Streptomycetaceae; genus Streptomyces; species Streptomyces sp. NPDC031132. Next base: position 485,564 of record NZ_JBVIGX010000001.1, read on the forward strand.
GCGGTGGTGAAGTCGGGGGCGTAGGCGTAGATGCCGACGGCGAGCAGGACCACCATGCCGATGGACAGGACCTTGCTCATGCGCAGCAGCAGCCGGTAGCCGAAGACGGCCCCGACGACGGTGCAGGCGGCCAGCACGCCGTACATCACGGCCCGTGTGGCACCCGTGTCGGGCAGGCCGACGAGCCGGGACAGCGTGCCCGCCATCACGTCGCCGCCGATCCACAGGGTGAGCGCCGTGTAGCCGAGGGCGAGCAGCAGGCCGACGACCGAGCCGACGAGCCGGCCGCGGACGCCGAACTGGGCGCCGCTCGAGGTGGAGAGGTTGGTCGCCGTGCGCAGGGACACCAGCGCCAGCGGCGCGGTGAAGGCGATGCCGACCAGCGTGCCGGTCACGATGGCGGTGACCGAGGGCCACAGGCCCAGTCCGAAGGACGGGGGCAGCCAGCCGAACACGATCACACCGAGGCAGAGGTTGGAGCCGAGCAGGATCGAGATCAGGTCACGGGGACCGCTCGTCCGCTCCCCCTCGGGGATGGTGTCGACTCCGCGCTGTTCGATGGGCATGGGGGGACTCCCTTGGCAGGGCGGGGGGTGGTTCGCATTTGTTTGAGCGACACTCAATGTGACCTAAGCCCAGGTCTCAGGTCAATGCTTCATTGACGAGAAATGAAGAGTTAGAGTGATGCTCTAACCCATCGACTCAAAAGGTGGTGGATCGGCGTGCGGCTGACCCCTACGGAGCGCGACCGGCTGCTGCTGCGCAGCGCGGCGGAACTGGCCAGGGCCCGGCGGGCCCGCGGGCTCAAGCTCAACGTCCCCGAGGCCACCGCGCTGATCGCGGACACGGTCTGCGAGGCCGCGCGCGACGGCAAGCGGCTGGCGGAGGCCATCGAGGAGGCCCGCAGCGTGCTGGGCCCGGACGACGTGCTGCCCGGCGTGGCCGACGTGGTCACCGAGGTGCACGTGGAGGCCGTCTTCGACGACGGGTCCCGCCTCGCGGTGGTCTCGTCCCCGATCCGGGGCGCGGTGCCGCTCGGCGAGGACGCCCCGGGAGCGGTCGTACCGGGCCCCGGCGCCCCCCAGCCGGAGCCGGCGCTGCACGTGCACGTGCGCAACACGGCCTCCGTGCCGGTGAGCGTCACGTCCCACTTCCACTTCTTCGAGGCCAACCCCCGCCTCGAATTCGACCGCGCCGCGGCCTACGGCATGCGGCTGTGCGTGCCCGCGGGCTCGTCCGTACGGTTCGACCCGCACGGCGAGGCCGAGGTCGGCCTCGTCCCCATCGGCGGCGCCCGCATCGCGATCGGCTTCGCCGGTCTGGTCGACGGCCCCCTGGACGCCCCCGGCGCCAAGGACGAGGCCCTGCGCCGCGCCGCCGCCTGCGGCTACCTGGGGACGGGGATCAGCGGCACGGCGGAGGAAGCGGCTGACGGCACGGCGGACGGCACGGCGGACGGAGAGCAGGCGTGAGCAAGCAGACCAGGCACAGCGACCACTGTGCGCCGGGCAGCCGGCACATCGACCCCCACGAGTACGCCTCCGTCTTCGGCCCCCGCGCCGGGGACCGGGTCCGGCTCGGCGACTCCGGGCTCACCGTCCGGGTCGAGCACGACGCCCAGAAGCCGGGCGACGAGTTCCTGGCCGGCTTCGGCAAGACCGCCCGCGACGGACTGCACCTGAAGGCCGCAGCCGTCCGCGAGACCTGCGACGTCGTGATCAGCAACGTCCTGGTCATCGACGCGGTCCTCGGCATCCGCAAGGTCTCCATCGGCATCCGCGAGGGCCGCATCCACGCGATCGGCCGGGCCGGCAACCCCGACACCCTCGACGGGGTGGACGTCGTCGTCGGCACGGGCACGAGCATCGTCTCCGGCGAGGGCCTGATCGCCACCGCAGGCGCCGTCGACACCCACGTCCACCTGCTGTCCCCGCGTGTCATGGAGGCCTCGCTCGCCGCGGGCGTCACCACGATCATCGGCCAGGAGTTCGGCCCGGTCTGGGGCGTCGGCGTCAACTCGCCGTGGGCCCTCAAGCACGCGTTCAACGCCTTCGACGCCTGGCCCGTCAACATCGGCTTCCTCGCCCGCGGTTCGTCCTCGGACGCGGCTCCGCTGGTCGAGGCGCTGGCCGAGGGCGGTGCTTCCGGGTTCAAGGTCCACGAGGACATGGGCGCGCACACCCGCGCCCTGGACACCGCCCTGCGGGTGGCCGAGGAGCACGACGTACAGGTCGCCCTGCACAGCGACGGCCTCAACGAGTGCCTCTCCGTCGAGGACACCCTGCGCGTCCTGGACGGCCGCACCATCCACGCCTTCCACATCGAGGGCTGCGGCGGCGGACACGTCCCCAACGTCCTCAAGATGGCCGGCGTGCCGAACGTCATCGGCTCCTCCACCAACCCCACCCTGCCCTTCGGCCGGGACGCGGTCGCCGAGCACTACGGCATGATCGTCTCCGTCCACGACCTCAAGCCGGACCTCCCCGGCGACGCCGCCATGGCCCGCGATCGGATCCGCGCGGGCACCATGGGCGCCGAGGACGTGCTGCACGACCTGGGCGCGATCGGCATCACCTCCTCCGACGCCCAGGGCATGGGCCGCGCCGGCGAGACCATCCGCCGCACCTTCGCCATGGCCGCCAAGATGAAGGGCGAGCTCGGCCCCCTCGAAGGCGACGGCGAGGGCGACGACAACGCCCGCGTCCTGCGCTACATGGCCAAGCTGACCATCAACCCCGCCATCGCCCACGGCCTGGCCCACGAGATCGGCTCCATCGAGGTCGGCAAGCTCGCCGACATCGTGCTGTGGCGCCCCCAGTTCTTCGGCGCCAAGCCGCAGCTGGTCCTCAAGTCCGGCTTCCCCGCGTACGGGGTCACCGGCGACCCCAACGCGGCCACCGACACCTGCGAACCGCTGGTCCTCGGCCCGCAGTTCGGTTCGTACGGAGCCACCGCCGCCGACATCTCCGTCGCCTTCGTCTCGGCTGCCGCAGCCGCCCTGGGCAGCGACGAGATGCCGACCCGGCGCCGCCGGGTCGCCGTCCGCGGCACCCGCGGCATCGGCCCGGGCAACCTCCTCCTCAACTCCCGGGTGGGCGCGGTCGATGTGGACGCGCGCAGCGGGCTCGTCACCCTCGACGGCGACCCGCTGCGCTCCGAAGCGGCCGACTCGGTCTCCCTCAACCGCCTGTACTTCTTGTAAACCGGCACAGCTGTAAGCCCGTAAGGACCCTGCCATGACTGCAAAGCCCGCCGCCCACGGATTCCGGATGCCCGCCGAGTGGACGCCCCACGAGCGCACCTGGATGGCCTGGCCCGGCCCCAATCCGACCTTCACCAACGAGCAGGAGCTCGCCGAGGCCCGCGCGGCCTGGGGCGCCGTCGCCCGCGCGGTCCGCGCGTACGAGCCCGTGACCCTGGTCGTCTCGCCCGGTGACGCGGAGAGTGCGGGAGCGATCGTGGGCGACGACGTCCAGCTGGTGGAGCGCGAACTCGACGACGCCTGGATGCGCGACATCGGCCCGACGTTCGTCACCAACGGGGCCGGCGAGCTGGCCGCCGTGGACTGGACCTTCAACGGCTGGGGCGCCCAGGAGTGGGCCCGCTGGGAGCACGACTCCAAGATCGCCCGGTACGTCTCCGACCTCGCCGGGACCCGTACGTACAGCACCCCGCTGGTCAACGAGGGCGGCGCCATCCACGTCGACGGCGAGGGCACCGTGCTCCTCACCGACACCGTGCAGCTGGGCGCCGGGCGCAACCCCGACTGGACCCGCCAGCAGGTCGAGGAGGAGATCCACGCCCACCTCGGCACCACCAAGGCGATCTGGCTCCCGTACGGCCTGGCCGGCGACTACGGCACCTACGGCACGCAGGGCCACGTCGACATCGTGGCCGCCTTCGCCCGCCCCGGCGTGGTGATGGTCCACACCCAGCCCGATCCGGCCCACCCGGACCACGAGCGCTGCAAGACCATCGCCGCCATCCTGCGCGCGTCCACCGATGCGCAGGGCCGGCAGCTGGAGGTCGTGGAGATCCCGGCGCCGACAGTGCTGGAGGAGGACGGGGAGTGGGTGGACTACTCCTACATCAACCACTACCTGTGCAACGGCGGCGTCGTGCTGTGCTCCTTCGACGACCCGCGCGACGAGGAGGCCGCCGAGATCTTCCGCGGCCTGTTCCCCGAGCGGACCGTGACCCTGGTTGACGCACGTACGATTTTCGCCGGGGGTGGCGGTATCCACTGCATCACCCAGCAGCAGCCGAAGGTCTGACCCGAGGCGGAACGACAAGGAGTGGGCCATGGCGGCGGGTGGAGTGCGCGCGGTGCGGAAGAACGCGCCGCCGCGCGAGGACGTACTCGTCGCCGCCATGGCCACGATCGCCGAGCGCGGCCTGGAGGGCCTGACCATGGCCGGGCTGGGCCGCCAGGTCGGCATGAGCAGCGGCCACCTCCTCTACTACTTCGGCAGCAAGGACGAGCTCCTGCTGCAGACGCTGGAGTGGAGCGAGGCGGCCCTCGGCGCGAAGCGGCGGGCCCTGCTGTCCCGCCGCGGCCCGGCGCGCGAGCGCCTGCATGCGTACGTGGACCTGTACGTGCCCGAGGGGGCCCGGGACCCGCACTGGACCCTGTGGCTGGAGGTCTGGAACCGCTCGCAGAACGCGGGCCAGCAGGAACGCGAACGCCAGGCCGCCATCGAGGGCGCCTGGCACCGGGACCTGGTGGCCCTGCTCGCCGAGGGCGTCTCGCGCGGGGAGTTCCGGCCCGTGGACCCCGACCGGTTCGGCGCCCGGCTGCGGGCCCTGCTCGACGGGTTCAGCATCCAGGTCGCCGTCGGCCTGCCCGGGATAGGGCGGGCGGACATCCTGGCCCACGTCTCGGAATTCCTTGACGAGGCTCTCGTATCGTGAGACGCGCCGCTCTTGCGGTGAGACGGTATGACACACTGCGGATGTGCCTGCTCAGCTCATGATTATGGACAGCAGCGCGCCGGTCCGCAGTGGCCGCTGAACCGTGGAAAACCTTCGCGGAAGCGGCCATCGTGCCTCAGACCCGCGCGCAGACCTCTCGCACCCGCGAGAGGTCTTTTCGTTTCCCGGCTCCATTCCTGCCGGGAACGCACTGCGCGGGATGATGGGGGCAGTGGCGGCGGCCTGCCCCGGGGCGGGTATCCGGAACCACTCATCCGACGGGAGTCAGATCAGCATGACGACGACAGAGGCGACAGCGCCGGCGCAAGACCCCGCCGACGACAGGGACAGCTTCCACGTCTTCGACACCACCCTGCGCGACGGCGCCCAGCGTGAGGGCATCAACCTCACCGTCGCCGACAAGCTGACGATCGCACGGCACCTGGACGACTTCGGAGTGGGCTTCATCGAGGGTGGCTGGCCGGGCGCCAACCCCCGCGACACCGAGTTCTTCGCCCGCGCCCGGGCCGAGATCGACTTCAAGCACGCCCAGCTGGTCGCCTTCGGCGCGACCCGGCGGGCGGGCGGCTCGGCCGCCGAGGACCCGCAGGTGCGGGCCCTGCTCGAGTCGGGCGCCCCGGTGATCACCCTCGTCGCCAAGTCCCATGACCGGCACGTCGAACTGGCCCTGCGCACCACGCTGGACGAGAACCTGGAGATGGTCCGGGACACGGTCTCCCACCTGGTCGCCCAGGGCCGCCGCGTCTTCGTCGACTGCGAGCACTTCTTCGACGGCTACCGGGCCAACGCCGAGTACGCGAAGTCGGTCGTGCGCACCGCCCACGAGGCCGGCGCCGACGTCGTCATCCTCTGCGACACCAACGGCGGCATGCTGCCCGCGCAGGTGACGGCGACCGTCGCGACCGTACTCGCCGACACCGGAGCCCGCCTGGGCATCCACGCCCAGGACGACACCGGTTGCGCCGTCGCCAACACCCTGGCCGCCGTCGACGCCGGCGCCACGCACGTGCAGTGCACCGCGAACGGCTACGGCGAGCGGGTCGGCAACGCCAACCTCTTCCCCGTCGTCGCCGCGCTGGAGATCAAGTACGGGCGCCAGGTGCTGCCCGTCGGCGCGCTCGCCGAGATGACCCGCATCTCGCACGCCATCGCCGAGGTCGTGAACCTGACCCCGTCCACGCACCAGCCGTACGTCGGCGTCTCGGCCTTCGCGCACAAGGCGGGCCTGCACGCCTCGGCCATCAAGGTCGACCCGGACCTGTACCAGCACATCGACCCCGAGCGGGTCGGCAACACCATGCGGATGCTGGTCTCCGACATGGCCGGGCGCGCCTCCATCGAGCTCAAGGGCAAGGAGCTCGGCGTCGACCTCGGCGGGGACCGCGCGCTGGTCTCCCGGGTCGTCGAGCGCGTCAAGGAGCGGGAGCTCGCGGGCTACACGTACGAGGCCGCCGACGCCTCCTTCGAGCTGCTGCTGCGCGCGGAGGTCGAGGGCCGGGCCCGCAAGTACTTCCGTACGGAGTCCTGGCGCGCGATCGTCGAGGACCGTCCCGACGGCACCCACGCCAACGAGGCCACGGTGAAGCTGTGGGCCAAGGGCGAGCGGATCGTCGCCACGGCAGAGGGCATCGGCCCGGTCAACGCCCTGGACCGGGCGCTGCGGGTGGCCCTCGAGCGCTTCTACCCCCAACTGGCCAAGTTCGAGCTGGTCGACTACAAGGTCCGCATCCTGGAGGGCAAGCACGGTACGGAGTCCACGACCCGCGTCCTGATCGCCACGACGGACGGCAGCCGCGAGTGGTCCACGGTGGGCGTCGCGCCGAACGTGATCGCCGCGTCCTGGCAGGCCCTCGAGGACGCCATCACCTACGGCCTCCTCCACGCCGGCGTGGAACCCGCCGAGTAGCCGGGCCGCGCGCACCCCACCCCCCGCCCTCGTGGCGGGGGAGGTGGGGTTTATGTCCTGCTCACACAGGAAAGTGGCGGTTCCGGTAGCGTCGGGGACATGAGGACCAGGCTGATACCCGTACGTTCCGGTCGGCTGCTGGCCGGTCTGCTGCTGGCCCTGTCCGCGACCGCCCTCGTGGCCGCCCCGCAGGCATCGGCGGCCACCGGGCCCGCTGCCGTGGCGGAGGCCCTCAAGCAGGGCCCGGTCTACGTGGACCCCCGCGCCGAGGCGCAGCTGCCGAAGGCCCAGGCGGACGCACTGGCGAAGAAGATCAAGGACGCCGGGAAGCCGGTGTTCGTCGCCGTGCTGCCGGCCACCGCGGAGTTCCCCGCCGACAGCGTGCTGCGTACGGTTCGGGCCGAGACCGGCATCACCGGGCTCTACGCGATCCGGCTCGGCGACGGCTTCAACGCGGGCGCCGACCGGGCGGTCATGCCCACCAACGCCGTCCGCAACCTGACCGACGCCGTGAAGGCCGGCGGGCCCGTGGACGCGGGCACGCAGCTGAACAACTTCGTGGACCAGGCCCTGGCCCAGGCCAAGGGCGGCGCCCCGGCCTCCTGGGGCGACTCCGGCAGCGGTGGCGGGGTCCCGGTCGGCGGGCTGATCACGCTCGGCGCGGTGGCCGCGATCGGCGGCGGCGGTGCGTACGCGCTGGTGCGCCGCAACCGCAAGAAGAAGGAAGAGGCCGAGCGCGAGGCCATCGAGAAGCTGCGCGTGGTCGTCGACGAGGACATCACCGCGTTCGGCGAGGAGCTCGACCGACTGGACTTCCACCCCGGTGAGCCCGGCGCGGACGACGCCATGCGGGCGGACTACGAAAAGGGCCTCGACTCGTACGAGAAGGCCAAGGACATCATGGCCTCGGTCCAGCACCCCGACGAGGTCAGGGGAGTCACCCAAGCTTTGGAGGACGGCCGGTTCGCGCTGGCGAGCCTCGACGCCCGCCGTCAGGGCAGGCCGCTGCCCGAGCGCCGTTCGCCCTGCTTCTTCGACCCGCGGCACGGGCCGAGTACGGAGGATGCCGGCTGGGCGCCGGCCGGCGGGGCGGCGCGTACCGTCCCCGTGTGCGCGGCGGACGCCGTCCGCCTGCGCGAGGGCAAGGACCCGATGGTCCGCACGGTCGACACCGAGTACGGGCCGCGCCCGTACTACGACGCAGGCCCGGCGTACGGCCCCTGGGCGGGCGGATACTTCGGCGGCGGCATCCTGCCCGGCCTGCTCGTGGGCACGCTGCTCGGCTCGATGATGTCGAGCCCCGCCTACGCCTCCGACATGGGCGGCTACGACGGCGGGGACTACTCCGGCGCCGACTTCGACTCCTCCGACTTCGGGGGAGGGGACTTCGGCGGCGGCGGTGGGTTCGACGGCGGCGGCGGCTTCGACGGTGGGGGCGGCTTCTAGAACCGCCCCCGGCCCCGGCGGCGTCAGGCGGGTCAGGCCTGCTTGATGGCCGAGATGTCGAAGGTCAGCTTCACCTTGTCGCTGACCATGACGCCGCCGGCCTCCAGCGCGGCGTTCCAGGTCAGGCCCCAGTCGGAGCGCAGGATCTCGGTGGCGCCCTCGAAGCCGACGCGCTCGTTGCCGTAGACGTCGGTGGCCGAGCCGTTGAACTCCAGGTCGATGGAGAGCGGGCGGGTCACGTCCTTGATCGTCAGCTCGCCGGTGATGCGGTACTTGTCGCCGCCGAGCTGGGCCGCCTCGGTGGAGCGGAAGGTCATCAGCGGGAAGGCCTCCGTGTCGAAGAAGTCCCCGCTGCGCAGGTGGCCGTCGCGGTCGGCGATGCCGGTGTCCACGGAGGCGACCTTCACCTCGAGGGAGGCGGCGGAGCGGGCCGGGTCGCTGCCGTCGAGCTGCAGGGTGCCGGCGTAGTCGGTGAAGCTGCCGCGGACGTTGGTCACCATCGCGTGGCGGACGGTGAAGCCGATGCTGCTGTGGGCGGCGTCGATGACGTAGTCGCCGGTGAGGGCGGCCAGGGCCGGGTCCACCTCGAGGGTGGCGACGGCGGTGGTGGTGTCCTGGCTGCGGCGGGTGAAGAGACCCATGATGTGCTCCTTGGGGGATGCCCTGCTCGGGTGTTGGTTGAACTTTCAACGAGAACGACGCTAGACCTATTCCGTTCAAATTTCAACATTCCGGGGGCGTGTCGCGCCCTTTTGTGGACACTCCACAAAGGAGGGCGGCCCTGCCTGGTGGTGTCCGCGCATCACGTGGCGGTTCTGTCCGGGCCGGACAGCGGAACACACCCGAGACTGTGTGGAACCAACGGAGGTTTTTCTTCGACCGCTTCGTAAGGTCGATACATGACCGTTGTGGACCAGACTCCGAGCGAGCCGACGGACGCCCGCGGGCGCGTGGCCGAGCTGCACTCCCTGCGCGAGCAGGCGCGGCGTGGACCCAGTGACCGGGCGACCGAGGCGCAGCACGCCAAGGGCAAGCTGACCGCGCGCGAGCGCATCGCGCTGCTGCTCGACGAGGGTTCCTTCAAGGAGGTCGAACAGCTGCGCCGCCACCGGGCGACCGGCTTCGGCCTCGAGGGCAAGAAGCCGTACACCGACGGTGTCATCACCGGCTGGGGCACGGTCGAGGGCCGCACGGTCTTCGTCTACGCGCACGACTTCCGCATCTTCGGCGGCGCCCTGGGCGAGGCCCACGCCACGAAGATCCACAAGATCATGGACATGGCCATCGCGGCCGGAGCCCCGCTGGTCTCCCTGAACGACGGCGCCGGCGCCCGCATCCAGGAGGGCGTCTCCGCGCTCGCCGGCTACGGCGGCATCTTCCAGCGCAACACCAAGGCCTCGGGTGTCATCCCGCAGATCTCGGTCATGCTGGGCCCGTGCGCCGGCGGCGCCGCGTACTCGCCGGCCCTGACCGACTTCGTGTTCATGGTCCGCGAGACCTCGCAGATGTTCATCACCGGCCCCGACGTCGTCCGCGCCGTCACCGGTGAGGAGATCTCCCAGAACGGCCTCGGCGGCGCGGACGTGCACGCCGAGACCTCCGGCGTCGCGCACTTCGCGTACGACGACGAGGAGACCTGCATCTCCGAGGTGCGCTACCTCATCTCGATGCTGCCCTCCAACAACCGGGAGAACCCGCCGGTCCACGAGACCTCCGACCCCGCCGACCGGCGCTCGGACGTCCTGCTGGACCTCGTCCCGGCGGACGGCAACCGCCCGTACGACATGCTCAAGGTGATCGAGGAGCTCGTCGACGAAGGCGACGTCCTGGAGATCCACGAGCGCTGGGCCCGCAACATCATCTGCGCCCTGGCGCGGCTCGACGGCCAGGTCGTCGGCATCGTCGCCAACCAGCCCGGCCACCTCGCGGGCGTCCTCGACATCGAGGCCTCCGAGAAGGCCGCGCGCTTCGTCCAGATGTGCGACGCCTTCAACATCCCGATCATCACGCTGCTGGACGTCCCCGGCTTCCTGCCGGGCGTCGACCAGGAGCACGGCGGCATCATCCGCCACGGCGCGAAGCTCCTGTACGCGTACTGCAACGCCACGGTCCCGCGGATCTCGCTGATCCTGCGCAAGGCCTACGGCGGCGCGTACATCGTCATGGACTCCCAGTCCATCGGCGCGGACATCACGTACGCCTGGCCGACGAACGAGATCGCGGTCATGGGCGCCGAGGGCGCCGCCAACGTCATCTTCCGCAAGCAGATCGCGGAGGCCGAAGACCCCGAGGCGATGCGCGCGCGCATGGTCAAGGAGTACAAGGCCGAGCTCATGCACCCGTACTACGCCGCCGAACGCGGTCTCGTCGACGACGTCATCGACCCGGCCGAGACCCGCGAAACCCTGATCAGCGCCCTGGCGATGCTCCGCAGCAAGCACGCCGACCTGCCGTCCCGCAAGCACGGCAACCCGCCGCAGTAACAGCGAAGGAGACCTGCCACCCATGAGCAAGACCGCCGACACCCTGCTGCGCGTCGAGAAGGGCAACGCCGCCCCCGAGGAGCTGGCCGCGATCACCGCGATCCTGCTGGCCCGCGCCGCGGCCACCCCGGAGGCCCGCCCGGTGCACCGCATCGGCTCCCAGGCCCGCTGGCGGCGCCTGGAGCGCACCCCCGGCTTCCGCGCCCCGCACAGCTGGCAGGGCTAGTCCCCGCAGAGCCTCACGAAGCCCCGTACGTACGACTGCCCGTACGTACGGGGCTTCGTCGTGCGCGGCCGTGGGCGCCCGACGGAAAGGCCCCCGCACTCCGAGGAGTGCGGGGGCCTTTCGCGTGGGCCGTGGCGCCTAGCGCAGGCGGGCCATCAGGGCGTGCTCCACGAGCGTGATGAGCGCGCTCTTGGCGTCCGCTCGGTGGCGGGCGTCGGTGGTGATGATCGGGGCGTCCGGGCCGATCTGCAGGGCCTCGCGGACTTCCTCCGGAGTGTAGGGCTGGTGCCCGTCGAAGCCGTTGAGGGCGATCACGAACGGCAGGCCGCTGTTCTCGAAGTAGTCGACGGCGGGGAAGCAGTCGGCGAGGCGGCGGGTGTCGACGAGTACGACGGCGCCGATGGCGCCGCGGACGAGGTCGTCCCACATGAACCAGAACCGGTCCTGACCGGGGGTACCGAAGAGGTACAGGATCAGGTCCTGGTCCAGGGTGATGCGGCCGAAGTCCATGGCGACCGTGGTGGTCGTCTTGTCCCCGGTGTGGGTCAGATCGTCGATGCCGGCGGACGCGGAGGTCATCACGGCTTCGGTGCGCAGCGGGTTGATCTCGGAGACCGCGCCGACGAACGTGGTCTTGCCCACGCCGAAGCCGCCCGCCACCACGATCTTCGCGGAGGTGGTGGAGCGAGCCGCTCCGCCGTTAGAGCTTGCGAAGTCCACTGAGCACCCTTTCGAGCAGTGTCACATCTGGCTGGCCACCGGCAGACTCGTCGCCGCCGGGCTGGTGAATGGCGACAAGGCCCGCCTCCGCCAGGTCGGCGACGAGGATGCGGGCGACACCAAGAGGAATGGAGAGAAGTGCCGAGATCTCCGCGACGGATTTGATCTCCTGGCACAGGCGGCAGATGCGCTGGTGCTCGGGCAACTGCCCTTGCAGCCGCGCGGGATCGGCCGTGGTACTGACCAGCGCCTCGATGGCGAGCTGGTAGCGCGGCCGGGTACGGCCGCCGGTCATTGCGTACGGACGCACCAGCGGGTTGTGGGCCTTGGGGGCCTGCGGCTGCGCAGCCCGGTGGGGCGGCTGCGAAGGCCGGTGAGGCGGCTGGACCTGCTGGGGCTGGCCGTACGGCTGCTGGTAGGGGTTGTGCTCCGGCACGGGCCGGCTGGGAGCGGAGGGGAAGTTGAAGCGGTTCTGGTCGTGCTGCCCACCCTGCGGCTGCTGCGCGCCGCCATAAGGATGACCTCCGGGTGTTGTCACGTTTCCTCCTCCGACTCCAAGAACGCAGTACTCCCTGTGGAACCGCGCCACCGCACCCTATGGTGCGATGACGCGAAACGCACTGCCTGTTTGCTAGTTGAGAAGACTTCCCTGCAGCTCCGAGCGCAGTTCCGGAGTGAGGACACTGCCTGCTCGGTCCACAAGGAGGGCCATCTCGTAGCCCACGAGGCCGATGTCGCACTCGGGGTGCGCGAGCACCGCGAGCGAAGATCCGTCCGAGACGGACATGAGGAAGAGGAATCCCCGGTCCATCTCGACGACGGTCTGGTTGACGGCGCCACCCTCGAAGATGCGGGAGGCTCCTGCGGTCAGCGACGTCAGACCGGAGGCCACGGCCGCCAGCTGATCGGCGCGGTCGCGCGGGAATCCGTCGGACATCGCCAGAAGAAGGCCGTCGGCGGAGACCACCACCGTGTGGGACACCCCGGGGGTGTTGTCCACGAAGTTGGTGATCAACCAGTTCAGGTTCTGTGCCGCCTGGCTCATCGGGCTCACACTAACGCTCCTGGTCATAGCTGTTACTTGACTGCTCAGAACCCGCGCTGCGTCCCTGCTGGACACCGCGCCGCAGGTTGCTCAACCTGCCGCGGACGTCCTCCGGTGCGCGGGAGACCTGGGGGCCGCCCTGCGGGGTCGTCTCCGCCGCACCCTCGACCAGGTTGGCCTTGGGCACGCGCCGAGGGAGACCGGACGGGGTGACCCCGCCCGCCTTCGGCTCACGGAGTTTTGAGGCCTGCTGCCAGCGCTCGTCGTTGTTCGAGCGCCAGTCGTTGCCGCCTTCCTCGTCCCGCTCCGCGGCGGCGGGCTGCTGCTGTCGCTGCGGCCGCTGCGCGAAGAGGGATCCGGTGGACTCCGCTTCCTTCCGTGCCGGCTGCCCCTGCTGCTGGCTGCCGCGGCGCGGCAGGCCCGCTCCGGTCACTTGGTGGCCGGTGTCGGCAGCGGCGCCCGGACGGTCGAAGCCTACGCGCTCCGGGGCGGGTTCGGGAGCGGCCTGGGGTTCCGATTCGGTCCCGTATCCCTGCTGGTAGCCGCCCGAGTAGGTGTTCTGCTCGGGCCACTCTGCCTGCTGGGACTGGGATCCGTAGCCGCCGTCGTACGCCTGGGCGCCCTGCTGCCGATCTTGGTAGCCGGCTTCCGGATAGGCGTAGTCCTGCTGCGGGTACGCCTCGTAGCCCTGCTGGGCCCCGTGGGCCTGCCGGGAGTCGTACGAGGTGTCGTAACCCTGCTCGGGCTGCTGCTCGTACTCCTGGTACTGCTGGTACCCGTGCTCCGGCTGTGGTTCCGCATACTCCTGCTCGGAGTACTCGGCCTGCTCCTGCCCGTAGACCTGGGCCTCGAGCGCGGCTCTGCGCTCCTGCTGGGCCAGGGAGCGGCCGACCGGGTTGAGCCCGGGGGCGTCGCCGCCCTGGCCGTCGATCCCTCTGGCTTCGTATCTGGAGTCGTCGAAGCCGAGCTCGGCGGCCGTACGCATCGGGACGGCCTGCTGCGCGTGCTGCTGCGGGATCATCGAGGACACCGTGAAGTCGTCGTCCGGGATCCCCTCGCCACCACCACCATGGGTGATCGCGTCGGGCAGCATGACCAGCGACGTGGTGCCGGCGGCCTCGCCCGAGGGGCGCAGCTGGACCCGGATGCTGTGGCGGTCCGCCAGCCGGCCGACCACGAACAGACCCATGCGCTGGGAGATCGCGGCGTCCACGGTCGGCGGGTTGGCCAGCTTGTGGTTGATGTCCGCGAAGTCCTCGGCGGTGAGGCCGATGCCCTTGTCGTGGATCTCGACCATGACGCGCCCGTCGGGCAGACGCGTGGCGTTGACGCGGACCTTGGTCTGCGGGGAGGAGAACGTGGTGGCGTTCTCCAGGAGCTCGGCGAGCAGGTGCACGAGGTCGGTCACGGCCTGGCCGTGGATCTCGGCCTCGGAGACGCCCGAGAGCTCGATGCGCTCGTACTGCTCCACCTCGGAGGAGGCGGCGCGCAGGACGTCCACGAGGGGGACCGGCTGGTCCCAGCGGCGGCCCGGTTCCTCACCCGCGAGGATGAGGAGGTTCTCGCCGTTGCGGCGCATACGGGTGGCCAGGTGGTCCAGGCGGAAGAGGTTCTCCAGCTGGTCCGGGTCGGCCTCGTTGTTCTCCAGGTCCGTGATGAGGGTCAGCTGGCCCTCGATCAGGGACTGGTTGCGCATGGAGAGGTTCGTGAAGATCGCGTTGACGTTCCCTCGCAGGAGCGCCTGCTCGGCGGCGAGCCGGACCGCTTCCCGGTGGACCTGGTCGAAGGCGCGGGCGACCTCGCCGATCTCGTCCTGGGAGTTGATCGGGATCGGCGCGACACGGGTGTCGACCTTGCCCGGGTCGGTGCGCGAGAGCTGGTCGACGAGCATCGGCAGGCGCTGCTCGGCGACGTCGAAGGCGGCGGAGCGCAGGCGGCGCATCGAGCGGCTCATCGAGCGGGCCATCATGCCGGCCAGGATGAAGGCCGCGAGCAGGGCCACGACCACGGCGGCGCCGGTCCAGATGGCGTCGTTGCGGGCCTCGTCGGAGACCGCGACGGAGTCGTTGACGGCCTTGGCGAGCAGGTCCTTCTCGATCTCGGCGTAGCCCTCGAACTTGGCGGTGGCCGCGGCCTGCCAGGCCTGGGGCGTGGTGCCGTTCGCGGCGAGCTTGGTCTTGTCGGCGCCGCCGGCTATCGCCTCGGTCATGCCGGTGAGCGCGGAACCGTTCACCATGGGCGGTGCCTTGAAGACGGTGCCGGCCTGCTCGGCCTGCTGCTTGGCGGCCGCGAGCTTGGCAGCACCCTCCTGCGACTTCTTGCCCATGACCTCCTTGAGGCGGGCCACGTCGTCCTCGGTGCCGGCCGCGACGTACTCGCCGATGGCGATTTCCTCGAGGTAGGCGTACGAGGAGAAGGCGACGAGCTGGGCCTTGCGGGTCTCTTCCTTCTCGTTGGGCCGCACCAGCAGGTGGGTGCCGACGGCCCGCTGGAGGGAGTTGGCTGCCTTGGCCAGCTCGACCGCGTAGACCATGCGGCCGTAGCTGGTGACGTTGCCGGTGCCCAGGCCGAGTTCGTTGGAGAACGTCATGAGGTAGTGCTGGACCAGCACGTACCCCTCTTCGGTCGGGATCGGACCGTTCTGGGCGGGCGGGTTCTTCTTGTCCGACTCCGGCGCGATGTACGCCGTCTGCCGGACCGCCGCGAGCTTGGGCTCTTCCTGACGGAAGAGTTCCAGGCGGCGTTCCAGCCCCTGGTTCGCGTTCGAGGGGAGGTCCTTGGAGGCCTGGGCGAACCGCTCCTTGGCCGCGTCGGTGGCGTCCCGGGCCTTCGCGACGACCGCGTTGTTGGCGTCGCCCCGAAGGAGCGGTTCGGCGGTGAGGTCGCGCTCGTTGAGCAGGGCCTGGCCGTATTCGGCCGCCGCCTGGACGATGCGGGCCGTCTTCTCGGCGTCCTTGGCCTCGTTCCAGCTGTCTACGGAGCCCTTCACCTGGAACCCGCCCATGACCAGTCCGACGAGGACGGGTACGAGCAGGATGGCGTTCAGCTTGGTCGGCACACGCCAGTTACGGGGTGCGAACCTGCTGGTGCTGCCGCTCTTCGCCGGTGGGTCCACGGGTACGTCGACGTGCGACGCGGCCGCGCGCTGCGGCGGGGTGAAGTTGCCGCGCGCGGGTTCATCCGCGGGGCTCGAGTTGCTTCGCCTCACTCGACCAACAACCTTCCGGCGGTGCTACTAGCTAGTTAGTTGAATTCCAGCACGGTTAACGGCCGT
Organism: Streptomyces sp. NPDC031132; assembly: GCF_055570595.1. NCBI lineage: Bacteria > Bacillati > Actinomycetota > Actinomycetes > Kitasatosporales > Streptomycetaceae > Streptomyces > Streptomyces sp. NPDC031132. The sequence continues at coordinate 501,596 of NZ_JBVIGX010000001.1, forward strand.
GTTCCAAACAGTTGGAATCAGCCATTCCAAGAGACTTATGTCCCGCATAAATCGGACATAAAGAGCGAGCAGCGGCAAAAATGGAGCCATTTGTGCGCGCAGCGACACCAGTCGACCGCAGCCTGTGTCCAACTGGCGGCAATTCTCTGTCGAAACGTTATGAACCGAGAGGGCGGGCCGTGTCCTATGACACAGCCCGCCCTCTCACGTTGTGAAGAACCCGTGGTACTTGAGTGGTGCCCCTTGAGCCGCGTGACTCGAATCGTGTTACTTGAGTCGGGCCATGAGGGCGTGCTCGACCAACGTGATGAGCGCGCTCTTGGCGTCCGCCCGGTGGCGGGCGTCGGTGGTGATGATCGGGGCGTCCGGGCCGATCTGCAGGGCCTCGCGGACTTCCTCGGGGGTGTAAGGCTGGTGTCCCTCGAAGCCGTTGAGGGCCACGACGAACGGCAGCCCGCTGTTCTCGAAGTAGTCGACGGCGGGGAAGCAGTCGGCGAGGCGGCGGGTGTCGACGAGTACGACGGCGCCGATGGCGCCGCGGACGAGGTCGTCCCACATGAACCAGAACCGGTCCTGACCGGGGGTACCGAAGAGGTACAGGATCAGGTCCTGGTCCAGGGTGATGCGGCCGAAGTCCATGGCGACCGTGGTGGTCGTCTTGTCCCCGGTGTGGGTCAGATCGTCGATGCCGGCGGACGCGGACGTCATGACGGCCTCGGTGCGCAGCGGATTGATCTCCGAGACGGCCCCGACGAACGTGGTCTTGCCCACGCCGAACCCGCCCGCCACCACGATCTTCGCGGAGGTGGTGGAACGGGCGGTTCCGCCATTAGAGCTTGCGAAGTCCACTGAGCACCCTTTCGAGCAGCGTTACATCCGGCGTGCCGCCGGCCTCTCCATTGCCCGGCTGGTGGATGGCCACCATTCCGGCCTCGGCCAGGTCGGCGACGAGGATCCGGGCGACACCGAGCGGCATCGACAGCAGTGCGGAGACCTCCGCGACCGACTTGACCTCGCGGCACAGCGTGCAGATGCGCTGGTGCTCGGGAAGCAGGCCGGACAGGTGCATCGGATCGGCCGTGGTGCTGACCAGCGCCTCGATGGCGAGCTGGTAGCGCGGCCGGGTCCGTCCGCCGGTCATCGCGTACGGGCGAACGAGCGGCTGGTCGCCTTCCGAGTACGACGAATCGCCGTACGCATCGGAGTAGGCGGGGGGCGGGGTCATTGATCCTCCGGGCTGGACAGCAGTGGTCAGCGTGCCGTCTGACGGGGCGGCCGGTGGGGGGACGGTATGACGGCCTGGCGGTGGTACTGGGTTCCGGGGCTGGCGCCCCGGTCCCCCGGCCGGAAGTACCGTCCGGCCGGGAGATGTGGCGTCAGATGAGCAGGCTTCCCTGCAGCTCCGCGCGCAGGTCCGGGGTGAGGACGCTGCCGGCGCGGTCCACGAGGAGGGCCATCTCGTAGCCGACGAGGCCGATGTCGCATTCGGGGTGTGCGAGTACGGCCAGCGAGGACCCGTCCGAGACGGACATGAGGAAGAGGAATCCCCGGTCCATCTCGACGACGGTCTGGTTGACGGCGCCACCCTCGAAGATGCGGGAGGCTCCTGCGGTCAGCGACGTCAGACCGGAGGCCACGGCCGCCAGCTGATCGGCGCGGTCCCGGGGAAAGCCTTCGGACATCGCCAGAAGGAGGCCGTCGGCGGAGACCACCACCGTGTGGGACACCCCGGGGGTGTTGTCCACGAAGTTGGTGATCAACCAGTTCAGATTCTGTGCCGCCTGGCTCATCGAACTCAACTAACGCTCCTGCTGGTAAGTGGGGTCGATGTGGTAACTGCCGGTCGCCGGGCCGTTGTTTCCGGCCTGACGGCCCTGCTGGATACCCCGTCGGAGGTTGGTCAGACGGCCGCGGACGTCGTCCGGCGCTCGCGAGACCTGCGGGCCGGTCTGTGCGTCGGCCTGCTGCTGCGCGGTGCCGGCCACGAGGTTCGCCCGCGGTACTCGGCGGGGCAGCCCCGAGGTCGTGATGCCCCCGGCGGCGGGCTGGCGCACGCGCTCGGCCTGCCGCATCAGCTCGTCGTTCGGCGAGGACCGCCAGCTGACGGTCGGCGAGTTGCCGTTCGCCGCCTGGGCGGGCTCGGCGGCCTGCTCCTGGCCGCGCTGCGGCAGCGGCTGCTGCGGGCGCTGCTGGGGAGCCGGAGCCGGGGCGGCCTGCTGCTGGGGTACGGCCGGCGCCTGACCGGAGGACTGCTGGCCCTCCTGGTGGAACCAGTTCGACTCCAGCGTGTCGAAGATCGGGCTGCGCTCGTTGCCGGTGCCCGGGGCCGGCGGCAGTGCCTCCGGCAGGGAGGCCTGCGGCAGCTGCGGGGCCTGGGGCTGCTGCGGGGCGTATCCGCCGACACCGGGGCCGCCGGGCCGCGGGGCCTGGTGGTCCGGGCGGGCGAACTGGCCCGTGGTGGACGGGTCCGCCGGACCGCGCAGCTCCGGGCGCTCGAACTGTCCGGTGGTGGACATGTTCTGGCCGGCCGGGGGCAGTGGGGCCCGCAGATCGGGACGCTCGAACTGACCGGTGGTGCTGTTGCCGGCCGGCGGGCGCGGGGCGTTGAAGTCCGGACGGGGGAACTCCGCCGTCGCACCGGGGCCCGAGAGCTCGTCGTGGCCGCGCGGGACGTCCGCCTGGCCGCCGCTGCGCGCCGGGTCGGCGCCCCAGCTGGTGGTCTGCGGGATCCCGGCGGGACCGCCGCCCGCACCCGGAAGCTCCGGACGGGGCGCGCCACCGCGCGGCGGCAGCTGCGGACGGTTGCCGCGGGGAGCCGGGGCGGCGGGTGCCTGGGCCGAGGGGACCGGGCCCGTGGGGGCGGGCTGCTGCGGCGCCTGCGGCCGCTCGAAGCCGTTGCCCTGCGGGAATCCGCCCTGACCGGAAGCCGTGGGCGCGGGCATCGGACGCGACGGGGGACCGCCGGCCGGACCGCGGCCCGGCAGCGGGGCACCGCCGCCGAAGCCACCCTGGCCCTGGCCGGTCGGAGCGCCCGGCATGCCCGGACCGCCCTGCGGACGCCCGCCGGTGCCGCCCTGCTGCGGACGTGCACCGGGACCGCCCTGCGGACCGCCATCACGTCCCGGCAGCGCGGCACGCTGGCCGCCGCCGGAGACCTGGCCGCGCTGCGGGCCGGCGCCCACGGGCTGACGTGCGCCGCCGCCCGGGACGGAACCCTGCGCGGAAGCACCCGGCATGCCCTGCTGGCCGCCGGCGCCCGGACCACCGGGAACGCCCTGACCGCCCTGGCCCGGCATCGGACCCGGCTTCTTGCCGCCCTGGGCGACGTCCACCGGCAGCATGACGAGGGCCGTCGTACCACCGGAGTCGGACGGGCGCAGCTGGATGCGGATGCCGTGTCGCAGGGACAGGCGGCCGACCACGAACAGGCCCATGCGGCGGGAGACGGAGACGTCCACGGTCGGCGGCGACGCGAGCCGCTCGTTGATCGCGGCGAGGTCCTCGGGGGAGAGGCCGATACCGGTGTCGTGGATCTCCACGAGCACACGGCCGTCGGGCAGCGCGTGACCGGTGACCTTGACCTTGGTCTGCGGGGAGGAGAACGAGGTGGCGTTCTCCAGCAGCTCGGCGAGCAGGTGCACGAGGTCGTTGACGACGCGGCCGGCGACATCGGTGCCGGGCACCGACGCCAGCTCGATGCGCTCGTACTGCTCCACCTCGGACGCGGCGGCGCGGAGCACGTCGACGAGCGGGACGGGGCGGGTCCACCGGCGGCCCGGCTCCTCGCCCGCGAGGACGAGGAGGTTTTCGCCGTTACGGCGCATACGGGTCGCGAGGTGGTCGAGCTTGAAGAGCGAGGACAGCTGGTCCGGGTCGGCCTCGCGCGACTCCAGCTCGGAGATGAGCGAGAGCTGGCGCTGGATGAGGCCCTGCGAACGGCGCGAGAGGTTGGTGAACATCGCGTTGACGTTGCCCCGGAGGAGGGCCTGCTCGGCGGCGAGGCGGACGGCCTCGCGGTGCACGTCGTCGAAGGCCGCGGCCACCTGGCCGATCTCGTCGCGGGTGTGCAGACCGACCGACTCCACGGACGTGTCCACGTCCTGCGGGTCGGAGTCGGACAGCTGCTTGACGAGCTCGGGCAGTCGGTCCTGGGCGACCCGGGTCGCGGTGTCCTGCAGGCGGCGCAGCGAGCGGATCATCGACCGCGCCATGACGAAGGCACCGACGAGCGAGACACCGAGGACGAGGAGGATCAGGGCACCGTTGATGATGGCGTCCTGCTGCGAGGAGTTCTTGAGCTCGCGGGCCTTCTGCTCCATGTCCTCGAGCAGGGTGAGCTCGATCTGCTTCATCGCCTGGACCTTGGTGTCGTCCGCGTCGTACCAGTCCATCCAGGACCGGTACTGCGTCTCCTTGGCGAACTGACCCTGGGTCGACAGGACGCGGCGGGTGTAGTGGTCCGCCTTGCCGATCTCCGCGTTGCCGTCACCGAGCACCGCGAGGAGTTCCTCGGGCTTGCCCTGGTAGACGAGTTCGAAGGTCTTCTTCGCCTGGCTCTCGCCGCGGAGCGCGGCGAGGGCGTACAGGCGGTCGTTCTCGGAGAGGGCGGTGGCCTGCGCGCCGCTGTCGGGCAGCGAGGCGGCGATGACGGCGCGCTGGATCGAGGCGTACTCCTTGGCGGAGGAGAAGGCCGCCAGGGCGCGCGTACGCTTGATCATCTCCGGGCTGGAGGTGGCCTGCGCCATGTCCTGGGAGAGCGAGAGCAGAGAGACGATCAGCGCGTTGTACTCGGTGACTGTCTGCTGGGCGCTGTTGCGGTACGCGTTCTTGCGGATTTCCTCGATGCCGGTGAGCTGGCGGCCGATCTGCAGGATGTTGTTGCGGATCGACTTGAGGGTCTCGTCCTTGTCCTCCGCGCTGTCGACCTTGTCGGTCGCGGCGGCGAAAGACTTGGCGGCGGCGTCGGTCTGGTCGCGGACACCCGTGACGAGGGTGTTGGGCTTGCCCGACTTGTCGGCCGACAGCGGACCCGCGGACCTGTCCCGCTCCTCCTGGAGCATGGCGGCCAGGTTGGTGGCCTGCCGGGTCATCGTCGTCAGCAGCTGCATGTGCTCCAGCTGGTCGATGTCGTTGAGCGAGTCGTTGATGCGGAAGCCACCGAGCGTGGTGGCGGCGACGACCGGCAGGGTCAGCAGCGACACGAGTCGCGTGCTGATGCGCCAGTTCTGCATGGCGAATCGCGAACCGGGCCCGCTGGGGGCCTTCGGTATCGCCACGTCCTTGTCGGCGGGCTCTTCGCTCTTCGCCTTGCCCCGGGGCTTGAGGCGTGCCTTCCCCTTCACGGCGTTCACCGTGGCGGAGGAGTCGGAGCGTGCGCCTTCGACAGCCGGCCCGCGGTTCTGGGCGTGCTGGGGCGAGGAGCCACGGTCGGTCCCGCCGCGCGGCTCCTGCTCCGCCGCAGCGCTGCCATCCCTCTTGAATCGTCCCTGCACTAGCGTCGCAACCTCTGGACCAGGCGTCCCGCCGGGCGACCGGTGGGACGGTGTCGAGTCGTGGGGCATTTCGGCCCCATGGTGGTCGTCGGTGACCGGCGCGTCTCCCTCTCCTTGCCGCCGCGCGCGGCGCTGTGTCGCGCCACCTGCGCGCCGGCTGTTCCCGCGGCGGTCCCGCGAATTCCAGCACAGTGGCGGATCTCCAACAAGGTGCGCGTGTCGGCCCGGGAGGTTGGTGACTTCCCGTGATGGAGGCACTACGCGATGTGGTGCGCGTTTAGGGAGGAAACGGACTTACGCCATCCAAACACGGTGGCTGGCAAGGTGTCCCAGTCGAGATGATCAGGAGCGGAATGGCTGATTCAGTGGCGCAATGTCCGTTTCGCCACCCTACATCGACCGCCCGTTATGCCCGTATTGCCTGGTCACGGGTGAGCAAACTCACACAGCCGTGGCCATTACTTCCCGGTTGAGCCGGGGAATCGGATGTTTAGCCTTGCCCTTTACAGGGTTGACGGATCCGACAACCCCCACCCCACAACCGAGCCGAGGGCCCGAGACACCGTGAAGACGACGATGATGTTCCGCAACATAGCCAACCCCCGCCGCACCACCCTCGCGCACCTCAAGGACGCCGAGGAGCTGCAGGCGGCCGAGGCTCCGGAGCACGCCGTCGAGCTCCCCACCCAGACCGCGAACCCGCGCCGCACGATCCTGATGGACGCGCCGGTCGCCGCCGCGCAGTAAGCCACTCGGCAAAAGGAGCGCGAAGCGCCGCTGCCCGCCGCGTTAGCCTGGGGACGCAGACTCCAGCCAGCGGAAATACAGAGGGGCAGACGCAACACGTGCGCATCGCCAGGTTCTCCATCGACGGCAATGTCGCGTTCGGCGCGGTCGAGGGCAGCACTGCCCCCGGCGCCGAGGGTGAGCTCGTCCTCGACATCATCAAGGGCATTCCGTTCGCGGACTTCGAGCTCTCGGGCACGAAGGTCCCGCTGAGCAAGGTCCGGCTGCTGCCGCCCGTGCTCCCGAACAAGGTCGTGGCCATCGGCCGCAACTACGCGGAGCACGCGGCGGAGCTCGGAAACCAGGTCCCTGACGTCCCGATCACCTTCTTCAAGCCGTCCACCTCGGTGGTCGGTCCGGGCGACCCGATCACGTACCCCTCCTTCTCCCAGGACCTCCACCACGAGGCGGAGCTCGCCGTGGTCATCGGCCGCATGTGCCGCGAGGTCCCGAAGGAGCGCGTCAAGGACGTGATCCTCGGCTACACCTGCGCCAACGACGTCACCGCGCGCGACGTCCAGCAGCGCGAGAAGCAGTGGGCCCGGGCCAAGGGCTTCGACAGCTCCTGCCCCCTCGGCCCGTGGATCGAGACCGAGCTCGACCCGAGCGATCTGACCATCCAGTGCACCGTGAACGGCGAACAGCGCCAGCTCGGCCGCACCAGCGACATGGTCCGCTCCATCGAGGACCTGATCGTCCACATCACCGAGGCCATGACGCTGCTCCCCGGCGACGTCATCCTCACGGGGACCCCGGCCGGAGTCGGCCCCCTCAACGTCGGCGACGAGGTCGCCGTCACCATCGAAGGCATCGGCACTCTCACCAACAAGGTGATCAAGCGTGGCTAACGCGAACGTCCGCGTACGTTTCTGTCCCTCCCCGACCGGCAACCCCCACGTGGGTCTGGTCCGGACCGCCCTCTTCAACTGGGCGTTCGCCCGCCACCACGGCGGTACGTTCGTCTTCCGCATCGAGGACACCGACGCGGCCCGCGACTCCGAGGAGTCGTACGGCCAGCTGCTCGACTCGCTGCGCTGGCTCGGCTTCACCTGGGACGAGGGCCCCGAGGTGGGCGGCCCGCACGCCCCGTACCGCCAGTCCGAGCGCATGGACATCTACGCGGACATCGCCCAGCGCCTGCGCGACGGCGGCTACGCGTACGACTGCTACTGCACCACCGAGGAGCTGGACGCGCGCCGTGCCGCCGCACGCGCCGCCGGCAAGCCCTCCGGCTACGACGGCCACTGCCGCGAGCTGACCCAGGTGCAGCTGGAGGCCTTCCAGGGCGAGCACCGCCCCTCGATCGTCCGCTTCCGGATGCCCGACGAGACGATCACCTTCACGGACCTGGTCCGCGGCGAGATCTCCGTCACCCCGGAGAACGTCTCCGACTTCGGCATCCTGCGGGCCAACGGCGCGCCGCTGTACACGCTCGTCAACCCGGTCGACGACGCGCTGATGCAGATCACCCACGTGCTCCGCGGCGAGGACCTGCTGTCCTCCACCCCGCGCCAGATCGCGCTCTACAAGGCGCTGATGGAGCTCGGCGTCGCCACGGGCGTCCCGCAGTTCGGCCACCTGCCGTACGTCATGGGCGAGGGCAACAAGAAGCTCTCCAAGCGCGACCCGGAGAGCTCGCTCAACCTGTACCGCGAGCGCGGCTTCCTCCCCGAGGGCCTGCTGAACTACCTCTCGCTCCTCGGCTGGTCCTTCTCCAAGGACCAGGACATCTTCTCGATCGAGGAGATGGTGGCGAAGTTCGACATCCCGGACGTCAACGCCAACCCGGCGCGCTTCGACCTCAAGAAGGCCGAGGCCATCAACGCCGACCACATCCGCCTGCTGGACCCGAAGGCCTTCGCGGACGCCTGCGCCCCGTGGCTGCAGGCCCCGCACGCCAACTGGGAGGCGGAGGACTTCGACGCCGAGGCCTGGGCGGCCATCGCGCCGTACGCCCAGACCCGCGTGACCGTCCTGTCGGACATCACCGCCAACGTCGACTTCCTGTTCCGCAAGGAGCCGGTCGAGGACCAGGCGTCCTGGGACAAGGCGATGAAGGGCGAGCCCGCGGCCCTCCTGACCACCGCCCGCGCCCACCTGGACGTGGCCGACTGGAGCGACCCCGAGTCCCTCAAGCAGGCCGTCCTGACCGCCGGCGAGGCCCACGGGCTCAAGCTCGGCAAGGCCCAGGCCCCGGTCCGCGTGGCCGTCACCGGCCGCACGGTCGGCCTGCCGCTCTTCGAGTCCCTGCAGATCCTGGGCAAGGAGCGCTCGCTGTCCCGCATCGACGCGGCCCTGGCCAAGCTCACCGCGTAAGCGAGCCCGTACTCCCTCAGGGGCGGCAGCCGGAATCCCCGGCCGCCGCCCCTGAGGTGTTTCGGCAAACCCCGGGGGCGGCGCCCGGCGATGTCGTAGCGTCGGAGGTATGCCGATCCGCGCCGTGCTCTGGGACATCGACGACACCCTGTTCGACTACACCGGGGCGGACAGCGCCGGCCTCGCGCGCCGGCTCGGCGAGGAGGGCATCGCGCAGCGGTACGGGTCCCCCGCGCAGGCGCTCGCCCTGTGGCGGGAGATCACCACCCGCCACTGGGACCGCTTCGCCGCCGGGGAGGTGAGCTTCCCGGAGCAGCGCCGGGACCGGGTGCGGGACTTCCTCGGGGAGCCCGGGATGAGCGCCGCCGAGGCCGACGGCTGGTTCGACCGGTACGTCGAGCACTACAAGGCCGCCTGGACGCTGTTCCCCGACGTGGTGCCCGTACTGGACGCCCTCGCGGCCGGCTACCGGCACGGGGTGCTCTCCAACTCCTCCGCGGTCAACCAGGACCCCAAGCTGCGCCACCTCGGGCTGCGCGAGCGCTTCGAGGTGCTCGTGTGCGCCGCGGAACTGGGCGTCAGCAAGCCCGAGGCGGCGGCCTTCCTGGCGGCCTGCGCCGCGCTCGGGCTGCCGCCGGGCGACGTGGCGTACGTGGGGGACCAGCCGGAGATCGACGCGCGCGGCGCCCGCGACGCCGGGCTGACCGCGATCTGGCTCGACCGCGACGGCGGGCGCGGGCCGGGCCCCGACGGCGTGCACCGGATTGCCGGGCTCGCCCGGCTCCCGGAGCTGCTGGCCTCCGATACCCGTTTTGGAGCACGGTCAGGCATCCGGTAATGTTCTTTCTGCGCCGCCGGAGCGGGCCGAAAGGCCGGACGGAGGCGCCACTCGAAAGAAAATCCCCCCAGGGGGTTGACTTTCGGTGGGGTATAGTGTAATTGGCAACACGAGGGTTTCTGGTTCCCTTATTCTAGGTTCGAGTCCTGGTACCCCAGCGCAGTGCAGTAGTAACGCAGTGCTTAGCCCCCGTTGTGTAGCGGCCTAGCACGCCGCCCTCTCAAGGCGGTAGCGCCGGTTCGAATCCGGTCGGGGGTACAGATCCTTCCCGCAAGATCTTCATTTGGGTAGCTCCCGGACGTCTTGATGCAGGATCGCTAGGGCCCCCGTTGTGTAGCGGCCTAGCACGCCGCCCTCTCAAGGCGGTAGCGCCGGTTCGAATCCGGTCGGGGGTACTGGTCTGGTATAGACCACATTGGGCTATGGTGTAATTGGCAACACGAAGGTTTCTGGTTCCTTTGTTCTAGGTTCGAGTCCTGGTAGCCCAGCGCAGTACAGAGCAAGCCCCCGTTGTGTAGCGGCCTAGCACGCCGCCCTCTCAAGGCGGTAGCGCCGGTTCGAATCCGGTCGGGGGTACGCACTGAAGAGGCCCTCCGCGTTCGTCGCGGAGGGCCTCTTCGCTGTTCCCGAACGCCCGGCCCCGTGCCGGGCCTCCGGACAAGTACGGGCCCGGAGGCGCGTGTTCGGACGTGTGCGGCGTCGTACGCGCCCCCGGGCCCGGGGGATGGGGGAGAGGCCTGCGGCCGGGAAGGGTCAGCCGGAGCGGCGCAGGGCCTCCGTCAGGCGGGCGGCCGCGTCGATGACGGCCTGGGCGTGCATCCGGCCCGGGTGGCGGGTCAGGCGCTCGATCGGCCCGGAGACCGACACGGCGGCCACCACGCGGTTCGACGGCCCGCGCACCGGCGCCGAGACCGACGCCACGCCGGGCTCCCGCTCGCCGATCGACTGCGCCCAGCCGCGGCGTCGTACGCCCGACAGGGCCGTCGCCGTGAAGCGCGCGCCCTGCAGCCCGCGGTGGAGCCGCTCGGGCTCCTCCCAGGCCATCAGGATCTGCGCGGCCGAGCCGGCCTTCATCGGGAGCGTGGAGCCCACCGGGACGGTGTCCCGGAGGCCCGACAGCCGCTCCGCGGCCGCGACACAGATGCGCATGTCGCCCTGACGCCGGTAGAGCTGCGCGCTCTCGCCCGTCACGTCACGGAGGTGGGTGAGTACCGGTCCCGCCGTGGCCAGCAGGCGGTCCTCGCCGGCCGCCGCGGCGAGCTCAGCCAGCCGCGGTCCGAGGATGAACCGGCCCTGCATGTCCCTCGCCACCATCCGGTGGTGTTCCAGTGCCACGGCCAGGCGATGTGCCGTGGGTCGTGCGAGCCCTGTCGCCGCGACCAGCCCGGCGAGGGTGGCCGGACCGGACTCCAGTGCGCTCAGTACCAGAGCTGCCTTGTCGAGAACGCCGACGCCGCTAGAGTTGTCCATGAAACGATATTCGCGTCTCACACTGTGAAACGCAAGTTCAATTTTTCCAAGAAACAGCGAGTCTGTATGTACGGGTCCACGAACCACTGGATCCGGGACGGTGAGCCGGAGGGAAAGCGATGGGTAGGACACTCGCGGAGAAGGTCTGGGACGACCATGTCGTCCGGCGCGCCGAGGGCGAGCCCGACCTCCTCTTCATCGATCTGCACCTGCTGCACGAGGTGACCAGCCCCCAGGCCTTCGAGGGCCTGCGTCAGGCCGGCCGCAAGGTCCGTCGGCTCGACCTCACCATCGCCACCGAGGACCACAACACCCCCACCATCGACATCGACAAGCCGATCGCGGACCCGGTCTCCCGGGCCCAGCTGGAGACGCTGCGCAGCAACTGCGCGGAGTTCGGCGTACGCCTGCACTCCCTGGGCGACGTGGAGCAGGGCGTCGTCCACGTCGTGGGACCGCAGCTGGGCCTGACCCAGCCGGGCACCACCGTGGTCTGCGGCGACTCCCACACCTCCACGCACGGCGCCTTCGGTGCGCTGGCCTTCGGCATCGGCACCAGCCAGGTCGAGCACGTGCTGGCCACCCAGACGCTGCCGCTGGCCCGACCCAAGACGATGGCCATCACCGTCACCGGCGAGCTGGCCGAGGGCGTCACCGCCAAGGACCTGATCCTGGCGATCATCGCCAAGATCGGCACCGGCGGCGGCCAGGGCTACATCCTGGAATACCGCGGCGAGGCCATCGAGAAGCTCTCGATGGAAGCGCGCATGACCATCTGCAACATGTCGATCGAGGCCGGCGCCCGCGCGGGCATGATCGCCCCCGACCGGACCACCTTCGACTACCTCGAGGGCCGCGACCACGCCCCCGAAGGTGCGGACTGGGACGCGGCGGTCGCGTACTGGAAGACCCTGCGCACCGACGACGACGCCGTCTTCGACGCCGAGGTCGTCATCGACGGCGCCACGCTGTCCCCGTTCGTCACCTGGGGCACCAACCCGGGCCAGGGCGCGCCCCTGTCGGCGAACGTCCCCGACCCGGCTTCGTACGAGGACGCTTCGGAGCGCCACGCCGCCGAAAAGGCCCTGGAGTACATGGGGTTGACCGCCGGGCAGCCGCTGCGCGACATCAAGGTCGACACCGTCTTCGTAGGTTCGTGCACCAACGGCCGCATCGAGGACCTGCGCGCCGTCGCCGGCATCATCGGGGGCCGCAAAGTCGCCGACGGCGTACGGATGCTGGTCGTCCCGGGCTCCGTCCGGGTCGCCCTGCAGGCCGTGGAGGAGGGCCTGGACAAGGTCTTCAAGGAGGCCGGCGCCGAATGGCGGCACGCGGGCTGTTCGATGTGTCTGGGCATGAACCCCGACCAACTGGCCCCCGGTGAGCGCTCCGCGTCCACCTCCAACCGCAACTTCGAGGGCCGGCAGGGCAAGGGCGGGCGGACCCACCTGGTCTCCCCGCAGGTGGCCGCCGCCACCGCGGTGCTGGGCCATCTGGCCTCGCCCGCCGACCTGTCCGACGCCAACGCGACCGCCGGAGTCTGAGAACCATGGAAGCCTTCACCACCCACACCGGCCGGGCCGTCCCGCTGCGCCGCAGCAACGTCGACACCGACCAGATCATCCCGGCCCACTGGCTGAAGAAGATCACCCGCGACGGGTTCGAGGACGGGCTCTTCGAGGCCTGGCGCAAGGACCCGGAGTTCGTCACGAACCGCCCGGAGCGCCAGGGCGCGACCGTGCTGGTCGCCGGCCCCGACTTCGGCACCGGTTCCTCGCGCGAGCACGCCGTCTGGGCCCTGCAGAACTTCGGGTTCAAGACGGTCATCTCCTCCCGCTTCGCCGACATCTTCCGCGGCAACTCGCTGAAGAACGGTCTGCTGACGGTGGTCCTGCCGCAGGAGACCGTCGACCGGCTGTGGGCGCTGACCGAGGCCGACCCGACCGCCGAGGTCACGGTCGACCTGGTCGCCCGCCAGGTCCGCGCGGCGGGAATCGAGGCGGAGTTCGAACTCGACGACAACGCCCGCTGGCGTCTGCTGGAGGGTCTGGACGACATCTCGCTCACCCTTCAGAACGAAGCGGACATCGCCACGTACGAAAGCGCCCGGCCGAGCTTCAAGCCGCGCACGATTCAGGCCTGATTCCTGCCTGATCAGCGCTTATTCACCCTTGGGTGATCACATCGACAACACTGTGCCCCCCGCCTTCCGGCGGGGGGCACAGCCGTGTGTTGAGGCCCCGTGAGGCGACAACTCGCCCCAGATGGCACAATCTGTGCATGGAACGCGACAGTCAACTTGAGCTCTACGAACTCGTCGCGGACCGGCTGAAAGAAGCACACGCAAAGGTGCGCACACTGCAAGTCCCGGAGGCGGTAAGGATGGCGCTGTCCCGGAAGCTGTTGGTCGTCACGGCCGCGGCGAAGCACGATCTCGCCGATGCGGCAAGGCGCCTGGACAGGTTGATGAAGGACCTCGACGAGGGTCGATTCCCTGAAGGCGACTGATGCGAAGGAACTCCGTAACGACCTACACCGTTGCGGCACTAGGGTGATTAGCCCGTTTCGTGTTTGATTTGCGGTATATATCCGCCTAACGTGCGAAATAAGCTTGAACACATTCGTTCTGGCGAAGTCTCCGAAGGGGAAGACGTGAACAAGGCGCAGCTCGTAGAAGCGATTGCCGACAAGCTGGGCGGCCGCCAGCAGGCCGCGGACGCTGTCGACGCGGTACTGGACGCGATGGTCCGCGCTGTGGTCGCGGGCGACCGGGTCTCGGTCACGGGCTTCGGCTCGTTCGAGAAGGTCGACCGCCCGGCCCGCTACGCACGTAACCCGCAGACGGGTGAGCGCGTCCGGGTCAAGAAGACCTCTGTTCCCCGCTTCCGTGCGGGCCAGGGCTTCAAGGACCTGGTCGCGGGCACCAAGAAGCTGCCCAAGGGCGGCGAGGTGTCGGTGAAGAAGGCGCCCAAGGGCAGCCTCTCCGGCGGAGCTTCCGCGACGGTCAAGAAGGCCGCGGCCAAGAAGGCCACCACCGCCAAGAAGGCGGCGGCGAAGACCGCGGTCGCCAAGAAGACCACCGCCAAGAAGGTCGCCACCGCCAAGAAGGTGGTCGCCAAGACCGCCGCGGCGAAGAAGACCACCGCGACGGCGAAGAAGACCACCGCCACGGCCAAGAAGGCCGCGCCGACGGCGAAGAAGACCACCGCCACCGCCAAGAAGACGGCTCCGGCGGCCAAGAAGGCCACTGCGAAGACCACGGCGCCCGCCAAGAAGACGACGGCGCGCAAGACCACCGCGAAGAAGACCACGGCCCGCAAGAAGTAAGGCCACGAGTCACACACGCCGGGCCGGTTTCCCCTCCCTGGGGAAGCCGGCCCGCGGTGCTGTCCGTGCAGGTCAGAAGGCCGGCACGGCCGAGGCTCAGAAGGTCTGCAGGGTGATCAGGGTGATCCGCAGCGCCGGCCCCTCGCCGTCCGTCTCGATCCGGACCCGCTGCCCGGGGCGCAGCAGCCGCAGGCCGCCCGCGTCGAACGCCGGGGCCTCGAAGGGCACCGGGGTGCCGTCGTCCAGCAGCACACTGCCGCTGCGGGTCTGGGAGTCGTACGTGTACGCGGTCGCCTGCATACCGGCACTGTATCGGGCCGTGTGACGGCCCACACCGAGGGCGAGGGCCGTCCGCAGATCCGCGGCCGTGTCCACGTCCCGGCGCACGCTCTCGACATCCGCGAGCGCTATTTCCGCAGCTCCCGACGCCGAATGCCGGGCCCGCGACGGGCCTCCGAACGAGGGTGCCAATTCCACGTCCGGCGCAGCGGAAAGCAGGGTCGTACCGATTCCCGCCGCATCCGCCAGAAATGCCCGGGGAAATGCGGATGCGACTTCGAGCACGCGTAGCAATTCCGGCGGCCGTAGCGCGGGCAGATCCGCGTTCATCGCGGCCACCGCCGCCCCGGGCCGCCCGGCGCGTATCTCCCGCGCCCCGTGGGCCAGCGCCGCGTTGAGCCCGGCGGCCGGGGTGTCCGGCACGATCCGCGCCCCGAGCCGGGCCAGTTCCGCACCGGCCCGTGCGTCGTCCGTGACGACCACCACATCCGTTACTGCCGCGCAGGCCAGCGCCCCTGCCACGGTGTCCTGCGCGAACGCCAGCGCGAGCCCGGGACGGGACGCGCCCACGGCCGCCGCGAGACGGCTCTTGGCCACCGCCAGAGGCTTCAGCGGGACCACCAGACTCCAGACCGCGTTCGTGGCGGGCCCCTTCCCTCCGGTGCGCGTCCTTGCACGGATCGACCAAGGCCGGGTCATGGCCGGGTCATGCGTCGGCCCATTGTCACCTCTGCCCGGTCGACCCGGCGGTCCGGTGCTCCGGGCGGGGCGTACGGTGTTCTCGACAGAGACCGGACCTGAGGCCACACTTGTCCGGCCGACGAGGTGCCCAAGCCACGCACCGGTCCTAGAGGAAGGTGTCCGAGTGTCCCGCCGCAGAATCGGCTTCTGGTACCGCCTGGCGGCGGTCATCGCAAAACCGCCGCTGGTGGTGCTCTTCAAGCGGGACTGGCGGGGAATGGATCACATTCCGGCCGACGGCGGGTTTATCACGGCCGTCAATCACAACTCGTATCTGGACCCGCTCTCCTACGCGCACTTCCAGTACAACACCGGCCGGGTGCCCCGATTGCTCGCCAAGGCGGCCCTCTTCAAGGTCCCCTTTGTCGGGGCGATCCTGCGCGGCTCCGGCCAGATCCCGGTCTACCGCGAGACCACCAACGCCCTGGACGCATTCCGGGCCGCCGTGGACGCCATCGAGCGCGGCGAATGCGTGGCCTTTTATCCGGAAGGCACCCTCACCCGCGATCCGGACATGTGGCCGATGGCCGGCAAGACCGGCGCGGCCCGGGTCGCGCTGATGACCAAGGCGCCGGTCATTCCGGTGGCCCAGTGGGGCGCGAACCTCGCGATGCCGCCCTACGCCAAGGAGGACAAGGTGCGGCTGTTCCCGCGCAAGACCCTCCAGGTGCTCGCCGGACCTCCCGTGGACCTCTCCGAGTTCTACGACCGGGAGCCCACCTCGGACGTGCTCAAGGCCGCCACGGAGACGATCATGGAGGCCATCACGGGGCTGCTGGAGGAGCTGCGCGGCGAGAAGGCGCCCGAGCAGCCGTACGACCATCGCAGGGCCAGGGCGGATCAGCGGCGCAAGGCCGCGGGGGAGGACCTGAAGTGACACGTCCCGTGAAGGCAGCCGTCTTCGGAACCGGCTCCTGGGGCACGGCCTTCGGCATGGTGCTCGCCGACGCAGGCTGCGAGGTGACCCTCTGGGGCCGCCGCCGCGAGGTCGTCGACGCCGTCAACACCGGCCGGACCAACCCGGACTACTTCCCGGACGTCGAACTCCCCGCCAACATGCGCGCCACCACCGACCCGGCCGAGGCCGCGGCCGGCGCCGATTTCGCGGTCCTCGCCATCCCCTCCCAGACCCTGCGCGGCAACCTCGCCGAATGGGCCCCGCTGCTGCCCGCCGACGCCGTGCTCGTCTCCCTGATGAAGGGCATCGAACTCGGCACCGCCAAGCGGATGAGCGAGGTCATCGAGGAGGTGGCCAAGGTCCCCGCCGAGCGCGTCGCCGTCGTCACCGGCCCCAACCTGGCCCGTGAGATCGCCGCCCGGCAGCCGGCCGCCGCCGTCGTCGCCTGCTCCGACGAAGCCGTCGCGCAGCGCCTCCAGGCGGCTTGCCACACCCCGTACTTCCGCCCGTACACGAGCACCGACGTCATCGGCTGCGAGCTGGGCGGCGCCGTCAAGAACGTCATCGGCCTCGCCGTCGGCATCGCGGACGGCATGGGCCTGGGCGACAACACCAAGGGCTCGCTCATCACCCGCGGCCTCGCCGAAGCGACCCGGCTGGGCCTGGCGATGGGCGCCGACCCGCTCACCTTCTCCGGCCTCGCGGGCCTCGGCGACCTCGTCGCCACCTGCTCCTCGCCGCTCTCCCGCAACCACACCTTCGGCACCAACCTCGGCCGCGGAATGACCCTCGAGGAGACCATCGCGGTCACCAAGCAGACCGCCGAAGGGGTCAAGTCCTGCCAGTCCGTGGCAGATCTGGCACGGCGCCACGGAGTGGACATGCCGATCACCGACACGGTCGTCGACATCGTCCACCACGGCAAGCCCCCGCTGGTCGCGCTCAAGGAACTGATGGGACGCAGCGCCAAACCGGAACGGCGCTGACTCCATTCCGGACGTGTGAGCGGGTATCGTCGTGGCGATATGAGCAGCGAGAACCTCCCCCAGACCCCTGAGCAGCAGGGCCGCAAGCCCCGCGTGGCCGTCGTGTTCGGCGGCCGCAGCTCGGAACACGCCATCTCGGTCGTCACGGCGGGCGCCGTGCTGCGCTCCATCGACCGGTCCAAGTACGAGGTGCTGCCGATCGGCATCACCACGGACGGCCGGTGGGCGCTGACCGCCGACGAGCCCGCGCGGATGGCCATCGCCGACCGCAAGCTCCCGAGCGTCGAGGAGCTTGCGGTCTCCGAGGACGGCGCCGTGGTGCTCTCCGTCGACCCGGCCAACCGCGAGGTCGTCTACACCGAGCCGGGAGCCGTCCCCAAGGCCCTGGGCGAGGTCGACGTCGTCTTCCCGATGCTGCACGGCCCGTACGGCGAGGACGGCACCCTGCAGGGCCTCCTGGAGCTCTCCGGCATCCCGTACGTCGGCTCGGGCGTCCTCGCCTCCGCCGTCGGCCAGGACAAGGAGTACATGAAGCGGGTCTTCACCTCCTTCGGCCTCCCCGTCGGCCCGTACGTGACCATCCGCCCCCGCGAGTGGGACGCGGACCAGGACGCCGCCAAGGCGCGGATCCTGGAATTCGCCGGCGAACACGGCTGGCCGCTCTTCGTCAAGCCCGCCCGGGCCGGCTCCTCCATCGGCATCACCAAGGTCGACGACGTCTCCGGCCTGGACGAGGCGATCCTCGAGGCCCGGCGCCACGACCCGAAGATCCTCGTGGAGGCGCTGCTGCGCGGCCGCGAGATCGAGTGCGGGGTGCTGGAGTTCGAGGACGGGCCGCGCGCGAGCGTCCCCGCCGAGATCCCGCCGGTCTCCAGCCACGACTTCTACGACTTCGAGGCGAAGTACATCGACTCCGCCTCCGGGATCGTGCCCGCCCCGCTGACCCCGGAGCAGACCGCCGAGGTGCAGCGGCTCGCGGTCGAGGCATTCGATGCCGCGTCCTGCGAGGGCCTGGTGCGCGCCGACTTCTTCCTCACCGAGGACGGCATTTTCGTCATCAACGAGATCAACACCATGCCGGGCTTCACGCCGATCTCCATGTACCCGCGGATGTGGCAGGAGTCGGGCATCGAGTACCCGGAGCTGGTGGACCGCCTGATCCAGGCGGCCCTGCGCCGCTCCACCGGGCTGCGCTAGACCCAGCCGCAGAGCGCAATGCCGACCGCCCGCCGGGATTCCCGGCGGGCGGTCGGTGTGCGGAGCGGGGTCCCGGCCGTCGGGCCGGGTGGCCGTCAATACGAAGAGATGCCCTCCGGAACGGTCCTGGCCACCACGCCGGACAGACCGACCAGCATGCCCGCATCCGTGGCATGCTCCTTGTCGACCCGGACCTCGGTGTAAGCCAGCCGCATCCCGGTGATGAACCGGAACCCCCCGCCGGCGCTGTCGGGGACCTCCTTCAGCAGCCACCGGACGCCGTCGACCTCGACGCCGCCCAGCTTTTCATCCGTCATCTCGGGGGGCTTGGGGATACCGCACCGCAGTACGATCGCCGAGCCGCCCCACGCGGCGGTCAGATCCGACTCCGGCGCGGTCCTGGCCCGCACCAGGCCGGCCACCGTCTCCGGGAGCTCCTTGTGCAGTGCTGCACAGAAACCCGCGACGGCGGCGGGCGGCGTGGGCGGCGGGTCCACCCGGGCTTCGGAATCACCCGGGGTACAGCCGGCGAGGGCCAGTACCGCGACCAGTACGGGCAGGGCGGGCAGACGCAGGGGCCGGCGGTGGAAGGACGTCACCGGCCAAGAGTAGACGGGGGCTACAGATGGACCACCGGGCAGGTCAAGGTGCGGGTGATGCCCTCCACCTGCTGGACCTTGGCGACGACCATGCGGCCGAGCTCGTCCACGGTGTCGGCCTGGGCGCGCACGATCACGTCGTACGGGCCCGTCACGTCCTCGGCCTGGATCACCCCCGCGATCTGGCTGATGGACTCGGCGACGAACGACGCCTTGCCCACCTCGGTCTGGATAAGGATGTACGCCTGTACCACGGAACCTCCAGGGCGGCCACGAGGATCAATTCCCCTAACCTTCGGGTGGGCCCAGGGATTCGGGTGGGCCCGGGGAAGAAGGGACGCCACGGTACCGCGTTGCCGAGCACCACGGGGAGACCCGGGGGCACGGCGCCACGCACAGCGGGGCGTACGGAGAGCAGAAGTTGACGTATCTGTTGACGGTACCCAGAGCTGTGACGGCTCGCGACCGCAAGCGGACTGGGCAAGAAGGGGCACAGCGATGAAGGGCACTGTGGGCGAGCTGGGGGAGTTCGGGCTCATTCGGGAGCTCACCTCACGGCTCACCACCACCCCGGCGGTCCGGCTCGGACCGGGCGACGACGCCGCGGTCGTGTCGGCCCCCGACCGGCGGGTCGTGGCGAGCACCGACATCCTGCTCGAGGGCAGGCACTTCCGGCGCGACTGGTCCACGGCGTACGACGTCGGCCGCAAGGCCGCCGCGCAGAACCTGGCCGACATCGCCGCCATGGGCGCGGTGCCGACCGCACTGCTGCTCGGCCTGGTCGTCCCGGCCGAGCTGCCGGTCACCTGGCCCACCGAGCTGATGGACGGGCTGCGCGACGAGTGCCAGGTCGCCGGCGCGGCCGTGGTCGGCGGCGACGTCGTCCGCGGGGACACCATCACCGTCGCCATCACCGCCCTCGGCGACCTGCGCAACCACGAGCCCGTGCTGCGCTCCGGCGCCCAGCCCGGCGACGTCGTGGCCGTCACGGGCTGGCTGGGCTGGTCCGCGGCCGGATTCGCCGTGCTCTCGCGCGGCTTCCGCTCCCCGCGGGCCTTCGTCGAGGCGCACCGGCGTCCCGAGCCCCCGTACCACGCGGGCCCCGCGGCCGCCGGACTCGGCGCCACCGCCATGACCGACGTCAGCGACGGCCTGATCGCCGACCTCGGGCACATCGCGGAGGCCAGCAAGGTACGGATCGACCTGCGCTCGGCGGCCGTCGACATCCCGACCCAGATGCACGACATCGGGCAGGCCGTCGGGGTCGACCCCTTGCAGTGGGTGCTCACCGGAGGGGAAGATCACGCCATCGTGGCGACCTTCCCGCCCGACGTGAAACTGCCGGCCCGCTGGAAGGTCATCGGGGAGGTGCTGAACCGGTCCGCGCTGCCGCAGGTGACCGTGGACGGCGCCCCCTGGACGAGCACCGGCGGGTGGGACCACTTCGGCTCCGACCCGTCCACCGAGGAGACCACCAGATGACCGACGCGCCACCGCTGTGCCTGACCGTCGCCGGATCCGACTCCGGCGGTGGCGCCGGGATCCAGGCCGACCTCAAGACGATGCTGGCACTCGGCGTGCACGGGATGAGCGTGGTGACCGCCGTGACCGCGCAGAACTCCCTCGGGGTCCAGGGGGTCTGGGAACTGCCCGCCGAGGCCGTACAGGCCCAGTACCGGGCCGTCGTGGACGACATCGGCGTGCACGCGGTCAAGACCGGGATGCTGTCCTCCGCCGCGCTGGTGGAGACGGTGGCCGAGCTGCTCGCCGCCACCTCCGCCCCCGCCGTCGTGGACCCCGTCGGGGTCTCCAAGCACGGGGACGCGCTGCTCGCCGACTCGGCGCTGGACGCCGTACGCAAGGAGCTGCTGCCGCGGGCCACCGTGGCCACGCCCAACCTGGACGAGGTGGCGCAGCTCACGGGCGTGGTGGTGGAGAGCGAGGACGACATGCGGCGCGCGGCCGACGCGGTCCTCTCGTACGGGCCCGAGTGGGCGCTGATCAAGGGCGGCCACCTGGCGGCCCACGGGAACGAGGCCGCCGACCTGCTGACCGACGGCGAGACCCAGCTGTGGCTGCGGGCGCCGCGCCACGACAACCGGCACGCGCACGGCACCGGCTGCACCCTCGCCAGTGCGATCGCCGCCGGGCTCGCCAAGGGCCAGGACGTGCCGCAGGCCGTCATGGAAGCCAAGGAGTACGTGACCGGCGCCATCGCGTCCGGCTTCGCGCTCGGCGGCGGCATCGGCCCGGTGGACCACGCCTGGCAGTGGCACCGCTGAGGCGACCGGACCACGGAACCCCGGACAGCAGTGGACCCCCGCATCACATGATGCGGGGGTCCACTGCCGCCCGGTCGGTCCAGGCAAGGCAAAAGGCCGGTCCACCAGGTGGACCGGCCTTTTTGGCAACCGGAAAGGCTGCGCTACGACGGTTGGCGTCAGCGCGAGACCTTGCCGGCCTTGATGCACGAGGTGCAGACGTTGAGGCGCTTCGGCGTCCCACTGACCATGGCACGAACGCGCTGGATGTTCGGGTTCCAGCGACGCGAGGTGCGGCGGTGCGAGTGGGAGATGTTGTTGCCGAAGCTCGGCCCCTTGGCGCAAACGTCGCAGTTGGCAGCCACAGGTCACTCCAAAGACTTCAGATGCACTTACAGTGAAATCCGGCGCACCGGATCAGAAGTCTGAGAAGTCTGAGTGGTTTGCCGGGGGAATGGCCCGACTCTCATCGGGCAACCGGAGCAGCATACAACGACTGCGTCGGTCCAAGAAAACTACCATGGCTGCCACCGACCCCGCCCCGCGGTCCCGGACGCCCGGCAGTCCTTGGTTACCCTGCGGTGAACCCTGGCCCGCACAAGGAGGAACGCCCGGTGCCGCACGAGCCGCAGCCGCAGCACGCCGACGAGCTCGACGCCCGAGCGGTGCGCACCTGGAGCTCGCTGGCCGTGGCCGCACTGGGCCGGGCCCGCGAGGACATCGACGCGATCAACGTCTACCCGGTCGCGGACGCTGACACCGGCACCAACCTCTACCTGACCGCCGAATCGGCGGACCGCGCACTGGCCGTGGCCCTCGGGACGGCGCCCGCGGACGTGAGCGAGACCACAGGACCCGGGCCGCACCCCGGGGCCCGGATCCCCTCCCTCGCCCAGGCCGTACGGGCCTACGCGCACGGCGCCCTCATAGGCGCCCGGGGGAACTCCGGGACGATCCTGGCGCAGCTGCTGCGCGGAGTGGCCGACGTCCTGGGGGACGAGCCCGGGGACCGCGGGCCCGGCCGGCTGCTCGCCCAGGCGCTGACCCGGGCCGCCGAGGAGGCCTACCGGGCGGTCGCACACCCGGTGGAGGGCACGATGCTCACCGTCGCCGCCGCGGCGGCACGGGCCGGCGAGGCGGCCGGGGCGGCCGCCGGAACCGCCGCGGACGTGGCCCGGGCCGCCTACGACGCGGCCCGCGCGGCCCTGGCGGACACCCCGGGGCAGCTGGCCGAGCTGGGCCGGGCCGGGGTGGTCGACGCCGGGGGCTGCGGACTGGTCGCCGTACTCGGGGCGCTGTGGCAGGCGCTGTCCGGCCAGGAGCCCGCCGCCGAGGCGGTCCGCGGCCGGGCCGTGCCCGTACCGCGACCGCCGCAGCCCTGCGACGCGGAGGAGCAGGGCGGGCCCGCGTACGAGGTGATCTACCTCCTGGAGGCCGCCGAGCAGGCCGTGGCGGAGCTGCGCGAGCGCCTCGACGGGCTCGGGGACTCCCTGGTCGTGGTCGGCGGCGACGGACTGTGGAACGTGCACGTCCACGTCGACGACCCCGGCGCCGCCGTGGAGGCCGGCGTGATCGCCGGGCGGCCGTACCGGATCCGCATCACCCACTTCGGCGACGAGCGGCGCCGGGCGCGCGGGCAACGCGTCCAGCGGGCCGTGGTCGCCGTGGTCCCGGGCGAGGGGCTGGCCGGGCTGTGCGGGGAGGCGGGCGCAACCACCGTGCTCGCCCGCCCCGGAGAGGCCCCGGACGCCGCCGCACTCGTCGATGCCATCCGGCGCGCGCACGCCCGGGAGGTGGTGCTGCTGCCCGGCGGCGCCGACCAGCGTGCCGCCGCGGCCGCCGCGGCCGAGCGGGTCCGCGCCGACGGCGTACGGGTGGCGGTGATCCCCACCCGGTCCGCGGTCCAGGGCTTGGCCGCCCTCGCCGTGCACGACCCGGACGGCAGCTTCGACGAGGACGTCGTCGCCATGACCGCGGCGGCCGGCGCCACCCGCTACGCGGAACTCGCCGTCGCCGAACGGCAGTCCTTCACCTCCGCCGGCATCTGCCAGGCCGGGGACGTGCTCGGGCTCATCGACGGAGACGTCGCCGTCATCGGCGCTGGCCTCACCGAGACCGCCGAGGCCGTCCTGGAGCGGATGCTGGGCTCCGGCGGCGAACTCGTCACCCTGGTCCTGGGACCGGAGGTGCCGGACGCCCTCGCCGAGCGCCTGGAGGCGTACGTACAGCACGGGCACCTGGCGGTGGACACCGTCACCTACCACGGCGGCCGGTACTCGGCGCCCCTCCTCATCGGGGTCGAATAGCCGGCTTGTCAGCGCGATGGTGTGCAATGAACACGTGCCCGCGCTCGACGAAGACCTCAAGAAGACGCTCGGCCCCGCCACCGCCAAGGTGCTGGCCGAGCAGCTCGGCCTGCACACGGCCCTGGACCTGCTCCACCACTACCCGCGGCGGTACGCCGAGCGCGGCGAGCTGACCTCGCTGGCGGAGCTCGCCGACCAGATCGACGAGCACGTGACGGTGGTCGCGCAGGTGGCCGACGCCCGGATCCTGACGTTCAACGGGGGCCGCGGCAAGCGCCTGGAGGTGACCATCACCGACGGCAGCGGCCGCCTCCAGCTGGTCTTCTTCGGGGCGGGCGTCCACAAGCCGCACAAGGAGCTGCTGCCGGGCAGCCGCGCGATGTTCGCGGGCAAGGTCGGCATGTTCAACCGCAAGCTCCAGCTGGCCCACCCCGCGTACGAGCCGCTCGGCGCGGAGGCCTCCGACCGGGACGCCGCCACCGCGTTCGCCAACCAGCTGATCCCGATCTACCCGGCCTGCGCCAAGCTGGAGTCCTGGAAGATCGCCAAATGCGTGGACGCCGTACTGCCCAGCGCCCAGGAGGCCGTGGACCCGCTGCCGGACGCACTGCGCGAGGGCCGCGGGCTGGTCCCGCTCACCGAGGCCCTGCTGAAGATCCACCGGCCGGGCACCAAGGCCGACATCGACGACGCCCGGCAGCGGCTGAAGTGGGACGAGGCCTTCGTCCTCCAGGTCGCCCTGGCCCGCCGCCGGCACGCGGACTCCCAGCTCCCGGCCGTCCCGCGCCGCCCCGCACCCGGCGGCCTGCTCGACGCCTTCGACGCCAAGCTCCCCTTCACCCTCACCGAGGGCCAGCAAAGCGTCTCGAAGGAGATCTTCGACGACCTGGCCACCGAACACCCCATGCACCGCCTCCTCCAGGGCGAGGTCGGCAGCGGGAAGACGATGGTCGCGCTGCGGGCCATGCTCGCCGTCGTGGACTGCGGCGGGCAGGCCGCCATGCTGGCTCCCACCGAGGTGCTCGCCCAGCAGCACCACCGCTCCATCACCGAGATGATGGGCGAGCTCGCCGAAGGGGGCATGCTCGGCGGCTCCGACCGGGGCACCAAGGTCGTGCTGCTCACCGGCTCCATGGGGATGCCCGCGCGCCGCCAGGCCCTGCTCGACCTGGTCACCGGCGAGGCCGGCATCGTGATCGGCACGCACGCGCTCATCGAGGACAAGGTCCAGTTCCACGACCTCGGCCTGGTCGTGGTCGACGAACAGCACCGCTTCGGCGTGGAGCAGCGCGACGCGCTCCGGTCCAAGGGGAAGCAGCCCCCGCACCTGCTGGTGATGACCGCGACCCCGATCCCGCGCACGGTCGCGATGACCGTCTTCGGAGACCTGGAGACCTCCGTCCTCGACCAGCTGCCCGCCGGCCGCTCCCCGATCGCCACCCACGTCGTACCGGCCAAGGACAAGCCGCACTTCCTGACCCGGGCCTGGGAGCGGGTGCGGGAGGAAGTCGAGAACGGGCACCAGGCGTACGTGGTGTGCCCGCGCATCGGCGACGGCGAGGACGACCCGAAGAAGAAGACCGCGGAGGACGACGGCGAGAAGCGGCCGCCGCTGGCCGTCCTGGAGATCGCCGAGCAGCTCACCCGCGGGCCGCTCGCCGGGCTGTCGGTGGAGGTGCTGCACGGCCGGATGGACCCGGCCGACAAGGACGACGTCATGCGCCGCTTCGCCGCCGGCGAGGTCAAGGTGCTGGTCGCCACCACCGTCATCGAGGTCGGCGTGAACGTCCCGAACTCCACGGTCATGGTGATCATGGACGCGGACCGGTTCGGCGTCTCCCAGCTCCACCAGCTGCGCGGCCGCGTCGGCCGCGGCTCCGCGCCGGGCCTGTGCCTGCTGGTCAGCGAGATGCACGAGGCGAGCCCCGCCCGGGCCCGGCTCGCCGCGGTCGCCGCCACCCTGGACGGCTTCGAGCTCTCCCGGATCGACCTGGAACAGCGCCGCGAGGGCGACGTGCTGGGCCAGGCCCAGTCGGGCGTGCGGTCCTCGCTGCGCATGCTCGCGGTCATCGAGGACGAGGAGGTCATCGCCCAGGCACGGGAGGAGGCCACCCGCGTGGTCGCCGCAGACCCGGAACTGGAGCGGCTGCCGGGTCTGAGGAGCGCGCTGGACGCCCTGCTGGACACCGAGCGGGAGCAGTACCTGGAGAAGGGCTGAGCGGTACCGCCCGGGGCCGCCCGGAGCGGTACGACCTATCGTTGGACTCCGCAGTACCGGGCAGGAGCGGAAACGGCCCGGGCCGCACCCGGCAGTACCCCGACCGCCACCGTCGTACCGAAGGACCCCCAGATGACCCGCGTGATCGCCGGCAGCGCCGGCGGGCGACGGCTGACCGTGCCCCCGGGCACCGGCACCCGGCCGACCTCGGACCGGATGCGCGAAGGCCTGTTCTCCACCTGGGAGTCGCTGCACGGCGTCGAGGGCGCCCGGGTGCTCGACCTGTACGCCGGCTCCGGCGCCGTCGGCCTGGAGGCCCTCTCCCGCGGCGCCTCCCACGCGCTGCTGGTCGAGCCCGAGGCCAAGGCCGCCAAAGCGGTCCGGGACAACATCAAGGCGCTGGGCCTGCCCGGCGCCGAGTTCCGGGCCGGCAAGGCGGAGCAGATCGTCGCGGCCGCCGCGGGCGGGGACCCGTACGACGTCGTCTTCCTGGACCCGCCGTACGCCGTCGATCACGGCGATCTTGGCGAGATCCTCCTCACACTCCGCGCCAATGGCTGGATCACGGACGATGCGCTCGTCACCGTGGAGCGCAGCACCAGGAGCGGTGCCTTCCCGTGGCCCGAGGGCTTCGAGCCGCTCCGGTCGCGCAAGTACGGTGAGGGCACCCTGTGGTACGGCCGCGCCGCCTTCACCAGCGAAGACTCATGAACGAGGGAGTTCAGTTGCGCCGCGCAGTCTGTCCGGGGTCCTTCGATCCCATCCACAACGGACACCTCGACGTCATCGGACGCGCCTCCAAGCTGTACGACGTCGTGCACGTCGCGGTGATGATCAACCAGTCGAAGCAGAGCCTGTTCACCGTCGAGGAGCGGATCGAGCTGATCCGCGAGGCGACGGCCGACTACGGCAACATCGAGGTCGAGTCCTTCCACGGCCTGCTCGTCGACTTCTGCAAGCAGCGGGACATCCCGGCCATCGTCAAGGGCCTGCGCGCGGTCAGCGACTTCGACTACGAGCTCCAGATGGCCCAGATGAACATGGGCCTCTCGGGCGTCGAGACGTTGTTCGTCCCGACCATCCCCACCTACAGCTTCCTGTCCTCCTCGCTGGTCAAGGAGGTCGCTACCTGGGGCGGCGACGTCGCCCACCTGCTGCCGGAGCACGTCCACGCGGCGCTCCTGGAGCGGCTGCGCAACCGCTGACCGACTGACGGGCCATCAGGCAGTGTCGGGGGTCCGTCCGGTGGCCTTACAGTCGTCCCGTCCGTCTCAGGAACCGCCCGAGGCCGAGAGAGTGCGAGCCCCCATGGACGTGCAGAAGAAGCTCGACGAGATCGTCGCGGCCGTCGGCGGCGCCCGGTCCATGCCCATGTCGGCCTCCTGCGTGATCAACCGCGCCGAGCTGCTCGCCCAGCTCGAAGAGGTGCGCCAGGCGCTGCCCGGCTCGCTCGCGCAGGCGCAGGAGCTCATCGGCGGCCGGGAGCAGATGGTCGAGGACGCCCGCCGGGAGGCGGAGCGGATCATCGAGTCCGCGCACGCCCACCGCGGTTCGCTGATCTCCGACACCGAGGTCGCGCGCCGCTCGCAGGCGGAGGCGGACCGGATCCTGGCGGACGCCCGCAGGGAGGCCGAGGAGATCCGGGCCGAGGCCGACGACTACGTCGACAGCAAGCTCGCGAACTTCGAGGTCGTCCTCAGCAAGACCATCGGCTCGGTCGACCGCGGCCGCGAGAAGCTGCTGGGCCGCGGCCCGGGCCTGGACGACCAGGGCTACCCCGACGCGGACGCGCCCGAGCGCAGCCACGACCCGGACACGCAGCGGCAGCAGGCGGACGCGTACGTGGACACCAAGCTGGCGACCTTCGAGGCGGTGCTCTCCAAGACCCTCGAGGCGGTCGGCCGGGGCCGCCAGAAGCTGCTGGGCCGGGTGCCCACGGACGACCTCGGCGCGCACATGGCCGCCCAGGACGCCGCGGGCGGGCAGCAGTCCCGCTCGGCGAGCGACGCGGACTTCCTGGCGGGCCTGGCGGAGCCGGAGGCCGCGACGGCCCCCGCGATCCCGGCGCAGGCCCAGCAGGAGCCCGCGTACGACGCGTACGGCTACCAGCAGCACCAGCAGCAGGACGCCTATGCCTACCAGGACCCCTACGGCTACCAGCAGCAGGTCCAGCAGCCGGATCCGTACGCGACGATGGGCTACGAGCAGCAGCCGGACCCCTACGCGGCCTACCAGCAGCAGCCGCAGGCCCCGCAGCAGCCGCAGCAGCCCGCCCTCGACGAGACCAGCCTCTTCGACACGAGCATGATCAACCTGGACCAGCTGCGCCAGTACGAGCAGGGGCGCTAGGGGGTGTCGTCACAGTCCCGTCTGGCCGGCGTCACGGGCGGACGACGCTACTTTGACAACACCCCCTAGGGCCGGATTGGGCTCAGAGCGAAGCGCCGGGTATCCTGGCTCTTCGGTCGCGCGTATGCACCGCGATCCATGCTGCCCGCAAGTGGCGGAAATCTTGATCTTCAGCGATCTGTGAAAGCAGGAACGGCCCTGAATACCCGCCTCGACCACCGCAACCCCCTCGTGTTCGACACGCACGAGCTGGGTCGGCGTCCTGGTGCCATGCAGCGGCTGTCCCGTGAGATCGCGGCACCGGCGGACCTCGGTCTCGTCGGCGTCATCGGGGTACCGGAAGGTGCCCCGCTGAAGCTCAGCCTCCGCCTCGAGTCGGTCATGGAAGGGGTGCTTGTCACAGGCACCGCCCGTGCATCGGCCGTAGGGGAGTGCGTAAGGTGTCTGGAGCCCGTCGAGCGTGAGCTCAAGGCGGACTTCCAGGAGATGTTCTCGTACCCTGACGCCGACGACCGGAGCCGCAGCAAGGCGGAGCCGGCCGACGACGCCGAGGACGACGAGGACACGCTCTTCCTCGAGGACGGTTTGTTCGACCTCGAACCCGTGCTGCGGGATGTGGTGGTGCTCGCACTGCCCATGCAGCCGGTGTGCCGGGAGGACTGTCTCGGACTGTGCCCCGATTGCGGGCTCAGCCTGAACGACGACCCGGACCACCACCATGACGCCGTCGACATCCGTTGGGCGGCACTGCAAGGACTCGTCACCGATCAGGGCGTCGAGAAGGACAACATGAGCGGCACTGCCTCTGACGGAGTTCAGGGCGCCGCCGAGAAGCAGGAGAAGTAGCCGTGGCTGTTCCGAAGCGGAAGATGTCGCGCAGCAACACGCGCCACCGCCGGTCGCAGTGGAAGGCTGCGGTCCCCACCCTGGTTTCGTGTGAGCGTTGCCAGGAGCCGAAGCTCCAGCACATTGCGTGCCCGAGCTGCGGCACCTACAACAAGCGCCAGGTCCTCGAGGTCTGAGCGGCTGGTGAGAGGCGCAATGTCTGAGCTGTCCAACGCTGAGAAGCAGGCAGACAGTAACAACGCGGCCTCGTCCCACACGCTTCTGGAAGGGCGGCTCGGGTATCGACTCGAGTCCGCCCTTCTGGTGCGTGCACTGACCCACCGCTCGTACGCGTACGAGAACGGCGGTCTGCCCACCAACGAGCGCCTGGAGTTCCTCGGGGACTCCGTGCTCGGCCTGGTGGTCACGGACACGCTGTACACGACCCACCCCGACCTGCCCGAAGGCCAGCTGGCCAAACTGCGGGCCGCGGTGGTCAACTCGCGCGCACTGGCGGAGGTCGGGCGCGGCCTCGACCTCGGCTCCTTCATCCGGCTCGGCCGGGGCGAAGAGGGCACGGGTGGCCGGGACAAGGCCTCCATCCTCGCCGACACGCTTGAAGCGGTGATCGGCGCGGTCTACCTCGACCAGGGCCTCGAAGCGGCCTCGGAGCTGGTCCACCGGCTCTTCGACCCGCTCATCGAGAAGTCCTCGAACCTCGGGGCCGGCCTGGACTGGAAGACCAGTCTCCAGGAGCTCACGGCGGCCGAAGGCCTCGGCGTACCGGAATACCTGGTCACCGAGACCGGTCCGGACCACGAGAAGACCTTCACCGCTGCCGCCCGCGTCGGTGGTGTCTCGTACGGCACCGGCACCGGCCGCAGCAAGAAGGAAGCGGAACAGCAGGCTGCGGAGTCCGCATGGCGCGGTATCCGTGCCAAGGCGGACGAGCGGATCGCGGCGGAAGCCGCTGCCGCCGCGGCCGCAAAGGTCACGGTGGCGGCCCCGGCCGACATCGAGGCCCCGGCCGAGGACGGCGGGTCGCCGACGCCCGCCGAACCGACGCCGAACGGCTGAGCCCTTCCTTCGGGATCTCCCGCCCGCCCCTGCCGCGCAGGGGCGGGCGGACCCGTTTCCGGGCCCGGCGGGGCAGGCCGGTACGCTCGCCGGGAGCGACCAGAACGCACCCATCCGGAGGACCACCGTGCCCGAGCTGCCCGAAGTCGAAGTCGTACGGCGGGGCTTGGAGCGCTGGGTGGCCGGCCGGACCGTCGAGGCCGTCGAGGTGCTGCACCCGCGCGCGGTGCGCCGCCACCCCGCCGGCGGAACCGATTTCGCGGCGCGGCTGACGGGCGAGACGATCGGGGTCGCGCAGCGGCGCGGCAAGTACCTGTGGCTGCCCCTGGAGGGGCGGGACCTCTCCGTGCTCGGGCACCTCGGCATGAGCGGACAGCTCCTCGTGCAGCCCGAGGAGGCCGCCGACGAGAAGCACCTGCGCATCCGCGTGCGCTTCCGGGACACCGCCGGGACCGAGCTCCGCTTCGTCGACCAGCGCACCTTCGGCGGGCTCTCGCTCCACGAGAACACGTCCGACGGGCTGCCCGACGTCATCGCGCACATCGCCCGGGACCCGCTGGACCCGCTCTTCGACGAGGCGGCCTACCACGCGGCCCTGCGCGCCAGGCGGACCACCGTCAAGCGGGCCCTGCTGGACCAGTCCCTGATCAGCGGGGTCGGGAACATCTACGCCGACGAGGCGCTGTGGCGGGCCAGGCTGCACTACGAACGCGCCACCGCCACGCTGACGCGCCCCCGGAGCGCGGAACTCCTCGGGCACGTCCGGGACGTGATGAACGCGGCCCTCGAGGTCGGCGGCACCAGCTTCGACAGCCTCTACGTCAACGTGAACGGAGAGTCCGGCTACTTCGACCGCTCGCTCGACGCCTACGGGCGTGAGGACGAGCCGTGCCGGCGCTGCGGCACCCCGATGCGCCGGCGCCCGTGGATGAACCGGTCCAGCTACTTCTGCCCGCGCTGTCAGCGGCCGCCGCGCGTGGTGTCGTAGGACTCCCTGGCGGTCAGCACCCGGGGCATGCTGCCCTCGAGGAAGTGGATGAGCGCGAGCAGCCGGTCGGCGACCTCGACGCCGAGCGGGGTCAGCTCGTAGTCGACGCGCGGCGGGTTCGTCGGCTGTGCCTCGCGGTGGACGATGCCGTCGCGCTCCAGCGCCTGCAGGGTCTGGGAGAGCATCTTCTCGCTCACGCCGTCGACCTTGCGGCGCAGCTCGTTGAAGCGGCACGAGCCGTCGCGCAGGGCGCCCACGGTGAGGCTGCCCCAGCGGCCCGTGACGTGCTCCAGGGTCTCCCGGGACGGGCACGCGCGCGCGAAGGCGTCGAACGGAAGCTGTGTCTCCATGGCGACCAGCTTAACTCCGCACAGCGCTTACCAGAAGCTTGCGCTTTCGGTCGGTAAGTGCTCGCGAGGGCTCGTCGTGGTGCTGGGCTAGAAGCCGAAGTCCTGGGTCCACCAGGGGCCGCCGGCCGCGACGTAGGCGCCGACGCCCAGGGTGCGGAACTCGCAGTTGAGGATGTTCGCCTTGTGGCCCGGGCTGTTCATCCACGCGTTCATGACCGCCTGGGCGTCACCCTGGCCGCGGGCGATGTTCTCGCCGCCGAGCCCGGAGAGGCCCGCCTTGGTGGCGCGGTCCCACGGGGTGTTCCCGTCGGGGTCGGTGTGGTCGAAGAAGCCGCGGGTCGCCATGTCCTTGCTGAAGGCGCCGGCCAGCGCCGCGAGCGGCGGGTTCGCCCGGACCGGACCGCAGCCGGCCTGCGCGCGCTCCTGGTTGACCAGGGTCAGTACGGCGGCCTCCTCCGCGGAGTGACCGTCGTCGGGCGTCGGGACCGGCGGGACCGGCGGCTTGGGTGCGGCCGTCTTCGGCGGCACCGGCACCGGGACCGGCTTCTTCTCCGGCTTCGGCGCTTCCTTGGCCCGGGCAGGGGTGGAGGTGGCCGGGGTGGGCGTGGCGGAGCGGCTCGGCGAGGCCGACGGGGAAGGGGAAGCCGACGGCGAGGGGGAGGCCGAGGGGGACGGGGAGGCCGAGGAGGGGGACGGGCTGCTCGTGTCGGGCGCCGACGAGGCGCGCCCGGACAGGTTGGCGAGGCCGCCCTGCTGCTCGATCGCGGTGTCGGGGCTCGGTGAGGCCTTCGCCTCGGTCCGCGTCTCGGTGGTCGGGCTGTCGGCGCTGACGCCGACATAGGGGAAGGAGGTGCTGACCGGCACCATGCCGGTGGTCACCGCCGCCGTGCCGAGGGCCACGGCCACGGAGACGCCCAGCAGGCCGCCCCGCACGAGGGCGCGGCGCTTGTCACCGCGGTCGGGTGCGGCGGGGAGTCGGTGGCGTCCCATCGGCGCGTACCTTCCTTGCAGCTCAAGATCATCCCTTACTCACCCAAATGGGTGAGTTCATTGCTGCGCGACTGTACGCGATGGGGCGCGGGGGCGGTGTGGGGCGAAACTCTTCGCCCGGTTAGCGTTCACGCATGAATGAAGATGTCCGCCTGACCGCCTGGGTGCGCGGCCGTGTACAGGGAGTGGGCTTCCGCTGGTTCACCAGGGCCAATGCGCTGGAGATCGGTGGAGTCGTCGGGTTCGCGCTCAACCTCGACGACGGACGAGTGCAGGTGGTGGCCGAAGGTCAACGTGAGAATTGCCACCGGCTGCTCGACTGGCTGCGCTCCGCCGACACGCCCGGGAGGGTCGACGGAGTGACAGAGATCTGGGGCACACCGCGCGGTGGCTACGACGGGTTCGTCAGCAGGTGACCGATCGGCTGATCATGTACTGATCACACCTCTGCACGCTCCGCACCTGGTCGGATCTGCACGTTCGCCGTCGACGCGTTGCCGGTCGGCCCGAACCGTGGAAGGCTCGAATCAGCGGACGATCTCCACATCCCTTGGGAGAGCCGGGCTGCCCGCCGATACGGGGCGTGATCGTGTTGACCGTCAAACTTTTTGGTGAGACGCTGGAAGCCCCGCGCACCTGAGCTGTTTGGCAGTGCTGGTACTAGTAAGCGCAGTGACTGACAGTCGCTGCCGGACATCCGCGGGTGCGATTCCCTCACGACCCACACCGCTTCGGTCGGTCACTCAGTGTGGAGGACCATCCATCATGGCAAAGGCGCTTCTCGGTTACGTCGGCGGTTCCGATCCGCGACTCCTCGCCGAGATGCGACGGCTTCAGCAGCGCGTCCAGGACCTCGAGTCCGAGCTCGTACGGATTCAGTCCGAAAACGACGCGCTGAATGCGGCCGCCGCTCAGCACGGAGACTCGCTGCTGGACCGCATCGACATCGACGTACCCCAGGCGGAGCCTGCGCTCACCTGACGCTCACCTGATCCGCGCTCAACTCGTCGCTCGACTACAGCCCCGCATGATCTGCAAGGGACGCTCCGGCGTCCCTTCTTTCTTTGACCACCGCGTCAGCGACCACCGCGTCACTCGTGCGCGAGCACGTTGGGCCAGGTGGGGGGCCGATTCCTTTAACGTCAGTTGTGCCCTGCACCTTCATGGGTGAAACCGAACGCGAAAGGTAGAGTCCGGCGGCGTGCACCTCAAGTCCCTGACCCTGCGTGGCTTCAAGTCCTTCGCCTCTGCAACCACCCTGCGCTTCGAGCCCGGCATCACCTGCGTCGTGGGCCCGAACGGCTCGGGCAAGTCCAACGTGGTGGACGCGCTGTCCTGGGTCATGGGGGAGCAGGGTGCCAAGTCCCTGCGCGGCGGCAAGATGGAGGACGTCATCTTCGCCGGGACCACCGGGCGGCCGCCGCTGGGGCGCGCCGAGGTCTCGCTGACCATCGACAACTCCGACGGCGCCCTGCCGATCGAGTACGCCGAGGTCACCATCACGCGGATCATGTTCCGCGGCGGCAGCAGCGAGTACCAGATCAACGGCGACACCTGCCGGCTGCTCGACATCCAGGAGCTGCTCTCCGACTCCGGCATCGGCCGCGAGATGCACGTCATCGTCGGCCAGGGCCAGCTGGACTCCGTGCTGCACGCCGATCCGATGGGCCGCCGCGCCTTCATCGAGGAGGCGGCCGGCGTACTCAAGCACCGCAAGCGCAAAGAGAAGGCGCTGCGGAAGCTGGACGCGATGCAGGCCAACCTCGCGCGCGTGCAGGACCTCAACGACGAACTGCGCCGTCAGCTGAAGCCGCTGGGGCGACAGGCCGCGGTGGCCCGGCGGGCCGCGGTCATCCAGGCCGACCTGCGCGACGCACGGCTGCGGCTGCTCGCCGACGACCTGGTCACGCTGCGGGGCGCGCTCGACGCGGAGATCGCGGACGAGGCGGCGCTGAAGGAGCGCAAGGAGGCGGCCGAGGCCCAGCTCGCGGAGGCGCTGCGGCGCGAGGCGGAGCTTGAGGAAACGGTGCGGCAGTTGACGCCGCGGCTCCAGCGGGCCCAGCAGACCTGGTACGAGCTGTCGCAGCTGGCCGAGCGGGTACGGGGGACTGCGTCCCTTGCCGACGCGCGGGTCAAGTCGGCCTCGGCCCCGGCGGAGGAGGAGCGGCGAGGCCGCGATCCGGAGGACATGGAGCGGGAGGCCGCGCGGATCCGCGAGCAGGAGGCGGAACTGACGGCTGCGCTGGAGGCGGCCTCGCGGGCGCTCGAGGACACGGTCGAGCACCGGGCGGAGCTGGAGCGGTCGCTGGCCGAGGAGGAGCGGCGGCTGCGGGACGCCGCGCGGGCCATCGCCGACCGGCGCGAGGGGCTGGCCCGGCTGACGGGGCGGCTGGGCGCGGCCCGGTCCCGGGCGGGGGCCGCGCAGGCGGAGATCGACCGGCTGGTGGCGGCGCGGGACGGGGCCGAGTCCCGGGCCGCGGCGGCGCAGGCGGAGTACGAGGCGCTGGCCGAGGAGGTCGGCGGGCTCGAGGACCCGGCGGTGGACGAGGAGTACGCGACGGCGCGGGCGGAACTCACGGCCGCGGAGGCCGCGCAGACGGCGGCGCGGGAAGCGGTGACGGCCGCGGAGAAGTCGCGGGCGGCGGTGTCGGCGCGGCGGGATGCGCTGGCGCTCGGGCTGCGGCGGAAGGACGGCACGGGAGCGCTGCTCGCGGCGCGGGAGCGGCTGGCCGGGCTGCTCGGGCCGGCGGCGGAGCGGCTGTCGGTGACCCCGGGGTACGAGGTCGCGGTGGCGGCGGCGCTGGGCTCGGCGGCGGACGCGCTGGCGGTGGCCTCCCCGGGCGCGGCGGCCGGCGCCATCCGCCACCTGCGGGACGCGGATGCGGGCCGGGCCACCTTCCTGATCACCCCGGCCCCGGCGGACCCGTCGGCCGGGATCCCGATCCCGGGTCAGGCCGTGGCCGCTGCCGGCTTGGCGGCCCACTCGGCCGCGGTCCCGTTCCCGGGGCACGCCGCGGGCCCGGGTGGCGGCGCGGCTGCCCTGCCCCGGGCGGGTTCGCCGTCCGGGACGCCCTTCCCGGGCCGGGCCGGGTCCGCGGAAGGCCCGACGGGCCGGGCGGCCACCGGCCGGGATGCGGCGGATCCGGCGGGCCCTTCGGCAGCGCCCCCGGTCCCGGGGGAGTCCGCGGTTGACGGGGTCGGGCCGGGGGGAGCCTTCCCCCACCCCGCCCCGTCCCGCAGCACTGCATCATGCGGCTCCTCCGCGTGGCAGGGCCCCGCCACGGACCCCGCGCCGCAAACGCCCGCGGGGGCGGCGCCCGCAGGGGCTGCCGCGCTCCCCGCCGCGCGGGACGAGCAGGGTTCCGCGTCGGACCCCGCCCCCGCGGCGTTGCCTGCCGTGGGGTTGGTGCAGGGGGACGTAGAGGTCGTGCGGGCCGTGGCCTGGGTGTTGCGGGAGTACGTCGTCGTCGGGACCCTCGACGAGGCCGAGGGGGTCGTCGGGGCGCGGCCCGACCTCGTCGCCGTGACCCTCGACGGGGACGTGCTCGGCGCGCACCTCGCGTACGGGGGTTCCGCAGGGGTTCCCAGCCTGATCGAGGTGCAGGCCGCCGTCGACGAGGCGGAGGGCGAGCTCGTACGGCTCGATACGCAGTGCGCGGAGCTCGGCGCGGCACGGGACGCGGCACAGGCCCTGCGGCGGGAACTCGTCGCGCGGGTCGAGGAGATCGGCGAGCGCCGCCGGGCCGGGGAGCAGGCCCGGGCCGGGGTGGCGCAGCAGCTGGGGCGGCTCGCCGGGCAGGCGAAGGGGGCCGCCGGGGAGGCCGAGCGCAGTGCCGCCGCCGCGGCCAAGGCCCAGGACGCGCTGGAGCAGGCGCTGGCCGACGTCGAGGAGTGCGCCGAACGCCTGGCCATCGCCGAGGAGATGCCGGTCGAGGAGGAGCCCGACACCGCGGTGCGGGACCGGCTCGCCGCCGACGGGGCCAACGCCCGGCAGACCGAGATGGAGGCCCGGCTGCAGCTCAGGACCCACGAGGAGCGGGTCAAGGGCCTGGCCGGCCGGGCCGATGCACTCGACCGCGGGGCCCGCGCCGAGCGGGAGGCCCGGGCCCGCGCCGAGCGGCGCCGCGCACGGCTGCGCCACGAGGCCGAGGTGGCCCGCGCCGTCGCCGACGGAGCCCGGCAGCTGCTCGCGCACCTGGAGGTCTCGCTGCGCCGGGCCGAACAGGAGCGCGCCGCCGCCGAGTACGCCAAGGGCCTGCGCGAGCGGGAGCTCGGCGACGCACGGACCCGCGGCCGCGACCTCAAGGGCGAGCTCGACAAGCTCACCGACTCCGTGCACCGCGGCGAGGTGCTCGGCGCCGAGAAGCGGCTGCGCATCGAGCAGGTGGAGTCGCGTGCGCTGGAGGAGTTCGGGATGGAGGCCGCCGGTCTCGTCGCCGAGTACGGGCCGGACCAGCCCGTGCCGCCGAGCCCGCCCGCCGAGGGGGAGGACCCGGACGAGGACGCCGCGCCGGAGCCCTTCGTACGCGCCCGGCAGGAGAAGCGGCTCAAGGCGGCCGAGCGCGCCTACCAGCAGCTCGGCAAGGTCAATCCGCTCGCCCTGGAGGAGTTCGCGGCGCTGGAGGAGCGCCACCGGTTCCTGAGCGAGCAGCTCGAGGACCTGCGCAAGACCCGGGCCGATCTCCTTCAGGTCGTGAAGGAGGTCGACGAGCGCGTCGAGCAGGTGTTCACCGAGGCCTACCGGGACACGGCCCGGGAGTTCGAGGGGGTGTTCTCGCGGCTGTTCCCCGGCGGCGAGGGCCGGCTGATCCTCACCGACCCCGACAACATGCTGACCACCGGCGTGGACGTGGAGGCCCGGCCGCCCGGCAAGAAGGTCAAGAGGCTCTCCCTGCTCTCCGGCGGCGAGCGGTCGCTGACGGCCGTCGCCTTGCTGGTGTCCATCTTCAAGGCCCGGCCCAGCCCGTTCTACGTGATGGACGAGGTCGAGGCCGCGCTCGACGACACCAACCTGCAGCGGTTGATCCGGATCATGGAGGAGCTCCAGGAGAGCTCCCAGCTGATCGTCATCACGCACCAGAAGCGGACGATGGAGGTCGCCGACGCGCTGTACGGCGTCTCCATGCAGGGCGACGGCGTCTCCAAGGTCATCAGCCAGCGACTTCGTTGACTCCCGCCCGCCCGCCCCCTTCACTTCACTTAGTGAAGACATCTGCGGCAGCTTCCGAGTCGGCTCTGTGCGGAATCGGGCCCATCCCCCCTCTTGACTTCAGAAAGTGAAGCCATAGGCTCTGCTGTGCCGTGTTGACGTTCAGGTGGTGGCAAGCAGTTTGCTGTGCGCCACTAGAGGAACACGAGCAAGCAGCAACGAGACCCCCACACAGCCCGCCGTCGCCGCCGGGCCCAGGAGCGCACCTTGACCAGCACAGCGAACGCACCCGCGTCAGGCGGTGGAAGCGCGTCCCAGCCCGACCACCTCGGCCACGTCATCTTCATCACCGCGGCCGCTGCCATGGGCGGCTTCCTCTTCGGCTACGACAGCTCCGTCATCAACGGCGCCGTGGAGGCCATCCGCGACCGCTTCGACGTCGGCTCGGGCGCCCTCGCCCAGGTGATCGCCGCCGCACTGATCGGCTGCGCCTTCGGCGCGGCCACCGCCGGGCGCATCGCCGACCGGATCGGCCGTATCCGCTGCATGCAGATCGCCTCCGTCCTGTTCACGGCGAGCGCCATCGGCTCCGCCCTCCCGTTCGCCCTCTGGGACCTCGCCACCTGGCGCGTGATCGGCGGCTTCGGCATCGGCATGGCCTCGGTCATCGGCCCCGCCTACATCGCAGAGGTCTCCCCGCCCGCCTACCGCGGCCGGCTGGCCTCTTTCCAGCAGGCGGCCATCGTCATCGGCATCGCCGTCTCGCAGCTGGTCAACTGGGGCATCCTCAACCTCGCCGACGGCGAACAGCGCGGCGAGATCGGCGGCCTGGAAGCCTGGCAGTGGATGCTCGGCGTGATGGTCGTGCCGGCCGTGCTCTACGGGGTGCTGTCCTTCGCCATCCCCGAGTCCCCGCGCTTCCTGGTCTCCGTCGGCCGCACGGAGAAGGCCAAGGAGGTCCTGCGGGACGTCGAGGGCAAGGGCATCGACGCCGACGCCCGCGTCCGCGAGATCGACCACGCCATGCGGTCCGAGCACAAGTCCACCTTCAGGGACCTGCTCGGCGGCCGCTTCGGGTTCCTGCCCATCGTGTGGGTCGGCATCGGACTCTCGGTCTTCCAGCAGCTCGTCGGCATCAACGTGATCTTCTACTACAGCTCCTCGCTGTGGCAGTCGGTCGGCATCGACCCCAGCTCTTCGTTCCTGTACTCCTTCGAGACGTCGGTCGTGAACATCATCGGTACGGTGATCGCGATGGTCTTCGTGGACCGGCTCGGCCGCAAACCCCTGGCGCTCATCGGCTCCGTCGGCATGGCGCTGTCGCTCGGAACGGCGGCCTGGGCGTTCTCCTTCAAGTCCGGAACCGGCGACGACATCGCCCTGCCGCACGCGCAGGGCATCGTGGCCCTGATCGCCGCCAACTTCTTCGTGCTCTTCTTCGCCCTGTCCTGGGGCGTGGTGGTCTGGGTGCTGCTCGGCGAGATGTTCCCCGGCCGCATCCGCGCCGCCGCCCTCGGTGTGGCGGCCGCCGCCCAGTGGATCGCCAACTGGCTCATCACCGTCACGTTCCCGACGCTGTCCGACTGGAACCTGTCGGGCGCCTACATGATCTACACGTTCTTCGCCGTGCTTTCGATCCCGTTCATCCTCAAATGGGTGCCGGAGACCAAGGGCAAGGCGTTGGAGGAGATGGGGTAACCACCCCCGCCAACACCCCCTCTCCTCTACGGCAGGTGCTGCCCCCGCTCAGTCCTTGAGCCGGGGCAGCACCTGTTCGCACAGCAGGTGCAGGCTGCGCCAGCCCTCGTCCAGCGGCATCCCGCCGCACAGCGGGTGCAGCACCAGGTTCCCCGCCTCGCCCGCGCCCCGCGCGTACGCAACCGCCTCGTCGGGGGTCAGGACCCGGTACACGCCCTCCGTGCGCAGCTCCGCCACCGAGCGCGCGGCCGACCGAACGGCGCTGCGGATGTCCTTCGACTGCCAGGACGCGTACATGCCCGCCTCGTGCAGGAAGCGGTCGCCGTACTCGGCCCAGACCCGGTCCGGGTCCTCCGCAATGTGCAGCAGCGGGGTCTCGGCCGCCGGCATCATGCAGAACCCTTCCGTCCCGTGCTCCGCGAGCTGCGCGTGGTAGTACGCCTCCAGCTCCGGCAGGTGCGCGCTGGGGAAGAACGGCAGCCCGAGCCGGGCCGCGCGCCGGGCCGCCGCCTGGGAGCTGCCGCCGACCAGGAGCAGCGGGTGCGGCTGCGTGAACGGCGTCGGCGTCACCCGTACCGTGCGGCCGCGGAACGCGAACGGCTCGCCGGTCCACGCCTTGAGCAGGGTCTCCAGCAGTTCGTCCTGGAGCCGGCCGCGCCGGCCCCACTCGACGCCGTGCTGCTCGTACTCCTCGGGCCGGTAGCCGATGCCCGCGACCGTGACGAGGCGGCCGCCGCTCAGCAGGTCGAGGACCGCGATGTCCTCGGCCACCTTCAGCGGGTCGTACAGCGGGCCGATGATCGCCGAGACGGTCACCGCGATCCGGCGGGTGGCGCCGAAGACCGCGCCCGCGAAGGCGAACGGCGACGGCAGCCAGTTGTTGGTGGTGCCGTGGTGCTCCTCGGTCTGGATCGTGTCGATCCCGCGGTCGTCCGCGTACTTCGCCATCTCCAGCGCGGCCTTGTAGCGGGCGGAGAGGGTCTCGGGGGTGCCGTTCGGGTCGACGAGATTGAACCGGGCCACGGTGATGGGCATGGAGAAGTCCCCCTTCGCCGGAGGTGGGTGGGCGGGCGAAGGGGGACGTTAGCTGACGTGACGTCAGTTGGACAGGGATCCGGCGAGCGCAGGCTCCTCCGCCCCGGCCGCGCCGGCCGCCGGAGCCGGGGTGCGCGGCAGTACGGCGTACAACACGCCGGAGGTGACGATGCCGGCCGCCCAGCCCAGGCCGTTCTGCCCGATCCAGGTGCCGGCGAGCGGCCCGCCGAACCAGTCGACCTTGGTGAAGAGCAGTCCCACGACCAGGGCCACGCCCCACGCGGTCATGGCCTGCCAGGCGAACCCGCCCCGGTACCAGTAGGCGCTGCTGCGGGTGGTGTCCAGCAGCGCGGCGCCGTCGTACGAGGTCCGGCGCAGCATGTCCACGCCGAAGACGCCGATCCACGCGGAGAAGGCCACGGCGAGGAGCGTCAGGAAGGAGATGAACGAGCCGAAGAAGCTGGTCGCGACCACCATCAGCAGGAAGCCGAAGACCAGGCTGATGACGGCGTTGACGCTGACGGCCGCCGCGCGCGGGACCTTGATTCCGAGGGTCTGCGCCGTGAAGCCGGCCGAGTACATGGACATCGAGTTGATCAGCAGCATGCCGACCAGCGCGATCAGCAGGTACGGGACCGCGATCCAGGCGGGCAGCAGGTTGCCGATGAAGGAGACCGGGTCCTGCGCCGTGGCCAGGTCCGGGGTGCCGACCGCCATGACCGCGCCCATCAGCACCATCGGGATGACGACGACGGCCGCGCCGCCGATCGTCGCGCCGACCATGCCCTTGGCGGAGGCCGTACGCGGCAGGTAGCGCGTGAAGTCCGGGCCGGACGGGACCCAGCTGATGCCGCCCGCGGCGATGGTGCCGATGCCGGCGATCATCATCGCCGTCGAGCCGGCCGGCTTGTCGAAGACGGCGGACCAGTCGGTCTCCGCGACCAGATAGCCGAGCACGAGCACGCTGAAGGCGCCGAAGAGGTACGTCGACCAGGTCGAGCAGGCGCGCAGCGCGCTGATGCCGAGGCCGGACACCAGGAAGGTGCAGCCGACGAAGAGCACCAGGGTGACCACGATCAGGGCCGTGTTCTTCCGCACGCCGAACAGCAGGTCCAGCACGGTGAGCATGGCGAACGCGCCGCTGACCGCGTTGATGGTCTCCCAGCCCCAGCGGGCGACCCAGATCAGGGCGCCGGGGAAGAGGTTCCCGCGCTGGCCGAACACGGCCCGCGAGAGGGCCATGCCGGGGGCGCCGCCGCGCTTCCCGGCGATCGAGATCAGGCCGACGAGGCCGTACGAGACGACGGGCGCGGCGACAGCGACGACGAGCACCTGCCAGATGTTGAGCTTGTTGAAGATCACCAGGCCGGCGCCCATGGTCAGCAGCAGCACGCTGATGTTGGCGGCGACCCAGGTGGGCACGAGCTCGCGGACCCGGCCGCTGCGCTCGCCGTCCGGGACGGGCTCGAGGCCGCGGGTCTCGACCGAGGTGTCGGTCGGGGTCTCGGCCGGCTGCTGTATCGCGCCGTCGGCGGGCTCGGCAGGCATGCGGTACTCCGGTGGCAGGGCGTACGGGTAAGTCGCCCATCATCGTGGATATGCCGCTAAGGCCGCAAATGGAGGCTTACGGCCCCGCCGGAACCGCGGGAACCGGGGGCCCGGGGCAGCCGTGGCCGATACTGGATCCGTTATGGACATCCTCATCCTTGCTGTAGTCATCGCCCTGGTCGCGGTCGGCGTGATCAGCGGGCTCGTGGTCGGCAGCCGCAAGAAGAAGCAGCTGCCGCCCCCGGCGCCGCCCAGCACACCGACCATCACTGCCCCGCCCGCCGAACCGCAGGTGGGGGAGGACGCCGTAGAGACGGCGGAAGAGCCCCGCCGCACCATCGAGGAGGTCGTCCTCCCCGAAGCGGAGGCTGCGGCTCCCGAGGCGCCCCCCCTCGTCGAACCCGAGGCTCCGGCCGCCCCCGAGATCGAGGTGCCCGAGCCCACCGCCGGCCGCCTGGTCCGGCTGCGCGCCCGCCTCGCCC
This sequence comes from Streptomyces sp. NPDC031132, assembly GCF_055570595.1. Taxonomy (NCBI): domain Bacteria; kingdom Bacillati; phylum Actinomycetota; class Actinomycetes; order Kitasatosporales; family Streptomycetaceae; genus Streptomyces; species Streptomyces sp. NPDC031132. Next base: position 543,801 of record NZ_JBVIGX010000001.1, read on the forward strand.
GGTCGCAGAACTCGCTCGGCAAGGGGCTGCTCACGCTGCTCTCGCGCGAGCACCTCGACGAGGACACCTGGGAGGAGATCGAGGAGACCCTCCTGATCGCCGACGTCGGTGTCGTACCGACGCAGGAGCTCGTGGACCGGCTCCGCGAGCGGGTCAAGGTGCTCGGCACCCGCACCCCCGCGGACCTGCGGAACCTGCTCAAGGAGGAGCTGCTGACCCTGGTCGGCACCGACTTCGACCGCGCGGTGAAGACCGAGAGCGGCGTGGACACCCCGGGCGTCGTGATGGTCGTGGGGGTCAACGGCACCGGCAAGACCACCACCACCGGCAAGCTGGCCCGCGTGCTCGTCGCCGACGGCCGCTCCGTGGTGCTCGGCGCCGCGGACACCTTCCGCGCCGCCGCCGCCGACCAGCTCCAGACCTGGGGCGAGCGGGTCGGCGCGCGCACCGTGCGCGGCCCCGAGGGCGGCGACCCGGCCTCGATCGCCTACGACGCGGTCAAGGAGGGCATCGCCGAGGGCGCCGACGTGGTGCTCATCGACACCGCCGGCCGCCTGCACACCAAGACCGGCCTCATGGACGAGCTCGGCAAGGTCAAGCGCGTCGTGGAGAAGCACGGCCCGCTGGACGAGGTCCTGCTGGTCCTGGACGCCACCACCGGGCAGAACGGCCTGACCCAGGCCCGCGTCTTCGCCGAGGTCGTGGACATCACCGGCATCGTGCTGACCAAGCTCGACGGCACCGCCAAGGGCGGCATCGTCGTCGCCGTCCAGCGCGAGCTCGGCGTCCCGGTCAAGCTCATCGGCCTCGGCGAGGGCCCGGACGACCTGGCGCCCTTCGAGCCGGAGGCGTTCGTGGACGCCCTGATCGGCGACTGAGCGAGACCGTACGCAGCGCACGCAGACCGTACGCACGGCAGCGCCCCCGCATTCCGGCCGGAACGCGGGGGCGCTGGCGTGCGTACCGGGATCAGCGCCGCAGGCGGTGGCAGATGTACGCGAGGGTGCCGAGCAGCAGCCGGGCCTGCGGCGGGCCGCCCGCGGAGTCGAGCGCGGGCGGGCGCAGCCAGCCGACCGGGCCCAGGCCCGCGTGGTCGGAGGGCGGGGCGGTCAGGAAGGCGCCGACGCCCAGGGCGCGCAGATCGAGGTCGGCGTCGTCCCAGCCCATCCGGTAGAGCAGCTGCGGCAGCTCGGCGGCCGCACCCGGGGCGACGAAGAACTGGGCACGGCCGTCCGGGGTCGCGGTGACCGGCCCGAGCGGCAGGCCCATCCGCTCGAGGCGGACCAGCGCCCGGCGCCCGGCCTCCTCCGCGACCTCGATGACGTCGAAGGTGCGGCCCACGGGCAGCAGGACCGCGGCGCCCGGGTACCCGCTCCAGGTCTCGGTGACCTCGTCGAGGGTGGCGCCGGCCGGGACGGTCGGAGCGAGGGGGAGCGGATGCGCCCCCGGCGTGCTGCAATGCGTATGACCGCAGGAGCACTCGCTGGCGGGGGCCGCGGCGCGGGCGCCGGGGACCACGTCCCAGCCCCACAGCCCGGTGTACTCCGCGACCGCCGTGCACTCCGACGTCCGGCCGCGGCGCCGCGAGCCGGAACGGAACTCCTTGGTGCTGCGGCTGCCGCCGATCGTGAAGCCCATGCCCATGCCCCCTCCAACGGGTCGGACGCGCCGGTGGTTACGACGTCGGCGGGACGGGATGCGGGGCCGGGCGCGAGCCCGGTGTCCCGAAGGGCCACCGGCGCACTCCTCGCCGCGTGCGCCCCTGCTGCACTCCCGTCCAACCGATCGTTTTCGCCTCGGTGTCAAGTGAATCGCGCCTGGCCGGTGGCTAGTTCATTCGAAGGGGTGGCGAATGGTGGCGTTTCTGGAAACGACCTCGCCGCAGGGGTGATCGTAGGATTACTTTCAGTACATCGAACCCCGAAGGCGGGCCGTCCGTGGTTATGCCGGAGGCAACTTGTGGAGGACCTGTGAAGGTCCGTGGCGGCGCTCGCCGTCCCAGCCAGGGTTTCGTATGAAGATGCTGAGTGGATGGGGGCGTTCCAGTGAGCGGCAACGGCGCAAGCGGAACGAGCGAGGAGCCGGAGGTCCCGGGCTCTGCAGCCCGCAATGAGCAACTGACGTCGTGGTTCGTCCGCAGCGGCTGGTCGAAGGGCGAACTGGCCCGCCAGGTGAACCGGCGTGCCCGGCAGATGGGCGCCCACCACATCAGCACGGACACCTCCCGGGTGCGCCGCTGGCTCGACGGCGAGCAGCCCCGCGAGCCCGTCCCGCGGATCCTGTCCGAGCTGTTCTCCGAGCGGTTCGGCTCCGTCGTCGCCATCGAGCAGCTCGGGCTGCGCACCGCCCACCAGACGCCTTCCGTCTCCGGCGTCGACCTGCCCTGGGCCGGCCCGCAGACCGTCGAGCTGCTCGGCGAGTTCTCCCGCAGCGACCTGATGCTGGCCCGCCGCGGCTTCCTCGGGACCTCCCTCGCCCTCTCCGCCGGCCCCGCCCTCATCGAGCCCATGCAGCGCTGGCTCGTCCCGGTCCCCGCCGCCGACCCGGGCCCCCGCGAGGCCGGGGCGGCCGGAGCCCTCAGCGGCCACCGCCCGCCGCGCCTGTCCGAACCGGAACTCGGCCTCCTCGAAGCCACCACCGTGATGTTCCGCCAGTGGGACGCCCAGTGCGGCGGCGGCCTGCGCCGCAAGGCCGTCGTCGGCCAGCTGCACGAGGTCACCGACCTGCTCCAGGAGAACCACCCGGCCCCCGTCATGAAGCGGCTCTTCAAGGTCGCCGCGGAACTCGCCGAACTCGCCGGCTGGATGAGCTACGACATCGGCCTGCACCCCACCGCGCAGAAGTACTTCGTCCTCGCGCTGCACGCCGCCAAGGAGGGCGGGGACAAGCCGCTGGGCTCGTACATCCTCTCCAGCATGAGCCGCCAGATGATCCACCTGGGCCGGCCCGAGGACGCCCTGGAACTCATCCACCTCGCGCAGTACGGCAGCCGCGACTGCGCCGGGCCGCGCACCCAGGCCATGCTGTATGCGATGGAGGCCCGCGCCTACGCCAACATGGGCCAGCCCAGCCGCTGCAAGAGGGCCGTCCGGATGGCCGAGGACACCTTCTCCGACGTCGCCTTCGGCGGCGAGCCCGAGCCCGACTGGATCCGCTTCTTCTCCGAGGCCGAGCTCAACGGCGAGAACTCCCACTCGTACCGCGACCTGGCCTACGTGGCCGGGCGCAGCCCCATGTACGCCTCCCTCGCCGAACCCGTGATGCAGCGGGCCGTGGAGCTCTTCGAGAAGGACGACGAGCACCAGCGCTCGTACGCCCTCAACCTCATCGGCATGGCCACCGTGCACCTGATCCAGCGCGAGCCCGAGCAGGCCACCGTCCTCGTAGGCCGCGCCCTCGACGTGGCCGGAAAGGTGCGGTCCGAAAGGGTGAACACGCGGCTGCGCAAGACCGTCGACACCGCCGCCCGTGAGTACGGCGACGTCGCCGACGTGGTCCGGCTGACCGACCAGCTCGCCTCCCGGCTCCCCGAAGCGGCGGAGGCCGTCTGACGGCCGAAGCGGCCGCCCCCGAAGGCCCCGGCCGCGGCAGTCACCCCGTGAAGCCCGATCAGGCTCCCCCAGCCAGGTCCCCCCGGGTACTGCCGTGGCCGGCCCCCTTTTTTTGCGCCTAAACCGGCGCCGCTCTCGCGGACGTGGTTGCTCGCCGTCGTGCTTCCCCAATTGATGGTTGCGCTGTTCATCACGCCGTAACACCCGAGATGCCTTCGTCACGGACGCGAAACACCGAGCGGCGCCGCCGGAAACCGGCCTGCGCGAATCTCAGGGTCAATAACCGGCCAGCCCCCAGGCCCCACCCCCCGGCCTTACGCCTTGCGCCGCTCAGGTTTTCACGATCGCCCGCACGCGAACGTACCGACGACGAGGAGACGCCGATGGCATCAGCCATCACGACCCTCGCCGCAGACGCCCCGACGCTGTCTGCTGCGAACACCGGGTTCATGCTCATCTGCTCCGCCCTGGTCATGCTGATGACCCCGGGACTCGCCTTCTTCTACGGAGGCATGGTCCGCGTCAAGAGCAGCCTCAACATGCTGATGATGAGCTTCATCAGCCTCGGGATCGTCACGATCCTGTGGGTCCTCTACGGCTTCAGCCTCGCCTTCGGCACGGACGCCGGCAGCCTCATCGGCTGGTCCTCCGACTACGTCGGCCTCAGCGGCATCGGCATCACCGAGCTGTGGGACGGGTACACCATCCCGGTCTACGTCTTCGCCGTCTTCCAGCTGATGTTCGCCGTCATCACCCCCGCCCTGATCAGCGGCGCCCTGGCCGACCGCGTGAAGTTCAGCGCCTGGGCCCTGTTCACCGCCCTGTGGGTCACCGTCGTCTACTTCCCCGTCGCCCACTGGGTCTGGGGGGCCGGCGGCTGGCTCTTCGAGCTCGGCGTCATCGACTTCGCGGGCGGCACCGCCGTCCACATCAACGCCGGCGCCGCGGCCCTCGGCGTCATCCTGGTCATCGGCAAGCGCGTCGGCTTCAAGAAGGACCCGATGCGCCCGCACAGCCTCCCGCTCGTGATGCTCGGCGCCGGTCTGCTCTGGTTCGGCTGGTTCGGCTTCAACGCCGGATCCTGGCTCGGCAACGACGACGGCGTGGGCGCGGTCATGTTCGTCAACACCCAGGTCGCCACCGCCGCCGCCATGCTCGCCTGGCTCGGCTACGAGAAGCTGCGCCACGGCTCCTTCACCACCCTCGGCGCCGCCTCCGGCGCGGTCGCGGGCCTCGTCGCCATCACCCCCTCCGGCGGCTCCTGCTCCCCGCTCGGCGCGATCGCCATCGGAGCCATCGCCGGTGTCGTCTGCGCCATGGCCGTCGGCCTCAAGTACAAGTTCGGCTTCGACGACTCCCTCGACGTGGTCGGCGTCCACCTCGTCGGCGGTGTGATCGGCTCGCTGCTCGTCGGCTTCTTCGCCACCGGCGGGGTCCAGTCCGACGCGGCCGGCCTCTTCTACGGCGGCGGTCTGGAACAGCTCGGCAAGCAGGCCATCGGGGTCTTCTCCGTCCTCGCCTACTCTCTCGTCGTGTCCGCGATCCTCGCCTTCCTCCTCGACAAGACGATCGGGATGCGGGTCACCGAGGACGACGAGGTCTCCGGCATCGACCAGGTCGAGCACGCCGAGACCGCCTACGACTTCAGCGGAGCCGGCGGCGGCGCCTCCTCCCGGAGCACCGCCACCCCCGTCCCCGTTGCCGCCGCGAGCAAGAAGGTTGACGCATGAAGCTGATCACCGCGATCGTCAAGCCGCACCGGCTGGACGAGATCAAGGACGCCCTCCAGCGCTTCGGAGTCCAGGGCCTCACGGTCTCCGAGGCCAGCGGCTACGGCCGCCAGCGCGGCCACACCGAGGTCTACCGGGGCGCCGAGTACACGGTGGACCTCGTACCGAAGATCCGTATCGAGGTGGTCGTCGAGGACGACGACGCCGAATCGGTGATGGAGCTCCTCGTCAAGAGCGCCCGCACCGGCAAGATCGGTGACGGCAAGGTGTGGAGCGTCCCCGTGGACTCGGTCATCCGGGTCCGCACCGGCGAGCGCGGCGCTGAAGCGCTCTAGGCGACGGGAGCTCCTGGGTGACGAGCGTCGAGCAGACCACGACGGGTGATTCCGGCGATCCGTCCGGCTCGGGACCCAGCGGGTACGCCGCGGCCCGGCTGCGACTCCTCCAGGAGGAGTCGCGGTCCGGGCCTTCGCGGCGTTCCGCGCTGGCCGGGCTGACCGACGCATGGCTGAACGCCCTGTTCACCACGGCCCAGCGGGAGACCGGGGTGCGGGGCGCCACCCTCGTCGCCGTCGGCGGCTACGGGCGCGCCGAACTCTCCCCGCGCAGCGACCTCGACCTGCTGCTGCTCCACGACGGCAAGGCCGAGCCGCGGGCCCTGAGCGCCCTGGCCGACCGTCTCTGGTACCCCGTGTGGGACCTGGGCGTGGCCCTCGACCACTCCGTGCGGACCCCGGCCGAGGCACGCAAGACCGCCGGCGAGGACCTCAAGGTGCACCTGGGGCTGCTCGACGCCCGGCCCGTCGCGGGCGACGCCGGCCTCCTCGCGGGCCTGCGCACCTCGGTCCTGGCCGACTGGCGCAACCAGGCCGCCAAGCGGCTCCCGCAGCTGCACTCGCTGTGCCGGGAGCGGGCCGAGCAGTCCGGGGAGCTCCGCTTCCTGCTGGAACCCGACCTCAAGGAGGCCCGCGGCGGGCTCCGCGACGCCACCGCACTGCGGGCGGTCGCCGCGTCCTGGCTGGCCGACGCCCCGCGCGAGGGGCTGGCCGAGGCCCGGCGGCGGCTGCTCGACGCGCGGGACGCCCTGCACCTGGTGACGGGCCGGGCGACCGACCGGCTCGCGCTGCAGGAACAGGACCAGGTCGCCGCCCAGCTGGGCCTGCTCGACGCGGACGCGCTGCTGCGCGAGGTGTACGAGGCCGCGCGGGTCGTCGCGTACGCGGGCGACGTGACCTGGCGCGAGGTCGGGCGGGTCCTGCGGGCCCGGGCGGCCCGGCCGAGGCTGCGCGGGCTGCTGGGGACGCGGGGGGCCGCGGCAGCCGAGCGGGCGCCGCTCGCCGAGGGGGTCGTGGAGTCCGACGGCGAGGCCGTGCTGGCCCTGGCGGCCCGGCCCGACCGGGATCCGGTGCTGGCGCTGCGGTTCGGGGCCGCGGCCGCGCAGGCGGGACTGCCGGTGTCGCTGCACGCCGTACGCCGGCTCGCCGCGCAGGCGAAGCCGCTGCCGGTGCCGTGGCCCGCGGAGGCGCGGGAGCAGCTGCTGACCCTGCTGGGGGCAGGGGAGCCGACGGTGGCCGTCTGGGAGGCGCTGGAGGCCGAGGGGCTGATCACCCGGCTGCTGCCCGACTGGGAACGGGTGCGGTGCCGTCCGCAGCGCAACCCCGTGCACACCTGGACGGTGGACCGGCACCTGGTCGAGACGGCGGTGCGGGCCTCGGCCCTGACCCGCCGGGTGAGCCGCCCTGACCTGCTGCTGATGGCCGCCCTGCTGCACGACATCGGCAAGGGATGGCCGGGGGACCACTCGGTGGCGGGCGAGACGATCGCCCGCGACGTGGCCGTACGGGTGGGCTTCGACGCGGACGACACCGCCGTGCTGGGGGTGCTCGTACGGCACCACCTGCTGCTGATCGACACCGCGACGCGGCGTGACCTGGACGACCCGGCGACCGTCCGGTCGGTCGCGGAGGCCGTGGGAGCGCTCGGCACGCTGGAAATCCTGCACGCCCTGACCGAGGCGGACGCCCTGGCCACCGGGCCCGCGGCGTGGAGCACGTGGCGGGGCTCGCTGGTGGCGGACCTGGTGGCGCGGGTGGCCTCGGTCCTGGGCGGGGACGCGCCCGTCGAGGCGGAGCTGGCCATCCCGACGACGGACCAGGAACGCCTCGCGGTGGAGGCGCTGCGCACCCGGGAGCCGGTGCTGGCGCTGCACGCGCGCCAGGAGGAGGACGACGCGGTCGGGGTCGAGCTGGTGGTGGCGGTCCCGGACCAGCCGGGGGTCCTCCCGGCGGTGGCCGGCGTACTGGCCCTGCACCGGCTCACGGTCCGCGCCGCGGACCTGCGCTCGCTGGAGCTGCCGGATCTGGCGGGTGAGGTCCTGGTCCTCCGCTGGCGGGTGGCCGCCGAGTACGGCTCGCTGCCGGAGGCGTCCCGCCTGCGCACGGACCTGATCCGGGCGCTGGACGGCTCGCTGGACGTCCCGGCGAAGCTGGCGGACCGCGAGGCGGCGTACCCGCGCCGGCGCGGGGTGGTCCCGCCGCCCCCGCGGGTGACGGTGGTCCCGGACGTGTCCTCCTTGGCCACGGTCCTGGAGGTCCGGGCCCCGGATGCGCTGGGTCTGCTGCACCGGATCGGGCGCGCGCTGGAATCCTCCGGGGTCCGCGTCCGCAGCGCGCACGTCTCCACGCTCGGCGCCAACGCGGTGGACTCCCTGTACGTGGTCGACCCGGACGGCAAACCCCTCCCGCCGCGCGCGGCCGCGTCCCTGGCCACCGCCCTGGAGGCGAGCCTGCACTGACCCGGGGCCACGGGTCCCGCTGCGCGGAGCCGCTCCCCAGGGAAAACCAGCCCCGCCGGCGATGGAGGCAAGGGGGCCCGGAGGCGGAGCCCCCGGTTTCGGGAAGGGGCGGGGAGGGGCAAGCCCCGCGCAGCGGCCCCCGCCTTCGGCCCCGCCCCCGGGCGCGGCCCACGGCGTCGGTCGGAGCTGCTCGGCAGGGGCCGACGGGGCGGAGCCCGGGGGCCGGAAACGGGCGGGTCCCCGGACAGGGGGAGGGCCCGATACCCTGGGGGGCGACCACACGCCCCCGACCCGAGGAATCGCGACCACCGTGTTCGATACGCTTTCCGACCGCCTCAGCGCGACCTTCAAGTCCCTCCGGGGCAAGGGCCGCCTCTCCGAGCAGGACATCGACGCTGCGGCGCGGGAAATCCGTATCGCCCTCCTCGAGGCCGACGTCGCCCTGCCCGTCGTCCGCTCCTTCATCGCGAACGTCAAGGAGCGCGCCCGCGGCGAAGAGGTCTCCAGGGCCCTCAACCCGGGCCAGCAGGTCCTCAAGATCGTCAACGACGAGCTCGTCTCGATCCTCGGCGGCGAGACCCGGCGCCTGCGCTTCGCCAAGACCGCGCCCACCGTGATCATGCTCGCCGGTCTCCAGGGTGCCGGTAAGACCACCCTCGCCGGAAAGCTCGGCCTCTGGCTCAAGGGCCAGGGCCACTCCCCGCTGCTCGTCGCCTGCGACCTCCAGCGCCCCAACGCCGTCAACCAGCTCAGCGTCGTCGCCGAGCGCGCCGGTGTCGCGGTTTACGCGCCCGCCCCCGGCAACGGCGTCGGCGACCCGGTGCAGGTGGCCAAGGACTCCATCGAGTACGCCCGCACCAAGCAGTACGACATCGTCGTCGTCGACACCGCCGGCCGCCTCGGCATCGACTCGGAGCTGATGCAGCAGGCCGCGGACATCCGCGACGCCGTCAACCCCGACGAGATCCTCTTCGTCGTCGACGCCATGATCGGTCAGGACGCGGTCAACACCGCCGAGGCCTTCCGTGACGGCGTCGGCTTCGACGGCGTCGTGCTCTCGAAGCTCGACGGCGACGCCCGAGGCGGTGCCGCGCTCTCCATCGCGCACGTCACCGGCAAGCAGATCATGTTCGCCTCGAACGGCGAGAAGCTCGACGAGTTCGACGCGTTCCACCCCGACCGCATGGCGGGCCGGATCCTCGACATGGGTGACATGCTCACCCTCATCGAGCAGGCCGAGAAGACCTTCAGCCAGGCCGAGGCCGAGAAGATGGCGGCCAAGCTGGCGAAGGGGCCGAAGGAGTTCACGCTCGACGACTTCCTGGCCCAGATGGAGCAGGTCCGGAAGATGGGCTCCATCTCCAAGCTGCTCGGCATGCTCCCCGGCATGGGGCAGATCAAGGACCAGATCAACAACATCGACGAGCGCGACGTCGACCGCACGGCCGCGATCATCAAGTCGATGACCCCGGCCGAGCGCCACGACCCGCACATCATCAACGGCTCGCGCCGTGCCCGTATCGCCAAGGGCTCCGGTGTCGAGGTCAGCGCCGTCAAGAACCTCGTCGAGCGCTTCTTCGAGGCCCGCAAGATGATGTCCCGCATGGCCCAGGGCGGCGGGATGCCCGGCATGCCGGGCATCCCGGGCATGGGCGGCGGCCCCGGCCGGCAGAAGAAGCAGATCAAGCAGGCCAAGGGCAAGCGCAAGAGCGGCAACCCGATGAAGCGCAAGGAAGAGGAGGCGGCCGCAGCCGCCCGCCGCGAGCAGGGCCCGCAGACCGCCCCGCCCGCCACCGGCAGCCCGTTCGGTCTTCCGGCCGCGGGTCAGCCCGGGCAGGACTTCGACCTCCCGGACGAGTTCAAGAAGTTCATGAAGTAACCGCGTCCGTACGCGAACGGGTCCTGGCCGGAGCTTCCGGCCAGGACCCGTTCGCGTAGGTCCTGCGGGCGCAATGGTGCGTTATATCCCTTATGGTCGGCCACGAGGACGGCAGTAAGGAGGCCACGTGCCCAGCCCCACCCCCGTACCGCCTCGCGAGCGCGCCGACACGCCCTGGCGTTCCGAGGGCGCGCCGCCCGCACCGCCGCCCAAGAGGAAGATGCCCGGGGGTTGGCGCGGGCTGATCCTCGCCGCCCTGATCGTCTTCCTGCTCACCAACGTGGTCCTGTCGTTCTTCAACGAGGGCGACGAGCCGACCGTCTCGTACACGGAGTTCAGCAAGCAGGTCGCCGACGGCAACGTCTCGAAGATCTACTCCAAGGGCGACGCGATCCAGGGCGAGCTGAAGAACGAACAGCCGCTGCCCGACGGCGGCAAGGGCGACTACACGAAGTTCGTCACCCAGCGCCCGGCCTTCGCCGACGACCAGCTGTGGGTGAACCTCACCAAGCACAACGTCGTCGTCACGGCCTCCCCGGTCGTCGTCCAGCGCAGCTTCCTGGCCAACCTGCTGATCTCGCTGGCGCCGATGCTGCTGCTGGTCCTCCTGTGGGTGTTCATCGCCCGACGCATGGGCTCGGCCATGGGCGGCGTCGGCGGGCTGGGCCGCAAGCAGCCGCCCAAGCCCGTGGAGCTGGAGGGCGGCAGACGCACCACGTTCGCCGACGTGGCCGGCATCGACGAGGTCAAGGGCGAGCTCCACGACGTCGTGGACTTCCTCAAGAACCCGCAGCAGTACCGGGCCCTGGGCGCCAGGATGCCCGGCGGGGTCCTGCTCGCCGGCCCGCCCGGCACGGGCAAGACCCTGCTGGCGCGGGCGGTGGCGGGCGAGGCCGGGGTGCCGTTCTTCTCCGCCTCCGCCTCCGAGTTCATCGAGATGATCGTCGGCGTGGGCGCCTCCCGGGTCCGCGAACTCTTCTCCGAGGCGCGCAAGGTGGCCCCCTCGATCGTCTTCATCGACGAGATCGACACGATCGGCCGGGCCCGCGGCGGCGGCGCCGCCATGGGCGGCCACGACGAGCGCGAACAGACCCTGAACCAGATCCTGACCGAGATGGACGGGTTCTCCGGCTCGGAGGGCGTCGTCGTCATCGCCGCAACCAACCGGCCGGACGTGCTGGACCCTGCGCTCACCCGACCCGGCCGCTTCGACCGCACGGTGTCGGTCTCCCCGCCCGACCGGGCCGGCCGCGAGGCCATCCTGCGGATCCACACGCAGGACATCCCCCTGGCCGCCGACGTGGACCTCGACCAGGTGGCCCGCACCACCCCCGGCATGACGGGCGCGGACCTCGCCAACCTGGCCAACGAAGCCGCCCTCCTCGCGGTGAAGCGCAAGCAGGGCCAGGTCACCCAGGCGGACTTCATGGACGCCCTCGAGAAGGTCCAGCTGGGTGCGGCCCGCGCGCTGGTCATGCCCGAGGAGGAGCGCCGCCGCACGGCCTACCACGAGAGCGGCCACGCCCTGCTGGGCATGCTCCAGCCGGGCGCAGACCCCGTCCGCAAGATCACGATCGTGCCGCGCGGCCGGGCGCTCGGCGTCACCCTCTCGACCCCCGACGCGGACCGCTACTCGTACACGGAGGACTACCTCCGCGGCCGCATCATCGGCGCGCTGGGCGGCATGGCGGCCGAGCACGTCGTGTTCGACGTCATCACCACGGGCGCGGAGAACGACCTGGAACAGGTCACCAACCTCGCCCGCGGCATGGTCGGCCGCTGGGGCATGAGCGAGCGCATCGGCCGCCTCACCGCGATCCCGGCGGACGCGCAGAGCCCGTACGGGCTCCTGGCGGCCCCCGCCACCCTCGACGCGGTGGACCACGAGATGCGGCGGATCGTCGACGAGTGCTACGTGGAGGCCTGCCGGCTGCTGCGCGAACACCGTCCGAAACTCGACGCCCTGACCGAGGCCCTGCTGGCGAACGAGACCCTGGACGAACCGGCCGCCTACGAGGCCGCGGGCATTCCCCGCCTGTCGAAGGAGGCGAAGTAGCGGCGCAGGCCCCGCGCGGCCGTCACGGCTACGGCACGCGGGCGATCACGTAGCGGAAGATGTTCGGCAGCCAGACGGTGCCGTCCGGCCGCTCATACGGGTGAAGGGCCTCCGTGAGCTCCTTCTCGACCTGCGCCGGATCCGAGGTGGACTCGTACAGCCCCGCCGACAGCAGCCCCCGTACCGCGCTGTCCACGTCCGCGTACCCGAAGGGGCAGAACACCCGGCCCGATCCGTCGGGCGAGAGGCCCGCCCGCGCCACCGCCGCGTCCAGATCCTGCGGCGCGGGTCCGCCGCCCAGCACCGCAGGCACGGTGCACCGCTCCGCCGGGCCCCAGTCGGCCAGCACCACCGCCCCGCCCCGCCGGACCGCAGGCAGGGCCGCGGCCAGGGCCGCCTCGGACGGCGAGAAGGCCAGCAGCACGTCGTACGGCCGCGCGGCGGCCGGCGGGGCCGGGACCACCTCCAGCAGCCGCTCACGCGCCAGTTCCCGGCGCGCCGGATCCGCCTCCACCCCCGTGGTGGCGGCTCCCCGCCCCGCGGCGAGCAGCAGGGCCAGCCCGGCCCCGCAGTCCAGGCCGAGCAGCCGGTCGCCCGGCCCGACCTCCAGCCGGTCGTAGACCGCCTCGTACAGCGGTACCAGCATCCGTTCCTGGATCTCCGCCCAGTCCCGGGCGACGAGCGTCGCCGTCGGCGTCGGTGTCATCGAAAGAGCGCTCCTGATTCCTTGTCGCCCCCTTGCCCCCGTTGCCAGAGAACTCCCCATTCGCCCCCGCGTCCAGAGGAGTGCGCCACCCGATTCACGCATCGAGTGCCCGGCGCCGTACCATTCGCGCCATGGCAAAGGCACCCGTTCTCACCCCCCAGGCGGAGGATTTCCCCCGCTGGTACCAGGATCTGATCAACAAGGCCGAGCTGGCCGACAACGGTCCGGTACGCGGCACCATGGTCATCCGGCCGTACGGCTACGGCCTGTGGGAGCGGATGCAGCAGGAGATGGACGCGCGCATCAAGGACGCGGGCGCCCAGAACGCGTACTTCCCGCTGTTCATCCCGCAGTCGTACCTGACGCGCGAGGCCGAGCACGTCGAGGGCTTCGCCCCCGAGCTCGCCGTCGTCACGCACGGCGGCGGCAAGGAGCTGGACGAGCCGGTCGTGGTCCGGCCCACCTCCGAGACGATCATCAACGACTACTTCTCGAAGTGGGTCCAGAGCTACCGCGACCTGCCCCTGCTGATCAACCAGTGGGCCAACGTCGTCCGCTGGGAGATGCGCCCGCGCGTGTTCCTCCGTACGAGTGAGTTCCTCTGGCAGGAGGGCCACACGGCCCACGCCACGTACGAGGACGCCCGCGACTACGCCGCCCGCATCCACACGGACGTGTACGGCGACTTCATGACGAACGTGCTCGGCATCGACGTCGTGCTCGGCCGTAAGACTGCCAAGGAGCGCTTCGCCGGCGCCATCAACACCCTCACCCTCGAGGGCATGATGGGCGACGGCAAGGCGCTGCAGCTGGGCACGAGCCACGAGCTCGGCACCAACTTCGCCAAGGCCTTCAACACGCAGTACCTGTCGAAGGAAGGCAAGCAGGAGCTCGTCTGGCAGACCTCGTGGGGCGTCTCGACCCGCATGGTCGGCGGTCTGATCATGTCCCACGGCGACGACAACGGCCTGCGCGTCCCGCCGCGCCTCGCGCACGTCCAGGTCGTCGTCATGGCGATCAAGGGCGACGAGGCCGTCGCGAAGGTCCGCGAGCTCGGTGCGCAGCTGAAGGCCGCGGGCCTGCGCGTGCAGGTCGACGACCGCGTCGACACCCCCTTCGGCCGCCGCGCCGTGGACTGGGAGCTCAAGGGCGTACCGGTCCGCATCGAGATCGGCCCCCGCGACCTGGAGGCCGGCACGGCGATGCTGGCGCGCCGGATCCCGGGCGGCAAGGAGCCCGTGCAGATCGACGCGCTCGCCGACCTGCTGCCCAAGGTGCTCGACGAGGACCAGGCGCAGCTGCTGCGCGAGTCCCGCGAGCGCCGCCTGGCCCGTACCTCCGACGTCTCCACCATCGAGGAGGCCGCCGAGGCCGCCGTCGCCGGCGGCTGGGCGCGGATCCCGTGGGCCGACCTCGGCCCCGAGGGCGAGGCCAAGCTGGGCGAGCAGGCCGTGTCCGTACGCTGCCTGATCGCCGAGGACGGATCGGTTCCGGAGGCGGACGACGCCCCCGGTACGCTCGCCGTCGTCGCGCGCTCGTACTGACCGACCCCGACCACCGGCCCGCCCCGGCGCACGGCACGAGCCGCGCGCCGGGGCGGGTTCGTGTCGGTCTGGTCGTCGTTACGTACCGACTCCTCCTGGGATCGGCGCACCCGTCCTCGTCAGGACGCATGAGACTGAACTGACTGGTACGTGCAAAAAATTTGGAATGGCCCGGAATCGGAACACCGGGGCACTCCGGCTCGTTGTCACGACGTGAGCACGACACCACCTGTTCTCGCCGCAGAGCTGGCGCAGGCGTGGGCCGACATTCAGCGGTACCACCCCGAGCTGCCTGACCTTGCCGCGCCCGAGTCCCTGATCGGAGAGTCCTCGTCCGCCTGCGGCGCCGAGCTCTCCTTCGAGCGACTGCTGCACGAGGCAGTCCACGGCATCGCCGCCGCCCGCGGAGTGCGCGACACCTCGCGAGCAGGCCGCTACCACAACCGCAGATTCCTCGCGATCGCCGAGGAGATGGGGCTGGACCACTCCGACGAGCCGCATGCCAGCAGCGGCTTCTCGCTGGTCTCGCTCAATCCCGAGGCGAAGAAGCGCTACCGCCCCACCATGGAGCGGCTGCAGCGCGCGCTGAAGGCGCACACGGCCGCAACGGCCGCCGACACCAAGCGCAGCTTCCGCGGGCCGGCCGCCCGGCACGGCTCCTCGGGTGGCGGTGTCCGCGTCAAGGCGGTCTGCGACTGCGGGCGCAACGTGCGGGTGGTCCCGTCCGTGCTGGCCCAGGCGCCGATCGTGTGCGGCGGCTGCATGAAGCCGTTCCGCATCCCCGAGGTGGCGCTGTCCGCTGCCGCTTCCTGAGCCCGGCCGACTCCCCGTGAGAAGCGCCGCAGGCATGTGGCACAATGGCTAGCTGTACTCGACAGTCGCATAGGACCCCTCTCTCCTCCGGCTGACGCGTCCATCGGGCACCCGAGTACCGCAACCCCACGTGGCATCTCATGTGCCCAACCACGTCAAGTTCAGGAGACACCACTCCAGTGGCAGTCAAGATCAAGCTCAAGCGCCTCGGCAAGATTCGCCAGCCGCACTACCGCATCGTCGTCGCCGACGCCCGTACCCGTCGGGACGGTCGCGCGATCGAAGAGATCGGTATCTACCACCCGACGTACAACCCGTCGCGCATCGAGGTCAACGCCGAGCGTGCGCAGTACTGGCTGTCGGTCGGCGCCCAGCCCACCGAGGCTGTGCTCGCCATCCTGAAGCTGACCGGTGACTGGCAGGCGCACAAGGGCCTCCCGGCCCCCGCGCCGCTGCTGCAGCCGGAGACGAAGGAGAGCAAGCGTCGCTCCTTCGACGAGTTCGCCAAGGCCCTCGAGGGCATCGGCGAGACCAAGGGCGAGGCCATCACGCAGAAGGCGAAGAAGGCCGACAAGAAGGCGGACGAGGCTGAGGCCACCGCCGAGTCGACCGAGGCCTGAGCATGCTCGAGGAGGCTCTTGAGCACCTCGTAAAGGGCATTGTGGACAACCCCGACGAAGTGCAGGTCGCCTCGCGCAACCTGCGTCGCGGGCAGGTGCTCGAGGTTCGGGTTCACCCGGACGACCTCGGGAAGGTGATCGGCCGCAACGGCCGCACCGCGCGTGCCCTGCGTACCGTCGTGGGCGCCATCGGCGGCCGGGGGATCCGCGTCGACCTCGTCGACGTGGACCAGGTCCGCTGAGACTTGGTTCATTGAGAACGTGAATCACCGGCACGGGCCGGGGAGGGCATTCGTGCCCGCCCCGGCCCGTCGTCGTCTGAACAGGAGAAACAAGTGGAGCTGGTTGTCGCGCGGATCGGCCGCGCCCACGGGATCAAGGGTGAGGTCACCGTCGAGGTGCGGACCGACGAGCCGGAGCAGCGGCTCTCGCCCGGCGCCGTTCTGCGGACCGAGCCGGCTTCGGCGGGTCCGCTGACCATCGAGACGGGCCGCGTGCACAGCGGGAGGCTGCTGCTCCGCTTCGCCGGCGTCAAGGACCGCACCGGGGCCGAGGCGCTGCGCAACATCCTGCTCATCGCCGACGTGGACCCGGCGGAGCTGCCCGAAGAAGAAGACGAGTACTACGACCACCAGCTGATGGACCTGGACGTGGTGCTGGAGGACGGTACCGAGATCGGCCGGATCACCGAGATCTCCCACCTGCCCTCGCAGGACCTCTTCATCGTCGAGCGCCCCGACGGCACCGAGGTGATGATCCCCTTCGTCGAGGAGATCGTCGCCGAGATCGACCTCGAGGAGCAGCGCTGTGTCATCACCCCGCCGCCCGGGCTGATCGACGACCGCGCAGAGATCGTCTCCACGCGCGACAACGGGGCCGAGGCCGGGGAAGAAGCCTGATGCGTCTCGACGTCGTCACGATCTTCCCCGAGTACCTGGAGCCGCTGAACGTCTCCCTCGTCGGCAAGGCGCGGGCCCGCGGGCAGCTCGACGTACACGTCCACGACCTGCGGGACTGGACCTACGACCGGCACAACACGGTCGACGACACCCCGTACGGCGGCGGTCCCGGCATGGTCATGAAGACCGAGCCGTGGGGCGAGGCCCTCGACGAGGCGCTGGCCGACGGGTACGAGTCCGGTGCGCGCGGGCCGGTCATGGTCGTCCCCACGCCGAGCGGCCGCCCGTTCACCCAGGAACTGGCCGTCGAGCTCTCCGAGAGGCCCTGGCTGATCTTCACGCCGGCCCGGTACGAGGGCATCGACCGCCGGGTCATGGACGAGTACGCCACGCGGATGCCGGTCTACGAGGTCTCCATCGGCGACTACGTGCTGGCGGGCGGCGAGGCCGCAGTCCTGGTGATCACCGAGGCCGTGGCCCGGCTGCTGCCCGGGGTGCTCGGCAATGCCGAATCGCACCGCGACGACTCCTTCGCGCCCGGCGAGATGGCGAACCTGCTGGAGGGGCCGGTCTACACGAAGCCCCCGCAGTGGCGCGGCCGGGGCATCCCCGACGTGCTGCTCAGCGGCCACCACGGGAAGATCGCCCGCTGGCGCCGGGACGAGGCGTTCCGCAGGACCGCCCAGCACCGCCCCGACCTGATCGAGCGCTGCGAGGCCTCCGCCTTCGACAAGAAGGACCGCGAGACGCTGAGCATCCTCGGCTGGCGGCCGGACGCCGACGGCCGATTTTGGCGTAGGCCGCAGGTCGTGGAAGAATAGGCGGCTGCTGTGTGCTCGCGTGCGCCCCTGCCACAGGGGGACAGTCGCCCGCAGAGTGACCCGGCTCCCGAATTCTCTACGGAAATCCGCACCGGCGGCCTGTGGCGTCGTGCGAAGAAAGCAGACGAAGAACATGTCTCACCTGCTCGATGGCGTCAACGCCGCCTCGATCCGCTCCGACGTCCCGGCCTTCCGCCCGGGTGACACGATCAACGTGCACGTCCGCGTCATCGAGGGCAACCGCTCCCGTATCCAGCAGTTCAAGGGCGTTGTCATCCGTCGCCAGGGCTCTGGCGTCTCCGAGACCTTCACCGTTCGCAAGGTCTCCTTCAGCGTCGGCGTGGAGCGCACCTTCCCGGTGAACTCCCCGATCTTCGAGAAGATCGAGCTCGTCACCCGCGGTGACGTGCGTCGCGCCAAGCTGTACTTCCTCCGTGAGCTCCGCGGCAAGGCCGCGAAGATCAAGGAGAAGCGCGACCGCTGATCTCCTCTCCGGGTCCCCGGGGTGGCCGGATAGGCTCGCCCCTGATGGACACCGAAGCAGAGCTCACACAGCGCGGCCACTCCTCCCCCGAAACGGGGGAGGGGCGGCCGCGTTTTGCGTTGTGGGGGCGCCGCGCGCGTCCCGGCTGGCGTGCGTTCCTGACCTGGCGGCGGGCCGGGATGCTCGGCGTGCTCTGCACGGCCTTCCTGCTGCTGATCAGCAATTTCGTCGTACAGCCGTTCCTGATCCCGAGCCGGTCGATGGAGCCGACGCTCCAGGTCGGGGACCGGGTGCTCGTGAACAAGCTGGCGTACCGTTTCGGCGATCAGCCGAAGCGCGGGGACGTGGTGGTCTTCGACGGCACGGGGTCCTTCGTGCCGGAGCGCGCCGCGGGCAACCCGATCGGCGAGGCCCTGCACGGCGCGGCCTCCGCGCTCGGGATCGGCGAGCCCTCCGACACCGACTTCGTGAAGCGGGTCGTGGGCGTCGGCGGGGACGACGTGGTGTGCTGCGATGCAGGCGGGCGGATCAAGGTGAACGGCGTCCCGCTGCAGGAGCCGTACCTGTATCCCGGCGACACGCCCTCGAAGGTGCCCTTCCGGATCGCCGTACCCCTTGGGACCCTGTGGGTCATGGGTGATCATCGTTCCCAGTCCCGGGACTCCCGGGACCACTTGGGGGAGCCGGGTGGGGGGATGGTGCCGGTGGAGAAGGTGATCGGGCGGGCCGACCGGATCGGCTGGCCGGTCTCGCGCTGGGGATCGACTCCCACGGCCACACCGTCCTCCGGCGGCGGTCATGGGTAGCCGGGGGCGCCCCAGAGGCGGCCGGGTCCCCGAGCCGGAGCCGGATCCGGAGCCCGAGCCGGTCCCCGAGGCCGCCGGGGGCGGCGGTCGGGCCGAACGGCGCCGGCTGGCCCGCCGGGTCAAGCGGCGCAGGCGCACCCGTCGGGTGGGCGAGGTACCGCTGCTGATCATCGTGGCGCTGTGCATAGCGCTCGTCCTCAAGACCTTCCTCGTGCAGGCCTTCTTCATCCCGTCCGGGTCCATGGAACAGACGATCCGGATCGGCGACCGGGTGCTGGTCGACAAGCTGACGCCGTGGTTCGGCTCCGAGATCGAGCGCGGCGACGTCGTCGTGTTCAAGGACCCGGGCGGCTGGCTCAAGGGCGAAGCCGCGCGCCCGCCCGAGGACCCGGTCGGCGTCAAGCAGATCAAGGAGACGCTGACCTTCATCGGCCTGCTGCCCTCGGCCGACGAACAGGACCTGATCAAGCGGGTCATCGGCGTCGGCGGCGACACCGTCATGTGCTGCGACGCCAAGGGCCGGGTCACCGTCAACGGCGCGCCGCTCGATGAGCCGTACGTGAGCCCCGGCAACGCCCCGTCCGAAATCAGGTTCGAGGTCCAGGTGCCGCCGGGGCGGCTCTTCGTCATGGGCGACCACCGGGCGAATTCGGCCGACTCCCGCTACCACCTCGACGAGGCCTTCGACGGCACCATCGACGAGGAGGGCGTCGTGGGCCAGGCCGTCGTCATCGCCTGGCCGTTCGACCACTGGCGCAAGCTCGAACAGCCCGCGACCTTCCGTACGGTGCCCGATCCGGCACCGAGCGGGCGACGCGGCCGCCGCGGGCGCCGTCGTCGGCCGCCGTTCGCATAGTGTGTCCTCGGTCTCCCGCGCCTTAGGGAACTCCCGCTCGTTAAGGGAGGGGAGGGCCCGTCACCAATTCGGCACGGGCGGCGACTTGCGAGTGAGGAGTGGATGTGGGGGATGTGGCAGTAGGCGCGCGATCCGGACGCGACGAAGGCGAGGAGCGGCCGGACGAAGCCGAGCGCGAGGCCGAGGACGAAGGTGCAGAGGCGCGCCCGCACCGCTCGTTCTGGAAGGAGCTCCCGCTCCTCATCGGCATCGCCCTGCTGCTGGCCCTGCTGATCAAGACCTTCCTGGTGCAGGCGTTCTCGATCCCGTCCGACTCGATGCAGAACACCCTGCAGCGCGGCGACCGGGTGCTCGTGGACAAGCTGACCCCGTGGTTCGGCTCCGAGCCCGAGCGCGGCGAGGTCGTGGTCTTCCACGACCCCGCGAGCTGGCTGGCCGGGGAGCCCACCCCGGAGCCCAACTTCATGCAGACGGTCCTCAGCAAGATCGGCCTGATGCCGGACGCGGCCGAGAAGGACCTGATCAAGCGGACCATCGCCATCGGCGGTGACACGGTCGAGTGCAAGAAGGGGGGACCGGTCGTCGTCAACGGCAAGGCGCTGGACGAGCCGTACATCTACCCCGGCAACACCCCGTGCGACGACGCTCCGTTCGGCCCGCTCACCGTGCCCAAGGGCAAGATCTGGGTGATGGGCGACCACCGGCAGAACTCGCAGGACTCCCGCTACCACATGCAGGACTCCACCCAGGGCTTCGTCCCGGTCGAAAAGGTCGTCGGGCGGGCCGTGGTGGTGGCGTGGCCCATCACCCGCTGGTCGACCCTGCCCGTCCCGGACACGTTCGACCAGCCGGGCATCGGGAACCAGACCAAGGCGACGGCGCTGGGTCTCGGGGCCGCCGGTCTGGCACCGGTCGGGCTCGGTCCGGCCGCGCTGGGCCTCGTCGGCGCGGTTCCGGTCGTGATGTGGCGCCGGCGGAGGCTGACCAGCGGGACTACCGACAGGTAGGGTGCCGCCCAGGTCGTCGATCCCGGAAGTGTGGGGGCGCTGCAATGGGCGGAACGCAGGAAAGCGGTACCGAAGGAATACGCGGTGGCAAGGACGGCCGCGGCGGTCTCGGCCATGTGCTGTCGGGAGTCGCCGTGGCCGTCGGCTTCGTGCTCTTCCTGGGCGCCTTCGTATGGGGGGCGCTCGTCTACCAGCCGTACACGGTGCCGACCGACTCGATGATGCCGACGGTGAACCCCGGCGACCGGGTGCTCGCGCAGCGGATCGACGGCGGTGAGGTGCGGCGCGGCGACGTGGTCGTGTTCACTGATTCCATGTGGAGTGACTCGCCCATGGTCAAGCGGGTCGTCGGCATCGGCGGCGACACCGTGAAGTGCTGCGGCGAGGGCGGCCGGCTCACCGTGAACGGCAAGGAACTCGACGAGCCCTACATCGAGCACACCAAGCCCGAGGCGGCCGCCGCGGGCACGGGTACGGGCACTGGCACGGGCTTGGGCGTGGCCTCCGACACGCCGTTCGAGGTGACCGTGCCCGAGGGCAACCTCTTCCTGCTGGGCGACCGGCGGTCCGCCTCGCTCGACTCCCGCGCCCACCTCCAGGAGGCTGGCCAGGGCACCGTGGCGCGCTCGGCGGTCCACGCCCGGGTCGACGCCCTCGCCTGGCCCTCGATGGCGATGCTCGAGCGGCCCGGCACGTACGCCTCCCTGCCCGGCGGGACCTCGCAGCCGGGGCCGCTGCGCCTCCAGCTGGCCGCGGTGGTGGCCGGAGCCGCCCTGGTGGTCCTGGGGGCCGCGTACGGCCCCGTCGTACGGGTCCTGGGGCGCGGGCGGAGGCGGGAGCCGGCCGGTGCCCGCTGAGGCGGCCGCCGGACACGGCCCCCGCAAGGTCGCACGGGTGATCCTGCTGGACCCCGCGGACCGGATCCTGCTGCTGCACGGCTTCGAGCCGGACGACCCGGCCGACCACTGGTGGTTCACCCCGGGCGGCGGCCTCGAGGGCGGCGAGACCCGGGAGCAGGCCGCACTGCGGGAGCTCGCCGAGGAAACCGGGATCACCGAGGTGGAACTCGGGCCGGTGCTGTGGCACCGGTACTGCTCCTTCCCGTTCGACGGGCGGCGCTGGGAGCAGGACGAGTGGTACTACCTGGGCCGGACCGCCCAGACGCGCACCGAGATGGGCGGGCTCACCGAACTGGAGCGGCGCAGCGTCACCGGTGCCAGATGGTGGACCTCCGAGGAACTGCTGGCGGCCCGTGAGACGGTGTACCCGACCAGACTCGCCGAGCTGCTCCGTACGCTGCTCGACGACGGTCCTCCGGGTGCGCCGGTGGTCCTGGCCCCGGAAATCGTTTAGGGGCGCACGGGCCTGGCGCACAATAGGGGGACGCACGGCTGAAGGGGAACATGCCATGAGCGCCGAGGACCTCGAGAAGTACGAGACCGAGATGGAGCTGAAGCTCTATCGCGAGTACCGCGACGTCGTCGGGCTGTTCAAGTACGTGATCGAGACCGAACGTCGGTTCTACCTCACGAACGACTACGAGATGCAGGTGCACTCGGTCCAGGGGGAGGTGTTCTTCGAGGTCACGATGGCCGACGCCTGGGTGTGGGACATGTACCGGCCTGCGCGTTTCGTCAAGCAGGTGCGGGTGCTGACCTTCAAGGACGTGAACATCGAGGAGCTCAACAAGAGCGACCTCGAACTGCCCGGCAGCTGATTCCCCTCACCTCCCCTCCCCTCACCCGGGAGGGTGAGGGTGTTGTCCACAACGGCCGGGTTGTCCACCAAGATCCACAAGGTGGGCGGGGGCGCGGGATCGTCGGTGCCGGAGGTGGTGCCGGATGAACGCGAAGGGCGTGGCACAGCAGGCATTGGGGCGGTACGGCGAGGAGCTCGCGGCGCGGCGGCTGGCCGAGGCCGGGATGACCGTGATCGCGCGGAACTGGCGGTGCCGCAGCGGGGAGATCGACATCGTCGCGCGGGACGGGGACGCCCTCGTCGTGTGCGAGGTCAAGACCCGCCGGGCGGGTGAGTTCGAACATCCCATGGCCGCCGTCCGTCCCGGCAAGGCCGAGCGATTGCGCCGGCTCGCCGGCCGATGGCTCGCCGACCACGGCGGACCACCCCCGGGCGGGGTGCGCATCGACCTCGTGGGAGTCCTGCTGCCGCGGCGCGGTGCGCCCGTGGTGGAACACGTCCGGGGGGTGGCGTGATGGGGTTCGCACGAGCCTGTTCGGTCGCCCTCGTGGGTGTCGACGGCGTGGTGGTGGAGGTCCAGGCAGACCTGGAGCCCGGGCTCGCCGCCTTCACCCTGGTGGGGCTGCCCGACAAGACCCTGGTCGAGAGCCGGGACCGGGTGCGGGCCGCCGTCGTGAACTCGGGGGCCGCATGGCCGCAGAAGAAGCTCACCGTGGGGCTCAGCCCGGCCTCCGTACCGAAATCCGGGGCCGGCTTCGACTTGGCTGTTGCCGCAGCAGTGCTGGGCGCCGCCGAGGTGGTCGATGCCGCTGTCATCGCCGACCTGGTGCTGATCGGGGAACTGGGGCTGGACGGCCGGGTGCGGCCGGTGCGGGGCATCCTGCCGGCGGTCCTCGCCGCGGCGGATGCCGGGTATCGGAACGTGGTGGTGCCACAGCAGTGCGCCGCCGAGGCCATGCTCGTCCCCGACGTCTGCGTGCTCGGCGTCCGCAGCCTGCGCCAGCTGATCGCCGTCCTCACCGACGGGGAGGTCCCCGACGAGGAGGCGCCGGGTCCACAGGGGCGGCCGGACCCGATGCTGGCCGGACTGGTGGTTCCCGGCGCCGGGCTCGGCACCGGGATCTCCCAGCGCCGGGCCGGGGAGGGCACGGCCCCGGACTTCCCCGACCTCTCCGATGTCGCCGGGCAGCACGGCGCCCGGCGGGCCCTGGAGGTGGCGGCCTCCGGGGGTCACCACCTCTTCCTCAGCGGGCCTCCGGGAGCCGGCAAGACGATGCTGGCCGAGCGGATCCCCTGGATCCTGCCGCCGCTCTCCCGGAAGGACTCGCTGGAGGTCACGGCCGTCCATTCGGTCGCCGGGATCCTGCCGCCCGGCGAACCGCTGGTCGCCCGGCCCCCGTACTGCGCGCCCCACCATTCGGCGACCATGCAGTCCCTGGTCGGCGGTGGAGCGGGGGTGCCCCGGCCCGGGGCCGTCTCCCTGGCCCACCGGGGTGTGCTGTTTTTGGACGAGGCCGCCGAGTTCAGCACCAAGGCGCTGGACGCGCTGCGCCAGCCCCTCGAATCGGGGCACGTGGTCATCGCCCGGGCCGCCGGGGTGGTGCGGCTTCCGGCCGGATTCCTGATGGTGCTCGCGGCGAACCCCTGCCCGTGCGGGCGGCACACCCTGCTCGGCGCCGGCTGCGAGTGCCCGGCATCCGTGATCCGGCGCTACCAGGCGCGGCTGTCCGGGCCGCTGCTGGACCGGGTGGACCTGCGGGTGGAAGTCGAGCCGGTCACCCGCTCCGACCTCCTGGGGCGCGGCGGCCGCGGGGAGACCACGGCAGCCGTCGCCGACCGGGTGCGCGAGGCCAGAGACCGCGCCGCGGCCCGGCTCGCCGACACCCCGTGGCGGCTCAACGCCGAGGTGCCCGGGCACGAGCTGCGCACGCGCTGGCAGGCG
Organism: Streptomyces sp. NPDC031132; assembly: GCF_055570595.1. Lineage (NCBI taxonomy): Bacteria > Bacillati > Actinomycetota > Actinomycetes > Kitasatosporales > Streptomycetaceae > Streptomyces > Streptomyces sp. NPDC031132. The sequence goes on from NZ_JBVIGX010000001.1 coordinate 568,007, forward strand.
GCTCCCGGGGCGCTGGCGCAGGCCGAGCGGGATCTGGAGCGCGGGCTGCTCACCGCCCGCGGGCTGGACCGGGTGCTGCGGGTCGCCTGGACCGTGGCCGACCTGCAGGGCCGGGACCGCCCGGAGGCGCTGGACGTGGCCGTCGCCCTCGAACTGCGGACCGGCATCGCCCGCGGCGCGGCCCTTGCCATGGGAGCAGGCTCATGAGCGCCGCCACCGAGCCCGGGCCGCCGGCGGAGCCACGGCCGGCCGCCGAGTCCGAGCCGGCCGCCGATCGGGGACCATCCGCCGGACCTGAGACGGCCGCCGGACCTGAGACGTCCGCCGGACCTGAGACGTCCGCCGGGCCCGAGACGGCCGCTGAGCAGGGGCAGGCCGCCAGGCCTGGGACAGCCGCCGGGCCTGGGGGAGCGGCCGGGCCTGGGGGAGCCGCCGGGTCCGACCCGGCCCCCGGATCCGAGCAGGCCGCTGAGGCGGGACGGACTGCCGTGCCCGAGCCGCCGACCCGGGCCGGGCCAGCCGCTGAGCAGGGGCAGGCCGCCAGGCCTGGGACAGCCGCCGGGCCTGGGGGAGCGGCCGGGCCTGGGGGAGCCGTCGGGTCCGACCCGGCCCCCGGATCCGAGCAGGCCGCTGAGGGGGAACGGGCTGCCGTGCCCGAGTCGACTGCCGAGCCAGGGCCGGCTGCCGAGGTCGGACCGGCCGTGGTGCGGGCGCGCACGGCCAGGGCCGGGTCTGAGGCGCGGTCAGGGGCAGCCGAGGGGCTCGATTCGGAGCTGTTGGCGCGGGCCGCGCTGACCCGGGTGCTGGAGCCCGGCGACGAGCACGGCGGGCGGTGGCTGCGCGAACACGGCGCCGTCCGGCTGATACGGCTGCTCACCGGCCCGGCCGGCGAGGCGGCGGCGCTGGCCGGGGTGGCGGAGCAGCGGCTCAGCGGATACCGCAGACGGGCGGCGCTCGCCGACCCCCGGCGGGATCTGGCGGCCGCGGCCCGCAGCGGCGGCCGGTTCATCTGCCCCGGCTCGGCGCAGTGGCCGACCCAGCTGGACGACCTGGGCGACGCCCGGCCCGTCGGGCTCTGGCTGCGGGGCCGACCGGCTCTGCGGACCTGGGCGCTGCGCTCCGTCGCCGTGGTGGGCGCCCGGGCCTGCACCCCGTACGGCGCGCACATGGCCCAGACCCTGGCCGCCGGGCTCGCCGAGCGGGGCTGGGTGGTGGTCTCCGGGGCGGCTTACGGGGTCGATGCCGCCGCCCACCGCGGGGCCCTCGCCTCGGGCGGCGCCACGGCCGCCGTGCTCGCCTGCGGGGTGGACACCGCCTACCCCCGCGGCCATGCCGGGCTGCTCGCCCGGATCGCCGAGCAGGGGCTGGTGCTGGGCGAGCTGCCGCCCGGCAGTCACCCGACCCCCAGCCGGTTCGTCCTGCGCAACCGGGTCATCGCCGCCCTCACCCGGGGCACCGTCGTGGTCGAGGCGGCCCACCGCAGCGGCTCCCTGGTCACGGCACGGCGGGCCCAGCAGCTCGGGCGGTTCACCATGGGCATCCCCGGACCGGCCACCAGCGGGCTGTCCGGCGGAGTGCACGAACTGCTGCGCGGTGAGGCCGTGCTCGTCACCGACGCCGCGGAAGTGGTCGAGCTGGTCGGCGGCATAGGCGAACTGGCTCCCGAGCGGCGCGGCCCCGTGCTCGCCCGGGACCTGCTGAACCGGGACACGGCCCGTGTGCTCGAAGCACTCCCGGCCGGCCGGCTCGTGCACGCCGACGAAGTGGCTCTCGCCGCGGGCACCGGCACCGATGAAGTCATCGGCAGACTGTACGAACTTCACTCTCTGGGGTTCGTCGAACGGCAGGGCGAGGGCTGGCAGTTGACCACACAATCACCTGAAGGAGGCACACAAACCGGGGGCACCCGGCGAGGCGGTCGTTGACCTGGGGTGTTCCGGTGAAAGAGTGAAGCCGATGAGAGACGCGGTCTTCCCGGTGGCAGCCGCCGGGACCGAGCGCCAGGCGCCGGTCCCGGGTCTCCCGCGCGAGTCACGACGCCCCGGTGCCCCTGCGCGATCCCGTACTCTTCGCGCACCGCGACACTTCCGTCACGCTACGCTCCCAAGGAATCCGGCTCCGGCAAAGGCGAAGCATGCCCCAGCACACCTCAGGGTCTGACCGCGCTGCGGTGCCCCCCGCTGCCCGCGGCAGCGTGCGGACCCCCGCGCCCTCGTCCCTCGAGGTGCTGTGGCGCTCGTACAAGGAGAGCGGTGACGAGCGGCTGCGGGAGCAGCTGATCCTGCACTACTCGCCCCTGGTGAAGTACGTGGCCGGCCGGGTCAGCGTGGGCCTGCCGCCCAATGTGGAACAGGCCGACTTCGTCTCCTCCGGGGTCTTCGGACTGATCGACGCCATCGAGAAGTTCGACATCGAGCGGTCCATCAAGTTCGAGACGTACGCGATCACCCGGATCCGGGGCGCGATGATCGACGAGCTGCGGGCGCTGGACTGGATCCCGCGTTCGGTCCGGCAGAAGGCGCGGGCCGTGGAGCGGGCCTACGCCACGCTCGAAGCCCAGCTGCGCCGCACCCCGACCGAGCACGAGGTCGCCGGCGAGATGGGCATCGCCGTGGAGGAACTCCACGCCGTGTTCAGCCAGTTGTCGCTCGCCAACGTGGTCGCCCTGGAGGAGCTGCTGCACGTCGGCGGAGAAGGCGGCGACCGCCTCTCGCTGATGGACACCCTGGAGGACACCGCCGCCGACAATCCGGTCGAGGTGGCCGAGGACCGCGAGCTGCGCAGGCTTCTGGCCCGGGCCATCAACACCCTGCCGGAGCGGGAGAAGACCGTGGTGACGCTGTACTACTACGAAGGGCTCACGCTGGCCGAGATCGGCAACGTCCTCGGCGTCACGGAGAGCCGGGTCAGTCAGATCCACACCAAGTCGGTGCTCCAACTGCGGGCCAAGCTGGCGGATGTCGGCCGGTGAGCTTGCGGCACCTCCGTAGAGTGGATGCGTGCCCAGGATTCGAGCGGCCTCCGTGGCCGAGCACCGGTCGATGCAGCGCGGCGCCCTGCTGGACGCTGCACGCTCCCTGTTGTCCGAAGGCGGGACGGAAGCTCTGACCTTCCCCGCCCTGGCGGAGCGCACCGGCCTCGCCCGGTCCTCCGTGTACGAGTACTTCCGCTCCCGCGCGGCCGTGGTCGAAGAGCTGTGCGCCGTGGACTTCCCCGTGTGGGCCGCCGAGATCGAGGCGGCGATGGAACAGGCCCAGTCGCCGGAGGCGAAGGTCGAGGCCTACGTGCGGAGCCAGCTCGGGCTGGTCGGGGACCGGCGGCACCGGGCGGTGGTGGCGATCTCGGCCAGTGAGCTGGACGCGGGGGCGCGGGAGAAGATCCGTGCTGCGCACGGGGGGCTCGTGGCGATGATCGTGGAGGCGCTCGGGGCCCTCGGGCACGAGCAGCCCCGGCTTGCCGCGATGCTCCTGCAGGGCGTCGTCGATGCCGCCGTGCGGCGCATCGAGCTCGGCGCCGCCGAGGACCCCGGTGTGGTGACGGAGGCGGCCGTGGCCATGGCCCTGCGGGGTGTACGGGGCTGAGGTCCCGGGGGTTCTGCCCCCAGACCCCCGCGCCTCGAACGCCGGCGGAGCTCGATTCGGGGCTCCCGCCCCGGGCCCGCGCCTCGAACGCCGGCGGGGCTGGATTGGCCGGCGGGGCTGGAGTGGGGCAGGAGTCGTGGCGTGGGGTGGGGGAGGAGGGCCAAGGGGTTCAGGTACGTCGTGCCTGAGAGGAGGCCCCAGTGGAGGCAGGGGGTCGTGCAGTGCGTGCCCTCCGTGAGGACCGCCACCACCTGGCCCGCCGTGACCTCCTCGCCCTCCACGACCAGCGGCCGCACCGGTTCGTACGTGGTGCGCAGGCCCCCCGGGAGCGTGAGGGAGAGGACCCCGCGGCCGGCCACCAGGCCCGCGTAATGCACCCGGCCCGGACCGACCGTGCGGAGCTCCGCGCCCACCCGGGCGGACAGGTCCACCCCGCGGTGCCCCGCCGCGTACGGGGTCGGGGGCGGGTCCCACCAGCGGGCCACCACCAGTGGGGGCGGCAGCGGCCGCGCCCCCGGTACGAGCGCTTGGGCCAGGGTCAGCAGCAGCGTGAGCAGCAGTGTCGTCATGCCGTCCAGGTTGCCGCCGGCTCGCGCAGCGTGACGGCGGCTGTGGACAAACGGCCGGGTGTGGACAACGGCGTCACCTGGCATACCGCCCGGTCCCGTACACTTCTTACGGCGATCCGGGTCACCGGGTCGACTTCGCACGCCCCAGCACCAGCCGCTCAGGCCGGGTGAAAGCGTCTCTCGGTCCCCTTGTCGGGGGCAGGACGCGGTGGGGCGTCAGGAACCAAACCGAGAAAACCAAGGAGATGGCCATGGCCGTCGTTACGATGCGGGAGCTGCTGGAAAGCGGCGTCCACTTCGGTCACCAGACCCGTCGCTGGAACCCGAAGATGAAGCGCTTCATCTTCACCGAGCGCAACGGCATCTACATCATCGACCTGCTCCAGTCGCTGTCGTACATCGACCGCGCCTACGAGTTCGTCAAGGAGACCGTTGCCCACGGCGGCTCCATCATGTTCGTCGGTACCAAGAAGCAGGCCCAGGAGGCCATCGCCGAGCAGGCGACGCGCGTTGGTATGCCGTACGTCAACCAGCGCTGGCTGGGTGGCATGCTCACCAACTTCTCCACCGTCTACAAGCGCCTCCAGCGTCTGAAGGAGCTTGAGGCGATCGACTTCGAGGACGTCGCCGCCTCGGGTCTCACCAAGAAGGAGCTCCTGGTCCTCTCCCGCGAGAAGACCAAGCTGGAGAAGACCCTCGGTGGTATCCGCGAGATGTCGAAGGTTCCCAGCGCCGTCTGGATCGTCGACACCAAGAAGGAGCACATCGCCGTCGGTGAGGCGCGCAAGCTCCACATCCCGGTCGTCGCGATCCTCGACACCAACTGCGACCCCGACGAGGTCGACTACAAGATCCCGGGCAACGACGACGCGATCCGTTCCGTCACCCTGCTCACCCGCGTGATCGCCGACGCCGTCGCCGAGGGCCTCATCGCCCGCTCCGGCGCTGCGACCGGTGACTCGAAGCCGGGCGAGAAGGCCGCCGCCGAGCCGCTCGCCGAGTGGGAGCGCGACCTGCTCGAGGGCGAGAAGAAGGCTGACGACGCCGAGGCCGCTCCGGCCGAGGCCGCTGTCGAGGCTCCGGCCGCCGAGGCCCCCGCCGCCGAGGCTGTCGAGGCCCCGGCCGCCGACGCCGAGCAGGCCTGACCCACTGAGAGCGCCCGGCGTTCATACGCCGGGCACTCGCAGCACGGACGATGACGGCGGGGGAGCCGCGCCACAAGCGCGGCGCCTCCGCCGTTCACCCGTAGATCTACGACTTCGAGAGAGAATCACAGACTCATGGCGAACTACACCGCCGCTGACGTCAAGAAGCTCCGCGAGCTCACCGGCGCCGGCATGCTGGACTGCAAGAACGCGCTCGTGGACGCCGACGGTGACGTCGACAAGGCCCAGGAAGCGCTCCGTATCAAGGGTCAGAAGGGCGTCGCCAAGCGCGAGGGCCGTTCTGCCGAGAACGGTGCCGTCGTCTCCCTCATCGCCGACGACAACACCTCCGGTGTCATCGTCGAGCTGAAGTGCGAGACGGACTTCGTCGCCAAGGGCGAGAAGTTCCTGGCCGTCGCCAACCAGCTGGCCGCGCACGTCGCCGCCACCTCCCCGGCCGACATCGAGGCGCTGCTCGCGTCCGAGATCGAGCCCGGCAAGACCGTCACCGCCTTCGTGGACGAGGCGAACGCGAACCTGGGCGAGAAGATCGTCCTGGACCGCTTCGCGCAGTTCTCCGGCGGTTACGTCACGGCGTACATGCACCGCACCATGCCCGACCTGCCGTTCCAGATCGGCGTCCTGGTCGAGCTCGACAAGGAGAACGCCGAGGTCGCCCGCGGTGTCGCGCAGCACATCGCCGCGTTCGCCCCGCAGTGGCTCTCCGCCGAGGACGTCCCGGCCGACAAGGTCGAGTCCGAGCGCCGCATCGCCGAAGAGGTCACCCGCGCGGAGGGCAAGCCCGAGGCTGCCATCGCGAAGATCGTCGAGGGTCGCGTCAACGGCTTCTTCAAGGACGCCACGCTGCTCGGCCAGGCGTACGCCCTGGACAACAAGAAGTCCGTCCAGAAGGTCCTGGACGAGGCCGGTGTCACCCTGAAGCGCTTCACGCGCATCAAGGTCGGCATCTGAGTCCGTCCGTACACGACGGACACCGGACCCCGGTAGGGTCTGAAGCAGTCGTCCGCCCGCGCGCGGAACGACCGCAGATCTGACGAGGAGGCCATTGCCGTAGAGGGAACCGCGAGGACCCACCGGCAATGGCCTTCTTCGTATGTGCACGAGGAGATCTCCATGAATCAGGGCGTGGACCCCCACACCGCTTCCGACGACAAGAGCGACCACGACAAGAAGGGCCGCCGCTTCATGCTGAAGCTGTCGGGCGAAGCCTTCTCCGGTGGTGGAGGACTGGGCGTCGACCCCGACGTCGTCCATGCCATCGCGCGCGAAATCGCCGCGGTGGTCCGTGACGGCGCGGAGATCGCCGTCGTGATCGGCGGCGGAAACTTCTTCCGCGGCGCCGAACTGCAACAGCGGGGCATGGACCGTGCGCGGTCCGACTACATGGGCATGCTCGGCACCGTCATGAACTGCCTCGCCCTCCAGGACTTCCTGGAGAAGGAAGGCATCGACTCCCGCGTGCAGACCGCCATCACCATGGGCCAGGTCGCGGAGCCGTACATCCCGCTGCGCGCCGTACGCCACCTGGAGAAGGGCCGCGTCGTCATCTTCGGCGCCGGCATGGGCATGCCGTACTTCTCCACCGACACCACGGCCGCCCAGCGCGCCCTGGAGATCGACGCCGAGGCCCTGCTCATGGGCAAGAACGGCGTCGACGGGGTCTACGACTCCGACCCGAAGAAGAACCCCGACGCGGTGAAGTTCGACGCGCTGGAGTACAGCGAGGTGCTCTCCCGCGACCTCAAGGTCGCCGATGCCACCGCCATCACGCTGTGCCGCGACAACAAGCTGCCGATCCTGGTCTTCGAACTGCTCGCCGAGGGCAATATCGCCCGCGCCGTCAAGGGTGAGAAGATCGGCACGCTCGTGAGCGACCAGGGCACCCGGGCCTGAGCGTCCCGACGCCGGGCCCGGCCCTCCTGGGCCGAGCCCGCCCCGCCCGCCTGAACCATCCAAATCTGACATGCAGGAGCACGTGGTGATCGAAGAAATCCTCCTCGAGGCCGAGGAGAAGATGGAGAAGGCCGTCGTCGTCGCCAAGGAAGACTTTGCCGCGATCCGCACCGGTCGCGCGCACCCGGCGATGTTCAACAAGATCGTGGCCGACTACTACGGCGCCATCACCCCCATCAACCAGCTCGCGTCCTTCTCGGTGCCCGAGCCGCGCATGGCGATCGTGACCCCGTTCGACAAGAGCGCCCTGCGCAACATCGAGCAGGCCATCCGCGACTCCGACCTGGGCGTCAACCCCAGCAACGACGGCAATATCATCCGGGTGACCTTCCCCGAGCTGACGCAGGACCGCCGCAAGGAGTACATCAAGGTCGCGCGCACCAAGGCCGAGGACTCCAAGGTCTCGATCCGCTCCATCCGCCGCAAGGCGAAGGACGCCCTCGACAAGCTCGTCAAGGACAAGGAGTCCGGCGAGGACGAGGTGCGGCGCGCGGAGAAGGAGCTCGACGACACCACCGCGAAGTACGTGGCGCAGGTCGACGAGCTGCTCAAGCACAAGGAAGCCGAGCTCCTCGAGGTCTGATGAACGACTCTCCCTGGGCCACGGAGCAGGTTCCGGCGGGTCCCGCATACGATGCGCTGGTGGGCCCGCACACTCGGCCCATGCCCATCGTGCCCGATGCCGCCGGCCGTGACTTCGACGACCGGGAAGCACGCGATCGGGGGGCCGCCGCCGACGGCGGCCCCCCGTTCCGCGCCGAGACGCCGCCGCAGGAGCCCATGCCCAGCCCCCCGCCTCCGCCCTCGCAGGCACCGCAGGACGCCTCGCCCCCGCCGAAGAAGCGGGCGGGGCGAGACCTGCGTGCCGCCATAGGGGTCGGCGTCGGCCTCGGCGCGGTGATCTTCGCTTCGCTGTTCATCGTGAAGGCGGTCTTCGTCGGCGTCATCGTCGTCGCGGTCGTCGTGGGCCTGTGGGAGCTCACTTCCCGGCTCCAGGAGAAGAAGGGCATCAAGGCGCCGCTCGTCCCGCTCGCGGTCGGCGGCGCCGCCATGGTCATCGCCGGATACGTCCGCGGGGCCGAGGGTGCCTGGGTGGCCATGGCCCTGACCGCGCTGGCGGTCCTGGTCTGGCGGATGACCGAACCGCCCGAGGACTACCTCAAGGACGTCACCGCGGGCGTCTTCGCGGCGTTCTACGTGCCCTTCCTGGCCACCTTCGTCGCGATGCTGCTCACCGCCGACGACGGCCCGCAGCGGGTGGTCACCTTCCTGGTCCTGACCGTGGTCAGCGACACCGGGGCCTACGCGGTGGGCTGGCGGTTCGGCAAGCACAAGCTGGCGCCGCGCATCAGCCCCGGCAAGACCCGCGAGGGGCTGTTCGGCGCGGTGGCCTTCGCAATGGCGGCCGGCGCGCTGTGCATGGAGTTCCTGATCGACGGCGGCGCCTGGTGGCAGGGCCTGCTGCTCGGTCTCGCCGTCGCGGTCAGCGCCACGCTGGGCGACCTCGGCGAGTCGATGATCAAGCGGGACCTGGGCATCAAGGACATGGGCACGCTGCTGCCGGGCCACGGCGGCATCATGGACCGGCTCGACTCCCTGCTGCCGACCGCTCCGGTGGTGTGGCTGCTGCTCGCGGCCTTCGTCGGCACGGGCTGAAACCGGCCTCCGCGGGTTCCGGTCGGCGGGCGGTTCACCAGGGGGCCCCGCTGAGCAGGGGCGACGTACGTACGAAAGCTTCGGGTGGGTCCGGGCGGTTACTCTTGAAAGGCGCGCTGCTTCTGCGGCGCGCCTTTCGTCTTACGAGGAGTACCTGCCATGGCCCGCCCCGTCCCGGGAGAGCTCACCTTCGTCGCCCCTCGCGGAGCCAAGAAGCCGCCCCGGCATCTCGCCGACCTCACGCCCGAGGAGCGGCGCGAGGCGGTCGCCGCGATCGGTGAGAAGCCCTTCCGGGCCAAGCAGCTCTCGCAGCACTACTTCGCCCGGTACGCGCACGACCCGGCCGAGTGGACCGACATCCCGGCGGGCTCCCGCGAGAAGCTCCAGCAGGAGCTGCTCCCCGAGCTGATGAACGTCATCCGGCACATCTCGTGCGACGACGACACCACCCGCAAGACCCTGTGGAAGCTGCACGACGGCACGCTCGTCGAGTCCGTGCTGATGCGCTACCCCGACCGGGTCACCATGTGCATCTCCTCGCAGGCCGGCTGCGGCATGAACTGCCCGTTCTGCGCCACCGGCCAGGCGGGCCTGGACCGCAACCTGTCCACCGCCGAGATCGTCCACCAGATCGTCGACGGCATGCGCGCGCTGCGCGACGGCGAGGTCCCGGGCGGCCCGGCCCGGCTCTCCAACATCGTCTTCATGGGCATGGGCGAGCCGCTGGCCAACTACAACCGCGTCGTCGGCGCCATCCGCCGCCTCACCGACCCCGAGCCCGACGGCCTGGGCCTGTCGCAGCGCGGGATCACCGTCTCCACCGTCGGCCTGGTCCCGGCGATGCTGCGGTTCGCCGACGAGGGCTTCAAGTGCCGCCTCGCGGTCTCGCTGCACGCGCCGGACGACGAGCTGCGCGACACCCTCGTCCCCGTGAACACCCGCTGGAACGTCCGCGAGGTCCTCGACGCGGCATGGGAGTACGCCGAGAAGTCCGGCCGCCGGATCTCCATCGAGTACGCGCTGATCCGCGACATCAACGACCAGGCCTGGCGCGGCGACCTCCTCGGGCGACTGCTCAAGGGCAAGCGTGTCCACGTCAACCTGATCCCGTTGAACCCGACGCCGGGCTCGAAGTGGACGGCTTCGCGTCCCGAGGACGAGAAGGCCTTCGTGGAGGCCATCGCCCGCCACGGCGTGCCGGTGACCGTCCGTGACACCCGCGGCCAGGAGATCGACGGCGCGTGTGGCCAGCTGGCGGCCTCGGAGCGCTAACCTGCGGTTTCCTCCGACCCGGTTCGGCCACGGGGTACCCTGTGGCCGAACCAATTGCATATTCCGACAGGGGAGCGCCACAGCGCTGAGAGTGCGGTAACCGTCATCCGCAGACCCTCTGAACCTCGCCCCGGTCATTCGGGGTAGGAAGTTCGGTCATCACTCAAGCTGTTGCGCCCTGCCCGGCGACCGCTCGCACTGAGCGCCGGGCAGGGCCGCGTCTTCTCCTGGTCATCCCAGGAGGAATCACCAGTGAGCACCACCAAGAAGTTCGCGGGCGCAGCGCTCGCGGCCGCGCTCGGCGTCGCCACGCTCAGCGCCTGCGGCGGCGGAGACGCCAAGGACAAGGCCGGGGACGGCGCGAGCGAGACGCCGAAGTCCAAGACGGTCACGCTCGTCTCCCACGACTCCTTCAACGTGACCGACACGGTCCTCAAGGAGTTCGAGCAGCAGAGCGGCTACACCGTCAAGGTCCTGAAGTCCGGGGACGCGGGCGCCGCCCTCAACCAGGAGATCCTCACCAAGGGCTCCCCGCGCGGCGACGTCTTCTTCGGTGTCGACAACACGCTCCTCTCGCGCGCCCTCGACAACGGGATCTTCACGCCGTACGAGGCCAAGGGCCTGGCCGACGTGAAGCCCGAGTACGTGCTCGACAAGGAGCACCGGGTCACCCCGATCGACTCCGGCGACATCTGCGTCAACTACGACAAGGCGTACTTCGCCGACAAGAAGCTCGCCCCGCCGCAGACGCTGGACGACCTGATCAAGCCGGAGTACAAGAACCTGCTGGTCACCGAGAACGCGGCGACCTCCTCGCCGGGCCTCGGCTTCCTCCTCGCCTCCGTCGGCAAGTACGGCGAGGACGGCTGGAAGGACTACTGGACCAAGCTCAAGGCCAACGGCGTCGAGGTCGTCGACGGCTGGGAGCAGGCCTACAACGAGCGCTTCTCGGGCTCCGCGGGCGGCAAGAAGGCCAAGGGCGACCGCCCGCTGGTCGTCTCCTACGCCTCCAGCCCGCCGGTCGAGGTCCTGTACGGCGAGCCGCAGCCGGCCGAGGCACCCACGGGCGTCTCCACCGGTACCTGCTTCCGCCAGGTCGAGTTCGCGGGCTTGCTCAAGGGCGCGAAGAACGAGGAGGGCGGCAAGGCGCTCCTCGACTTCCTGGTGAGCAAGAAGTTCCAGGAGGACATGCCGCTCCAGATGTTCGTGAACCCGGTGGTCAAGGACGCGAAGCTGCCGGAGCTGTTCACGAAGCACGGCGTGGTCATCGAGAAGCCGGAGAACGTCACTCCGGAGACCATCGCCAAGAACCGTGAGCAGTGGGTCAAGACATGGTCCTCGCTGGTCGTGAAGTAGGACGCGAGAGCGCACGCGAGGGCACTCCTGTGAAGGAGGGCGTACGCGGTACAGCCGTCAGGCTCGCCCTGATGGCCGTACCGCTCGCCTTCTTCGGGCTGTTCTTCGCCTATCCCGTCGCCGCGATCGTCGGCCGCGGGATCAAGACCGAGGACGGCTGGCAGTTCGGCCGGATCGGCGAGGTGCTGGCCCGGCCCGACATCGCCGACGTCCTCTGGTTCACCACCTGGCAGGCGCTCGCGTCCACGGCGCTCACGCTCCTGATCGCACTCCCCGGCGCGTACGTCTTCGCGCGCTTCGAGTTCCCCGGCAAACAACTGCTGCGGGCGGTGGTCACGGTCCCGTTCGTGCTGCCGACGGTGGTGGTCGGCACGGCCTTCCTGGCGCTGGTCGGGCGGGGCGGACTGCTGGACGAGCTGTGGGGCGTCCGGCTGGACACCACCGTGTGGGCGATCCTGCTCGCGCACGTCTTCTTCAACTACGCCGTCGTCGTACGGACGGTCGGCGGACTCTGGGCGCAGCTCGACCCGCGCCAGGAGGAGGCCGCCCGGGTGCTGGGCGCCGGGCGGTTCGCCGCCTGGCGGCGGGTGACGCTGCCCGCGCTCGGGCCGGCCGTGGCCGCCGCCTCGCTGATGGTGTTCCTGTTCACCTTCACCTCCTTCGGCGTCGTGCAGATCCTGGGCGGGCCCTCGTACGCCACCCTCGAGGTGGAGGTCTACCGGCAGACCGCGCAGCTGCTGGACCTGCCGACGGCCGCGGTCCTCACGATGGTGCAGTTCGTGGCGGTCGGCCTGATCCTCGCCATCCACGCCCGGACCGTCCGCCGGCGGGAGACCGCCCTGCGGCTGGTGGACCCGGCGCGGACCGCACACCGGCCGAGCGGGCCGGGCCAGCGCGCCCTGCTGGGCGGGGTGCTGCTGACGGTGGCGCTGCTGATCGTGGCCCCGCTGCTGGTGCTGGTGGAGCGGTCCTTCGACGCGCCGGGCGGGTACGGGTTCGGCTTCTACCGGGCGCTGCAGGACGCGGGCGCGGGCGGCGGAACGTTCCTGGTGCCACCGCTGGAGGCGATCTGGAACTCCCTGCAGTACGCACTCGCCGCCACCGCCATCGCCCTGTTGATCGGGGGGCTCGCGGCCGCGGCACTGACCCGGCGCGGGGGGCGGTTCGTGCGCGGGTTCGATGCGCTGCTGATGCTTCCGCTGGGGGTGTCGGCGGTGACGGTCGGCTTCGGCTTCCTGATCACCCTGGACGAGCCGCCGCTGGACCTGCGGACCTCGTGGATCCTGGTGCCGCTGGCCCAGGCGCTGGTGGGCGTGCCCTTCGTCGTACGGACCATGCTGCCGGTGCTGCGCGCGGTGGACGCCCGGCTGCGCGAGGCCGCCGCCGTGCTCGGCGCGTCGCCGCTGCGGGCCTGGCGGGAGGTGGACCTGCCGCTGGTGCGGCGGGCGCTGCTGATCGCGGCCGGGTTCGCCTTCGCCGTCTCGCTGGGGGAGTTTGGGGCGACCGTCTTCATCGCGCGGCCCGACCGTCCGACGCTGCCGGTGGCCGTGGCGCGGCTGCTGGGGCGGGCGGGTGAGCTCAACTACGGGCAGGCGATGGCCCTGAGCACGATTCTGATGCTGGTGTGCGCCGTGTCCCTGCTGGTGCTGGAGCGGCTGCGCCCCGACAAGACCTCGGGAGAGTTCTGATGACGTTGCTCGAACTGGCCGGGGTGTCGGTCCGCTTCGGCGAGCGTGCCGTCGTCGACGTGCTGGACTCCGTGGATCTCGCGGTCGCCGAGCACGAGATCGTGTGCGTGCTCGGGCCGAGCGGGAGCGGCAAGTCCACGCTGTTGCGGGTCGTCGCCGGGCTCCAGCCGGTCTCCGCCGGGCGGGTCCTGCTCGGAGGTGCGGACCAGGTGCGGGTGCCCGTGCACCGGCGCGGGGTGGGCCTGATGTTCCAGGACCACCAGCTGTTCCCGCACCGGGACGTGGGCGGGAACGTCGCGTTCGGGCTGCGCATGAGGGGCTCCGGCCGAGGGGCCTGCGAGGGGCGGGTCGCCGAACTGCTGGAGCTGGTCGGGCTCCCCGGAGCGCAGGGTCGGTCCGTGTCCTCCCTGTCGGGCGGTGAGCAGCAGCGGGTCGCCCTGGCCCGGGCGCTGGCCCCCTCACCGCGGCTGCTGATGCTGGACGAACCACTGGGACAGCTGGACCGGGGGCTGCGCGAGCGGCTGGTGGTGGAGCTGCGGGGGCTGTTCTCCCGCCTCGGGACCACCGTGCTGGCCGTCACCCACGACCAGGGGGAGGCCTTCGCCCTGGCCGACCGGGTGGTGGTGATGCAGGACGGGCGGATCGCCCAGGCCGGGACCCCGCTGGAGGTCTGGCAGCGGCCGGCCTCGGAGTTCGTGGCGCGGTTCCTCGGGTTCGAGAACGTGGTCCCGGCGGTGGTGTCGGGCGGGGCCGCGCTGACCGCCTGGGGCCGGGTGCCGGTTCCGGCCGGCTCCCCTGACGGTGAGCACAGGCTGCTGATCCGGCCCGCCGGGGTGGTCTTGGCGGAGCAGGGGCTGGGCTGCGAGGTGGTCTCGCGGACGTTCCGGGGGACGCATGTCGCGCTGCTGCTGCGGCCGGAGGCGGGGCCGCAGCTGGAGGCGGAGTGCGGGCTGGCGGGGGCCCCGGCCGTGGGGGACCGGGTCACGGTGTCCTTCGCCCCGGCCGAGGTGGTCGTCCTCCCGACGGCGTAGCTGCTGCGCGGGGCTCGTCCCCTACTTCCGGCCTGCCAGCGTTTCGCTCCTCAAGAGCCGGACGGGCTGAAAGGCCTCAGACGCCGGCGGGGGTGGATTCGGCCGGGGTGGTGTCTTCGGCCGGGGTTTCCGCGCCGTCGTGGTTGCCGTACCAGGCGACGGCCACCGCGCCCGTGACGGCCAGGACGAAGCCGAGGACCGCCAGCCACGCCAGGCCAGGCCGCGATGCGTCGCCCAGCCACAGGACGCCGATCGCACCCGGCAGGACGGTCTCGCCGACGACCAGCGCGGCCGTCGCGCCGTTCACCGAGCCGATCTGGAGGGCGACGGTGTGCAGGTACATGCCGCCGACGCCGGCCAGCAGGATGGCGTAGAGGGCCGGGTCGGCGAGCAGCTTGCCCAGGTCGAACGGGTCGATCCCGTCGAGGATCCGGACGCCGACGCCGAGCGCGCCGAAGGCCAGGCCCGACAGCAGACCCGCCAGGATCGCGGCCCGCGCCCCCAGGAGGCGTACGGCCACCGTGCCGCCCGCGATGATCAGCAGGGTCACGGCGAACAGCCACCAGTGCGTGGACATCGGGGCGTGGTGACCGCCCTCGTGGCCCGCCGCCGTCGCCAGCAGCACCAGCGCCGCGCAGACGACCCCGATCGAGGTCCATTCCTTCCGGGTCAGCCGGATGCCCAGCATCTTCACGCTCAGCACGGCGGTGATCACCAGGTTGGCGCTGATCACCGTCTGGGAGAGGAACAGGGGCAGCAGGCGGGCGGCGAGCGCGCCCAGCCCGAAGCCGACGAAGTCCAGGATGGTGCCGACGATGAACTCCCACGTCATCGCCGCTTTCGCGGTGGACGAGAGGTTCGGGCCGCCGTGCGCGGTCACCCCGGCGGCGGCCGGGGACATCCGGGCCGCCCGGCGCGAGCCGACGGCTTGCAGGACGGATCCCGTGCCGTAGCAGATGGATGCCGCGATCGCGGTCAGCAGGCCTATGAGCACCGAGGGCTCCGTTCACGTCTGGCAGGGTTTTGCACTTTGATTACCTATGGCAGACGTGCGATCGGGCCGGGAAGTTGCCTCGGCCCGTCACTCATTTCATCGAAGCGAGTACGGCGGGGACCTCGGCCACCGAGTCGACCAGCGCGATCCGGGACTCCATCGCACGGCCGCGCGCCAGCGCCTGGAGCAGCGGCCACGCCGGCAGGTGCTCGGTCCAGTGCGTACGCCCGACCAGCACCATCGGCGTCGGCTCGCCCCGCGACTCGTAGTAGTTCGGCGTGGCGTTGTCGAATATCTCCTGCAGGGTGCCCGCGGCGCCCGGCAGGAAGACGACGCCCGCGGTGGACCGGGCGAGCAGCCCGTCCTCCCGGGTGGCGTTCGCGAAGTACTTGGCGATGTGGCCGGCGAAGGCGTTCGGCGGCTCGTGCCCGTAGAACCAGGTGGGGATCCCCACCGAGTCGCCGCCGGCGGGCCAGCGGTCCCGTACGGCGAACGCCGCCTGCGCCCAGTCGGACACCGAGGGCGCGAAGGACGGGGCCTTGGCCAGGATCTCCAGGGCCTCCGCAAGAGCGTGGTCCGGAGCGGCCGCCAGGTAGGCGCCGAGGTTGGCCGCCTCCATCGCGCCGGGGCCGCCGCCGGTGGCGACCGTCAGCCCGGACCGGGTCAGCTCCCGGCCGAGTTCGGCCGCGCCCTGGTAGTCCAGGCCGCCGCGGGCCATGGCGTGGCCGCCCATGACGCCGACCACGCGGGCACCGGCGAGCTGTTCGTCGAGGGCGTCGGAGATCGCGTCGTCGTGGATGGACCGCAGCATCGAGGAGAAGACGTCGCCGTCCGCCTTGGTCTCCTGGAACCAGGCGTACGACTGGGCGTCAGGGGTGGCGTCGTAGCCGGCGGACAGCCCCGCGAACAGCTCGTCGGCGGTGTACAGCAGACCGCGGTACGGGTTGAAGGGCAGGTCCGGCACCGGCGGGAAGACCAGCGCGCCGTCCGCGCGCACCTTGGCCGCCGCGTCGGGCTCCATCGCGCAGCCCAGGAAGACGGCCGCGGAGGTGTCGGCGGACAGCAGGGCGAACGTACGCTCCAGCAGGTTGACCGACTGGATCCGGTAGCCGCTGAGCGAGCCGCGGGCCACGACCTGGTCGAATTCGGCGAGCGTCTCGATCTCGATGTCTGCGTTGACCATTCGGCCCACCCTAAGGGCTGCTTGTATCAGCGGGTCAACGCCAGCGACGTCAGCTGCGCCACACCCCACACGACCGGTGCGCACACGGCCAGCAGCGCGGTGGCCCGCAGGGTCGCGGCCGTACGCAGGACCGTGCCCGGAGTGCCCAGGTCGCGCAGGGTCGCGCGGGTGTCGGAGCGGTCCTGGCGGACCTCGAAGGCGCAGGTGAGCAGGGTCGCGGCCACGCACAGCGCGACCAGGGCGCAGGCCGGCCCGGTCAGCGGGCCCAGCGGGACGGGGAAGCCGTCCTCGTCGCGCAGGGCAGCGGCGGTGAGGGCGCCCGCGCCGACCGCGCACAGCAGGCCGAGCGGACGGCCCAGCCGGGGCGCCTCCTCCTGGAGGGTGCGCCCGGCCAGCAGCCGCACGGCGCCCGGGCGGACCGCCTGCACCAGCGCTCCGCAGGCGTAGGCCAGCCCCGGGCCGGCGAGCGAGAGCCCGACGGCGGTGAGTGCCCAGCCGGCCGCCATGCCGAGGCCGCCGAGGCCGGTGTACGCCTCGACCGCCAATCCGCAGGCGGTGAGGGCGATGCCCCAGGGCAGGCCGGTCTGCGGGGCCAGCGGCGGATGCGGGCGCAGGGCGAACGCCGTGGCGGCCGAGGCGGCCAGCGGCACCAGGGCCAGCAGGGTGAGGGCGGCCGCCACGGGCAGCGGCCGGTCGGCGTGCAGCAGGCGGGCCCCGGCCCCGTCGAACGGCAGGCCGGTGACGTCGCCCCGCAGATGGAGGAAGGCGACCAGGGCCACGGCGCTGCCCAGGGTGCACGAGACGGCCGTGGAGACCGCCGCGACGAGGGCGAGCCGTACGGGGCCCAGCCCGACGGCGTCCATCCCCTCGCGGGGCCGGGTCGCGGGGTCGGTCCGTGCGACGGCGACCGCGAACTGCACGGTGACGGCGAGCGGGACCAGGGCCCACAGCAGGCGCGGGAACGATCCGGCAGGCCGGACGGTGGCCTCGGCCAGCACGAACAGCAGGAGGAAACCGGTGCCGGCGCAGGCGGCGGCGACCAGCAGCCGGCGCAGCTGGACGAGCGGGCGGGAGCCGCGGGCTAGGCGGAGAGCGAGCACGCGGCCTGGCCCTCCGGGGTCTCGTCGGACACACCGCCGACGGCGGCCGCGGTCCCGGCGGGGCGGCCGTCGAGCAGCGCGACCCGGCGGTCGGCGACGGCCGCGGTCTCCTCGTCGTGGGTGGCCAGCACCACGGTGATCTCGTGCGAGCGGGCCGCGGTGGTGAGCGTACGGAGCAGCAGGGCGCGCTCGGCGCGGTGCAGCGGGGCGGTGGGTTCGTCGGCGAAGACCACGGCGGGCTCGTTGACCAGGGCCCGGGCGAGGGCCACCCGCTGGGATTCGGCGTGGGTCAGGGCACGGGGGCGCTTGCGGGCGAAGCCGCCGATGTCGAGGCGGTCCAGCCATT
The DNA here is from genome assembly GCF_055570595.1 of Streptomyces sp. NPDC031132. Lineage (NCBI taxonomy): Bacteria > Bacillati > Actinomycetota > Actinomycetes > Kitasatosporales > Streptomycetaceae > Streptomyces > Streptomyces sp. NPDC031132. The sequence continues at coordinate 585,902 of NZ_JBVIGX010000001.1, forward strand.
CGCAGGCGGCGGCCTTGGCGGTGCGGTGGGAGGCCCCGGCGATCAGCAGGGGCAGGGCGGCGTTCTCCCAGACCTTGAGCTCGGGCAGCAGCAGGGGCTCGGGGCCGATCCAGCCGAACCGGTCGCGGCGCAGCCGTTCGCGGGCCGGCGCGCCCATGGTGTGGACGGGCACGCTGTTGAACCAGATCTCGCCCTGCTCCGGCACCACGTGTCCGGCCAGGCAGCGCAGCAGCGTGGTCTTCCCGCTGCCGCGCGGGCCGGTCAGGGCCAGGATCTCGCCCTGGCGGACGCCGACCGAGACCCCGATGAGGCCGGGTGAACCGCTGTGGGAGTAGTGAACGGACCGTGCCCAGAGGACGTCATTGTCCGGTGGGGCGTTGTCCGGTGGAGCCACCATGGCGTACACCTCCGTCCGGGGGAACGAAGCGGAACCGGTTCGGTCACTGGCGCCGCACTGAGATGTAAAGAGATGAATGCCTTGGATGGTGACAGCACACGGCCCGGACCCCCGCGTTCTCACTCGAACGGAGGATCCGGGCCGTGTGGTTCGGACTATTTACTGCTCTTTGCCGCGCTGCTCTTTACAGCTTGGTCCACGCCTCGGTGAGCACCGAGCGCAGGATGCCTTCGATCTCGTCGAAGGTGCCCTGGTCCGCGATCAGCGGCGGGGCCAGCTGGATGACCGGGTCGCCACGGTCGTCGGCACGGCAGTACAGGCCGTTCTCGAAGAGTGCCTTGGAGAGGAAGCCGTAGAGCACGCGCTCGGTCTCCTCGTCCGTGAAGGACTCCTTGGTGACCTTGTCCTTGACGAGCTCGATGCCGTAGAAGAAGCCGTTGCCGCGGACGTCGCCGACGATGGGCAGGTCGTGCAGCTTCTTCAGCGTCGAGAAGAAGGCGTCCTCGTTGTCCAGCACGTGCTGGTTGAGGCCTTCCTTGTCGAAGATGTCGAGGTTGGCGAGCGCCACCGCGGAGGACACCGGGTGTCCGCCGAAGGTGTAGCCGTGCAGGAAGGTGTTGCCGCCCTTGTAGAACGGCTCGGCGATGCGGTCCGAGACGATGCAGGCACCGATCGGGGAGTAACCCGAGGTCATGCCCTTGGCGCAGGTGATCATGTCCGGGACGTAGTCGAACTTGTCACAGGCGAACATCGTGCCGAGGCGGCCGAAGGCGCAGATCGTCTCGTCGGAGACGAGGAGCACGTCGTACTCGTCGCAGATCTCGCGGACCCGCTGGAAGTACCCGGGCGGCGGCGGGAAGCAGCCGCCGGCGTTCTGCACCGGCTCGAGGAACACGGCGGCGACGGTGTCGGCGCCTTCGAACAGGATCTCCTGCTCGATCTGGTCGGCGCACCAGCGGCCGAAGGCCTCGGGATCGTCGCCGTAGATCGGGGCGCGGTAGATGTTGGTGTTCGGCACCTTGTGCGCGCCGGGGACCAGCGGCTCGAAGGGGGCCTTCAGGGCCGGCAGGCCGGTGATGGACAGCGCGCCCTGCGGGGTGCCGTGGTAGGCGACCGCGCGGGAGATGACCTTGTACTTGGTGTGCTTGCCCTGCAGCTTGAAGTACTGCTTGGCGAGCTTCCACGCGGTCTCGACGGCCTCGCCGCCACCCGTGGTGAAGAAGACCTTGTTCAGGTCGCCCGGGGCGTAGCCGGCGAGGCGCTCGGCCAGCTCGACCGCCTGGGGGTGGGCATACGACCAGATGGGGAAGAACGCGAGTTCCTGGGCCTGCTTGTAGGCGACTTCGGCCAGTTCCTTGCGGCCGTGACCGGCGTTGACCACGAACAGTCCGGCGAGACCGTCCAGGTAGCGCTTGCCCTTGTCGTCGAAGATGTAAGTGCCCTCACCCCGCACGATGGTGGGGACGGGGGAGTTCTCGTACGACGACATGCGGGTGAAGTGCATCCACAGGTGGTCGTACGCGGTCTTGGAGAGGTCCTGGCTCACGGGCTATCGAGTTCCCCACATGTAGGTCTGCTTCTTCAGCTTCAGATAAACGAAGCTTTCGGTTGATCGCACGCCGGGGAGCGCGCGGATCTTCTTGTTGATCGTCTCCAGCAGGTGGTCGTCGTCCTCGCAGACGATCTCCACCATCAGGTCGAACGAGCCCGCGGTCATGACCACGTACTCGCACTCGGCCATCTGGGTCAGTGCGTCGGCCACCGGGTCGAGGTCTCCCTCGACGTTGATGCCGACCATGGCCTGGCGCCGCAGGCCCACGGTGAGCGGGTCGGTGACGGCGACGATCTGCATGACGCCCTGGTCGAGCAGCTTCTGCACGCGCTGGCGCACGGCTGCCTCCGACAGGCCGACGGCCTTGCCGATCGCCGCGTACGGACGGCGTCCGTCCTCCTGCAGTTGCTCGATGATCGCCAGGGACACAGCATCGACCGAAGGGGACGGTTGTCTGTTCCTGGAATCTGCGCTTCGACTGACCACGACCTCACTGTGCACGAGGAGTCGTCTGTTCCGCAAGACGGAATCGATGAAATCCGTCGTCTGGGGACTTGGATCTCACTGATTTCGTAGTTCGTGGCATCTGGCCCTGCCGAAAGCGTCCGCCTAGGGGCTAAGATTGGGATTCGTCTCAATCGTTGGACATGTGATCAGGAGTGTGGCTGGAGTGACCACCGAACTGCGTCGTCTGCGCAACTACATCGGCGGAGAGTTCAAGGACGCCGCCGACGGGCGGACCACCGAGGTGGTCAACCCCGCCACCGGCGAGGTGTACGCCACCGCCCCGCTCTCCGGCCAGGCCGATGTCGACGCCGCCATGGCCGCTGCCGCGGCCGCTTTCCCGGGGTGGCGCGACACCACCCCCTCCGAGCGGCAGAAGGCCCTGCTCAAGATCGCGGACGCCTTCGAGGCGCGCGCGGAGGAGCTCGTGGCCGCCGAGTCGGAGAACACCGGCAAGCCGCTGGGCCTCACGGCCAGCGAGGAGCTGCCGCCGATGGTGGACCAGATCCGCTTCTTCGCGGGTGCGGCCCGCCTGCTCGAGGGCCGCTCGGCCGGCGAGTACATGGACGGGATGACCTCGATCATCCGCCGCGAGCCGGTCGGCGTATGCGCCCAGGTCGCGCCGTGGAACTACCCGATGATGATGGCCGTGTGGAAGTTCGCCCCGGCCATCGCCGCGGGCAACACCGTGGTGCTCAAGCCCTCGGACACCACCCCGGCCTCCACCGTCCTGATGGCCGAGATCATCGACTCGGTCCTGCCCAAGGGCGTCTTCAACGTCGTCTGCGGCGACCGTGAGACCGGCAAGGCCATGGTCGAGCACTCCACCCCGGCGATGGCCTCCATCACCGGCTCGGTGCGCGCGGGCATGCAGGTCGCCGAGAGCGCCTCGAAGGACGTCAAGCGCGTCCACCTGGAGCTCGGCGGCAAGGCCCCGGTCGTGGTCTTCGAGGACGCCGACATCCCGAAGGCCGTCGAGGACATCGCGGTCGCCGGCTACTTCAACGCCGGCCAGGACTGCACCGCCGCGACCCGCGTGCTCGTGCACGAGTCCATCCACGACGAGTTCGTGAGCGCGCTGGCCAAGGCCGCGGCCGACACCAAGACCGGCCAGCCGGACGACGAGGACGTGCTCTACGGCCCGCTGAACAACCCGAACCAGCTCAAGCAGGTCGCGGGCTTCATCGACCGCCTCCCGGCGCACGCCAAGGTCGAGGCGGGCGGCCACCAGGTCGGGGAGAAGGGCTACTTCTACGCCCCGACCGTGGTCTCGGGCCTCAAGCAGGACGACGAGATCATCCAGAACGAGGTCTTCGGCCCCGTCATCACCGTCCAGTCCTTCACGGACGAGGCCCAGGCCCTGGAGTTCGCGAACGGCGTCGAGTTCGCCCTCGCCTCCTCCGTGTGGACCAAGGACCACGGCCGCGCGATGCGCATGTCCAAGAACCTCGACTTCGGCTGCGTGTGGATCAACACCCACATCCCGCTCGTCGCCGAGATGCCCCACGGCGGCTTCAAGAAGTCCGGCTACGGCAAGGACCTCTCCGCCTACGGCTTCGAGGACTACACGCGCATCAAGCACGTGATGACCTCGCTCGACGGCTGATCTTTCTCCACGGAGATCGCATCGATCACCGAAGGAGCTTGAGAGGGCGGGCAGTAGACAATGTGTCTATTGCCCGCCCCTTTCTGTTCCCCGAGGCTTTGCCCATGCCTGAACTCGCCTTCTCCCGCCGCGCGGCACTGCGCGGCCTCGGTGCCGCCGGCCTGTTCGCGGCCCTCACCGGCTGCGGTGTGCCCGCCGCCTACGTCCCCGAGGACCGTCGGGGAGGCCAGGACCGCTCCGGCCGGGACAAGCGGGTCGCCTTCTCCAACTGGCCCCTGTACATCGACACCGATGACGAGGACGAGGAGCGCCGTCCCACGCTGGACGCCTTCTCGGAGAAGACCGGCATCGAGGTCCGGTACACCGAGGAGATCAACGACAACGACGAGTTCTTCGGCAAGGTCAGTCCGGCCCTGATGAACCACCAGGAGACCGGCCACGACCTGGTGGTGGTCAGCGACTGGATGGCCGCCCGCTTCGTCCACCTGGGCTGGGCCCAGAAGATGGACCGGTCGGCGCAGCCCAACGTGACCGCCCACCTGGACCCGCAGCTGAAGTCCCCCGCCTTCGACGAGGGCCGCCTGCACACCGTCCCGTGGCAGTCGGGGATCACCGGCATCGCCTACAACCGCAAGGCGCTGGGCCGGGAGATCAAGTCCGTCAAGGACCTGTGGCACCCGGACCTGGCGGGCAAGGTCACCCTCTTCTCGGGTCTGGACGAGTCCTTCGCCCTGCTGATGCAGGGTGACGGCGTGGACGTGACCCGGTGGACCGAGTCCGACTTCCATCGGATGTGCGACCAGGTGGAGAGCATGGTGAAGAAGAAGCACATCCGCCGCTTCACCGGCAACGACTACACCTCCGATCTGAGCAAGGGCGACGTCCTGGCCTGCCAGGCGTACTCCGGCGACGCCATCCAGCTCCAGGCCGACAACCCCGACATCGAGTTCGTGGTACCGGAGGAGGGCGCCGAGCTCTGGGCGGAGAGCCTGCTCGTCCCCAACCTGGCCCGGCACAAGGCCAACGCCGAGGCCCTGGTCGACTACTACTACGCCCCCGAGGTGGCCGCCGAGCTCGCCGCCGCCGTCAACTACGTCTGCCCGGTCCCGGCCGCCCGCGACGTGCTGGCCGGCTCCGACGACAAAGAGACCGCCGAACTCGCCGAGAACCCGCTGATCTTCCCGGACGGGGAGATGCGCAAGCGGCTCGTCGTGGCCCGCGACATCTCCTCGGCCGAGCGCCGCTCCCTCGCCCAGCGCTGGAACGCCATCGTCGGTCTCTGAGCGCCGAGCGTCGAGCGCCTGGTGCCGGGCGGAGTCGAATGATCACGGTCCCGCCACAGAACTGAACGCGTTCAGAGAATTGGCTGAACGTGTTCAGAAATAGGCGTACGCTTCTTTCCATGAGCGAGAGAAGCGCCCTTCAGCGGCGGATCCGTGCCTGGCTGGTCCTGTTCATCGTCTGCCTCGTGCTCAGCGGTCTCACCGCCTTCCCCCTGGTCAGCGAATTGCACTGGGCCAACTCCCTCGTGTCCCACACCTGGCTGCGGCGGGTGGGGGAGGGGCTGGACCGGGCCGACGCGGACTATCCCTTCCTCCTCTACGGCACCGACTGGCTCGCCTTCGCCCACCTGGTGATCGCGGTCTTCTTCTACGGGGTCCACCGCGACCCCGTCCGCAACATCTGGATCGTCGAAGCCGGCATGATCGCCTGCGCCGGCGTGATCCCCCTGGCCCTGATCTGCGGCCCCATCCGGGGCATCCCCTTCGGGTGGAGCGTCATCGACATGTCGTTCGGCGTCTTCGGGGTCGTACCCCTGCTGGCGCTCCGCCGCATGATCAAGCGCCTCGAGGCACTGCCGACCGACGGCTACCGGGCGAAGGCCGCCGCGACGGTCCCGTAAGCCACCTTGTTCACGTCCTGGCCCTTGGTGTCGGTGGAGTTGACCGAGTGGACGAGGGTGCGCGAGAGATCGCGCGCCCCGCCGATCACGGTGCCGTAGCCGTACCGGGAGCCCGTCCTGCCGTAGACCACCGTGCCGTCCGGCAGCACGAACTGCTTCATCTCCAGCGGCGCGTTGCCCAGCGTGGTCAGCAGGTACGCCGGCCAGGTCGCCGGCGAAACCAGCGGATCGCGGGGCACGACGAACGGAATCGTCGTCGCCACCTGCACCAGCAGCGTCAGCCCCAGGTGCTGCCACCGCGGATCCGCCCGCCGGATCCGCTCCCCCGGGCGTGTATCACCGGCCGGGCAGCCCGAACTCGGCCCGTACGCCGGCCAGCGCGTCCACCCGGTTGGTGGTGACCGAGTCCACCCCGGCCGCGACCAGCCTGCGCATCGTCCGCCTGGTGTCCGCCGTCCAGGCCGAGACGAGCAGGCCGTCCCGGTGCAGGGCGTCCGTCAGTTCCCGGCTGACCAGCCCGAAGCGGTAGTTGAGCCAGGTCGGCGCCACCGCGTCGATCAGCACCCGGCGCGGCGGCGCCAGCGTGGTCCAGGTCAGCGCGATCTCGGCGCCCGGATCGGCGGCGCGCACGGCCAGCATGGTGTCCGGCCCCGCGCTGTAGTACGTACGCTCGCGCGCCCCGCACTCCCTGACCTGGCCGACGACCGTCCGTACGGATTCGGGCGTCGCACCCGGCAGGTCGATCATCAGCCGGCCCGCACCCGCCGCCGTCAGAGCCTGGCGCAGCGTCGGGATCCCACCGTCCGTCAACTCCTTCAGCTGCGGTGCCGTGACGGCATCGAGCCGCACGTCGTGGCCCCACAGCCGCTGGAGCGTCTCGTCGTGGAGCAGGACCGCCTCCCCGTCGCGGGTCAGCCGTACGTCGACCTCGACCGCGTCCGCTCCGCGAGCGAAGGCCGAGCGGATCGAGTGCAGGGTGTTCTCGCGGGCACGGTAGGGGTCGCCGCGGTGGCCTACGACAGTCAGGGTGCGCATGGACCCATTGTCCGCAGGCGTCAGCGCGCCAGCCAGGCGTCGGTGTACGTGTCAATCTCCGCGCTGATCTTCGCCTTGCCGGCCTCGTCCAGGAAGGAGGCCTCGACGGCGTTCTTGGCCAGCTGTGCGAGCCCGCGCTCGTCGAGGTCGAGCAGCCGCGCGGCGACCGCGTACTCGTTGTTGAGGTCCGAGCCGAACATCGGCGGGTCGTCGCTGTTGATGGTGACGAGCACGCCCGCCTGCACCATCTCCTTGACGGGGTGCCGGTCCAGGTCGGTCACCGCGCGCGTGGCGATGTTGGAGGTCGGGCAGACCTCGAGCGCGATCCGGTGCTCGACGAGGTACGCGAGGAGCTCCGGGTCCTGGGTGGCGCTGGTGCCGTGGCCGATGCGCTCGGCGCCGAGGTCGCGGATCGAGTCCCAGATGGTCTCCGGTCCGGTGGTCTCGCCGGCGTGCGGCACGCTGTGCAGGCCCGCGGCCCGGGCGGCGTCGAAGTACGGCTTGAACTGGGGGCGCGGGACGCCGATCTCGGGCCCGCCGAGGCCGAAGGAGACCAGGCCCTCCGGGTGCAGTTCGACGGCGAGGCGCGCGGTCTCGGCGGCGGCCTCCAGGCCGGCCTCGCCGGGGATGTCGAAGCACCAGCGCAGGATGACGCCGAGCTCGGTCTCGGCCGCCTTGCGGGCGTCCTCGATGGCCTCCATGAAGGCCTTCTCGTCGATGCCGCGACGGGTGGAGGAGTACGGGGTGATGGTCAGCTCGGCGTAACGGATGTTCTGCCGGGCCATGTCGCGGGCGACTTCGAACGTCAGGGTGCGGACGTCGTCGGGGGTGCGGACCAAGTCGACGACGGAGAGGTAGACCTCGATGAAGTGCGCGAAGTCGGTGAACGTGAAGTAGTCGGCGAGTGCCTCGGGATCGGTGGGGACCTTGGAGTCGGGGTGGCGGGAGGCGAGTTCGGCGACGATGCGCGGGGAGGCCGAACCGACGTGGTGGACATGGAGTTCCGCCTTGGGCAGCCCTGCGATGAAGGGGGTCAGGTCGGGCATGAGGGAGCCTCCGGGAGGACGCGGGTGCGGACAGATCGGGCTTCATCGTAGGCAGCTCCGGGACTGTCGGCGGCAGCGCTTAGCATGGCCGTACGAGAGGGGGGCGCCGCATGACCGATCAGAGCCCCGAGCCGAGGGACCCGTGGGCGCCGCCGGAGCGGCCGGCGGTGGAACTCGGCAAACCGCAGGCCACACCGGGCGTGTCGGGTTCGCCGTCCGTGCACGACCAGCCCACGATCGCGGGGATGCCGGGGGCCGACTTCCCGCCGGCGCAGATACCGGGGCCGACGCCGATGCAGACTCCGGCGCCCCTGCCCGAGCCCGCCCCGACGCTGCCGCCCGCGTACGGGTACCCGGCGCAGCCGGATCCCGGTGGCTACGCGTACCCCGGACCGCCGCCCGCGCAGCCGGCGTACGGCTACCCGGGCTATCAGGGGTACCCCGGGTACCCCGCCTACCGGCAGATGAGCAACGGCTTCGGGGTCACCGCCCTCGTCCTCGGCATCATCGGGGTGGTCACCTGCTACCTGGGTGTCCTGTTCGGAGTCCCGGCGGTCATCTTCGGCGCCCTGGGCCGCGGCAAGGCCCGGCGTGGTGAGGCCGACAACGGCCCGATGGCACTCGCCGGCATCATCCTGGGCTCGGTCAGCATCCTGATCAGCATTCTGATGATCGCGCTCGTGATCGCCGGGGTCCTGCTCGGTGACCCGGACAGCGACTCCGACTTCGACAGCCCGGCCTCGCCGACGCGGATCCGCGAGAACGTCTGACGCACGGGCCGCGGGCGACGGGCTGCCCAGCACACGGCGACACGGCCACACGGCACAGGGGGGGGGGGGGGGGGGGGGGGGCCGCCCCCCCCCCGCCCGTCGCTCGAGCGCCAACCGCCCCCACCGCCACCCCCCCCACAGCCCTCATACCC